>DATGIQ010000444.1:0-3429 GCA_035295665.1 Gemmataceae bacterium | reverse complement strand
GAAGTCGCGAACGATGTCTGAAGATCGAAGCGATCCGGAGCAGTTGATCAAGGAGGGACGGAAGACGCTCATCGCCGGTGGCGCCCTGCTCTGCGCAATGCTCCTGTGCTTGCCGGCGCTGGCCGGTTTCTTTTATGCGGGGACGCTCCGCTTGGAGCAATCTTTCGTTCCCGACCAGCCGGAAGCATATGGCCGTGACCGGGTTGCTGGTGTCCATCTTCGTGGGGGGGATGCCTCGAGCCCTAATCCGAATCCGACATGGGAAGAAATTGCGGCAGCAGGCTGAGCTCCCGTGTGCCGAAGGCCCTCCTGCGCGTTTGCCGTAGGTTGTAGGAGCTGGGATCACGATGCGATACGCCATTGCCGGTATTGGATTCGTCGCGTTCACGGCGGTATCGCTCTTGCATTTCCTGAGCTTGGACCGCGTTGCCGCCTTTCATGGACCGAACGTTCATCTTCTCGCTGTCGTGGCCACGGGTCTGCTGTGGTTGGTGTTTCTCGGCCTGCTTGCGCGGGGAATGCACCGCAATGAGCTCCGGTTGCCATTTGGACTTGTGTTTGCGTATGGCATGGTCGCACTCGTTGCGGGCATGTTGGTTCTACCAGGAGTCCCCGCCCCAATCGGCGATGGGAAATGGTACGATCCCCACAACCAACTCACACCAGAAACCAAGTTCCTCATCCATAATCACAGTGTCGTGAAGAAAGTTCTGTCGAAGGAGGAGTACGAGCTCCACTTGTCCTACGTGCTGGCTTACTTTAGCGCCGCCGGAATGATCGTTTGCGCGGCCGTGTCGCTGATCCCGCTGGATCGCAGTGGACAGCTGGTACCGCAGCGGCACCATGCGAGCTGGACCGTTTTGAATACGCCGCAATTCCGGCAGTGGACCGGGACCGCGTTTTCCTGCCCCACATGTCACGCGAACATCACCGTGACCGCTGGGGAGTATCCACCACGCTGGTGTCCCCAGTGCGGAGCGGACTTATGATCTCGGATTCAGAGCAACCGATGAAGTAGAAAGCTCAAAGGATTTCATGCTGCCGGCATGAAATGCGAAAAGCTGGAGTGCTTTCGGTGATCGATCCGAACATGCGGTTTTGCTTTGCCTCTGGTGATTCAAAGGTGGTCCTTGGGCATGGATTGCTATTGTCGCGCCCCTTGCTGCCGTACGCTCCACTCCCGAAACGCGAAGTAGGCCATACCAAGGAGCATCAAGACCAGCAGCAGAAGATAGCCCTTGTGCCACTCGCTCGGGGGCACGTTCACGGCATGGAGCCGGCCGTCTTCCCAGCGCAGGTCCAGCGGAGCGCCTTCGGGCCGCAGAACGTCAAGGGCGACCAAGGCGAGTAAGCCGCAGCCCCCCACGACGACGACCAGCAGCTGGAGCGCAGCGTAGGGCCGCAGTCGGTCGCGCTGCCGCCACATCCACGCCCCCAGCGCATTGGCCATAGCGAAGCAGACCAACCACGCGGCGGCGGCCGCAGGAGCTTCGAACGCCAGTATAGCCGCTCCGACAAGCATCCAGGCCGTGCCGCCCAACTGGCCGCCAAGCCAGGCGCCAAGGTTCCATTGGAAGCAACCCGGCCCCGACATCGGTACCTTCACTGTCATCGGAAGCCTCCCGCGGTACTCGTTACCCGGCTCTCACGATAGCCAGGCGTCCCCGTGAGCTGCTGTATTGTATTACCGCAGGAAAGGCTGATAAAGGGAAAAGATAGTGCTTCTTGCCGTGGTCGGTGCTTTCCTCCCCCTGCCTCTCCTTGGCTCAGGATGCTATGTCTGCCAGCATCGCGTAGGCAGCCGACGTGGCATCGCGGAACGGCTGGCGGCCGGCTGGTCGTAGGATAAATTATTAGGATGACGAACCACCAGCCTGAACGACCCGGCCCGTGGGAGGTGCCATGTCGATCGACCCCGCCGACCCGCCGCCAACTACTAGCCTGCGCACTCCGGCTGCCGATGACCCCGGGGACCGGATCGGGCCCTACCATCTGCTGGAACTGATTGGCCAAGGCGGCATGGGAGAAGTCTGGGCCGCGCAGCAGACCGAACCCGTCCGCCGCCAGGTCGCCGTGAAGCTCATCAAGACCGGGCTCGATAGCCGAAACGTACTTGCTCGGTTCGAGGTCGAGCGGCAAGCGTTGGCGCTGATGGACCACCCGAACATTGCCCGGGTGCTCGACGCCGGCACCGCCGACTCCGGCCGGCCCTACTTCGTCATGGAGATGGTTCGGGGCGTTCCGATCACGAAGTTCTGCGACGAGCGGCGGCTGTCGCCGCACGAGCGGCTGGAGTTATTCGTACCAGTCTGCCAGGCGATCCAGCACGCGCACCAGAAAGGAATCATTCATCGGGATCTCAAGCCCTCCAACGTGCTGGTTGCTTTGTCCGATGGCCGGCCTGTTCCGAAGGTAATCGACTTCGGCGTTGCCAAGGCCACGGGGCCACACCTGACCGAGGAAGCGCCGCTCACGGCTTACGGGGTCGTGGTCGGAACGGCCGAGTACATGTCGCCGGAGCAGGCCAGTCTCGACCAAGTCGATGTGGATACACGCTCGGATGTGTATGCCCTTGGTGTGCTCCTCTATGAGCTGCTCACCGGCTTCACTCCCATCGACCGCAAGAGCCTGGGCAAAGCAGCGATCCTGGAAGTTCTCCGCATGGTCCGCGAGGTGGAACCGCCTCGGCCCAGCACCAAATTGAGCTCCTCCGATGCCCTACCCTCCGTCGCGGCCAACCGTGGGGTCGAGCCGGCCCGGCTCACGCGGTTGATGCGCGGGGAGCTGGATTGGATCGTGATGAAGGCGCTGGAAAAGGACCGCAGCCGCCGCTACGACACTGCTAACGGGCTTGCACGGGATATCCAGCGGTTCCTGGCCGACGAGGTGATTGAGGCGCGGCCGCCGAGCGCTGGCTACCGTGTACGGAAGTTCGTCCGCCGGAACCGCGGCCAGGTCCTCGCGGCCGGGCTGGTGCTGCTGGCGTTGATTGCCGGCTTCGCCGGTACAGCGGCCGGGCTGGTGGAAGCCCGGCGGCAGGAACGCCAGGCTCTGGAGGAGCGCGACCAAAAGGAGCAGGCCCGGTTAGCGGAGATGGAGCAGAAGCACCTCGCTGAAGCGAACGAACGCCGAGCCGCAGCCGAGCGCGACCGAGCCATGGCCGCGGAAAAGGAGGCCCGCGACCAGGCCGCTGTCTCTCGGGCCGTGCGCGACTTTCTGCAAAACGACCTGCTTCGCCAGGCCGATGCGCGGCAACAGGCGGTCACCCTGCGCCCAACAGGCGCGGAGGCGGGGGTGACGCCGGATCCGACCATCCGAGAATTACTCGACCGGGCCGCGCGCGGGCTCAGTCCCGGGGCAATCGAGGCCAAGTTTCCGGGCAAGCCGTTGGTCCAGGCGGAGATTCTGGGGACGGTGGGGCAAACTTAT
>DATGIQ010000443.1:0-5067 GCA_035295665.1 Gemmataceae bacterium | reverse complement strand
AGATCCTTGGGCTTCCGAGGTCGCTATTGCTGACCGATTCCCGGCCTCGTGGGGAAACAGCATCCCGGCGTTGCACGTGAATGGCTGGTCGTTCGTCGCAGAAGTGGGCACTCATCCCAGTGACAAAGCGCCCTCCACAGAACAGGGAGCCGTCCCAGAAGGGAACCGATCGGATCTCAGAGATTCCGTGGTCTGGGATAAAGACGGCGTTGATCAACTCCTGGCCAATAACTTCGACGGGCTGTGGGCGTTGCCCTTCGGGGCTTCTCCGGCCGCAAGAAGAGCCTTGACGGGAACGAGTGAAGCGGGGAACTCACGGCCGGTCCAGGCAGAGGCTGGGACAAATGGCTCGGTGGGTGCCCCGTCCGGTTCGGCCGGGGCAGAAGCTCCCCCTCCTCCATCGTCGGCGGAATCGGCAGCGCCAACGGCCAAGATCCCCTATGGCTGGATTGCCGGGCCTCAGCAACCCGTCACTCAACCCGGTCTGACCGGATCGGGCGGCGTCGGGCCCTTCGGGTTCGTTTCCAATGACCCGATCGACGAAACTCCCTTGCCCGATACTCCCGGCGATGTCTTCGCCACAAACACTCCTGGCGATTCTCTTGGGACCGGCGATATTTATTCCGGAAATCCTCCGGGCGACTTCTCGCTCCCCAGTGGACCCGGCGACATTTTCTCGACCAACACGCCGGGATATTCCCCCCCGTCCGGCGGGCCCGGCGACATCTTTTCGGGAAATGGATCGGGAACCCCTCCCCCGTCCACCGGTCCTGGCGACATCTTTTCCAGCAACTCTCCCCCGAATAATCCTGCTCCGCCGGTCGGAACCGGCGATGTCTTCTCCAGTAATTCTTCCGACAAGAATTGCACGAACACTTCGCCTGCTGTGCAGCCCAATGCGAACAACGGCCAAGCAGGGTCCGCCGTCTCGGGCAATCCCGTGCGCGAGTTCGATGGCATGCCGGTGATTTCTGCGACGGACCTCAGCAGCAGTGCCTTGGGCTTCCCATGGGGCCAGACCCGGAGCTGGACGGGGTTGAACAATTCCAGTTTCAACGGCAATGGTTGGGCGGTGAGCGAGCTACCCTACCTGGTCGTCGGAGGCGGCATCAATGGCGGTCCGGATGTCGCGCCCGGCACCACACCCGACAATCGGATCTCCGTCATCCAAGGGGGCGATAGCACCTATACGTTCACGATTCCGAGCTCCGGCCCCTACACAAGCTATCCAGCGTGGGGCGCCCAGAACAACCGGCTCGACTGGGTTCCCGGATCGGTGCCTATCTTGCGCCTCACCGACTCCCAAGGGAACGTCACCGAGTTCTACGATGTCAACCGAAACGCGACCAATCAGCCGATTGCCCACTCGATGGGGACCGACCTTTCGCACAAGTATGGCCGGTTCAAGAGCTACACGGCGGCCAACGGCATCTCACAGGTAACGGCTGATTACGATGCGGCCGGCTACCTGACGGCCGTGACATTGACCGATTCTGCCACCGGCGCCACCGACCAATTCGCTTACACCTATGCCACGGTCACCAATGACCTGGTAGCCGCCGCCAATGCCTCCCCGCCCCAGCTCGTGACACAGGTCACGCTCCAGCGGTCTGATGGCCAAGGCGGCTGGCAGCCGGTGCAACGGGCGGAGTACAGCTACTACACCGGCCGGCTTCCTAACGGCGCCGGCGGCTGGCAGAACGACCCCAATGGCCGGCTGGGCGATTTGCAGATGGTTCAGATCGAAAACCCGGTGGCCACTGGCGACGGCTCCATTACCTGGCAACGGATCGATGCCCATTATTACCGCTATTACAAGCTCACCGGCGAGGGGTTCCTGCCGTCGCAGGGCCCCACGAACAATGCTCTAACAACCGGCGGTCCCGATCCGATCGAGCCCTCCGGCGGGAAGTATAACTCGAACTCACCAGGTGCCGGGGGCGACCTCCACCTCTTCAGCGGCCTGAAGACGGTGGTGGGCGGGGCGGCGCTGGATCGACTGGCCGACGCAGTGCCGAACTACCTGACTGCTTCGGATGCCGCCATCCAGCCGTATGTCAACAATTTCTTCACCTACGAACGCTGGGCCGACCACGTCGGGTCCGACGGCGATCCCAGCTTCGGAGCGAACTACTGGGAAAACACCGACACGAATTACTACTGGCGGACGGGCTACCGGGTTGGGACGCGGTACCGCGTTACGGAGGAAATCGCCCAGGGAGCCGGCTGTTCGACGTGCAGCGGCGGGCAGGGTACGTCGAAGTTCGAATACGCCGGCAATTACGATCTCGTCGGTCTGGGCTTCAACACCATCGATTACAACCTCTGGCGGATGAAGACGACGGAGTATCTGCCCGGCGATAGTCCCAACTGGGGGGATCATGACCGGGAGGTGGTTTACACCGATGAGGTTGGCCAACCCGTGCTGGAGGATTATGTCCATGTCGGCGGCGCGAGCATGGCCGTGACCAGCATGACGGTCACTGCGTCCTCTGCAAGCGGCGGGACCATCACCGTGGTGGCACCGAATCACGGGCTCAACACCGGTGACGTGGTCGCCATCAGCGGCGTGTTGCCGGAACTCTATAACGGTGTCTTCACCGTGACTCGCGTGGACGCCAACACCTTCCGCTTCACGCTGCCGTTCCACTACTACGGCCCGAACGTTGATAACCCGGACGTGCCACAACCCTACATCAATCAAACCGTAGCCGCCACGTCGGTCCACACGACGATTACGAAGGTGCTTGGCCAGTGGGAAACCTCCTACCGGTACGATGACCAGGGGCGCCTCATCCTCAAGGCCATGCCTTCGTCGGTGAGCGGCTTCGATGATAGTCAATCGGACTTGCTCAGCAAGGACACACCCGGCCACTACCAGAACCTCTACGATCACCAGGGTCTGATTGAGCTGGCCGATTACTATGATTCCACCACGGCCACAGAAACAACTCCCGGAGGGGTGGCCGGATACCTGAAGGATACGAAGATCGAGCAAGGCCAGCTTGGCACTCCAGTCCTGCAACGCAGCCAGCAATATTACGCGCACAGCGTGGTAAATCCGACCGTGGATGTCCGTGTGACCACGCCGCAGGGGACCTCCGCGGCCACGCCGGTGGACCAGTTCACCTATACGGCTCCGGTCGTCGCGGCCACACCGGTGGTAACGGGCCTCGGGCCAGCCAGCGGCGTCCGGGAAGGGGGCTACAACGTTACCCTCATCGGCAGCCACTTCACGGGAGCCTTTGCAGTCCTGTTCGGGGGCGTGGCGACCTCTTCCTTTGCTGTGAGATCCGACAACGTGATCAACGTGTACAGCATCCCTGCCCATGCGGCCGGTGTGGTGGATGTCACCGTTGTCACGCCGTCGGGCACTTCGATCACTTCGGCCGGAGATGAGTTCACTTACGTAGCCCGTCCCGCACCGGTGGTTACCGGCGTGGGAGCCGCCACCGGCTTCACACCGGGAGGGGAGAATGTCATCCTGGTCGGCAGTTCGTTCACCGGGGCCACCGCCGTCTCGTTCGGCGGTGTGGCCCCCTCCTTCTTCCATGTCGACTCGGACAGCCAAATCACGGTTACCGGCGTCCCCGCCCATACTGCCGGCGTGGTCGATGTCACCGTGACGACTCCGTCGGGCACTTCCGCCATCTCGGCCGCCGACCAGTATACGTACCTGACGCGGCCAGCTCCGGTCGTGGCCGGCCTGGGGCCGCCCGCCGGCTTGACCCAGGGCGGCTACACCACAACCATCGTGGGCAGTTCGTTCACCGGGGCCACCGCGGTCTCCTTTGGCGGCACGGTCGTGTCCTTCTTCCATGTCGATTCCGATACGCAGATCTCGGTGTTCAATACGCCCGCTCATTCCGCCGGTGTTGTGGACGTGACGGTCACGACGCCCTCGGGGACATCCGCTCTATCTGCTGCTGATCAGTTCACGTACCTGGCTTCGTCACCCGCACCTGGGGCTCCGACCATCACGGGCCTCAGCCCCGCGACCGGCTTGAACCTGGGCGGCTACCGGGTCACGGTGGTTGGTAGCAATTTCAGCAAAGCTACGGCCGTCTCGTTCGGCGGCAAATCAGTTAGTTTTTCTGTGGACTCCGATAGCAGAATCTCGATTTTCGACGCCCCCGCTCATGCCGCCGGGGTCGTCGATATCACCGTTACGACACCGTCCGGCACGTCTGCGACGTCGGCCGCGGATCAATTCACCTACCTCGCCCCTGTTCCGGCAATTACGGCGCTTGGTCCGGCGACCGGCTTGAACCTGGGCGGCTACACGGTGTCGATGGTGGGCAGCCATTTCAGCGGGGCCACCACGGTCTCGTTCGGCGGCAAGTCCGTCCCCTTTACGGTGAATTCGGACAACCAGATCACGGTGTTCGGTCTTCCTGCCCACGCGGCCGGCGTCGTGGATGTGACGGTGACCACGCCGTCGGGTACGTCGGCACTTTCCGCCGCGGATCAATTCATCTATATCGCACCTCTCCCCACAGTTTCCGCGCTTGCCCCAGCGAGCGGCTTGAACCTGGGTGGCTATTCGGTGACGCTCGTGGGCAACCATTTCAGCGGAGCGACCAATGTCTCCTTCGGCGGCAAGTCGGTCAGCTTCAGTGTGGACTCCGACAACCAGATCACCGTGTTCAGTCTTCCTGCCCACGCGGCCGGCATGGTGGACGTGACCGTGACGACGCCGTCGGGCACCTCGGACCTTTCCCCTGCGGATCAGTTCACGTTCCTGGGGCCCGTACCGACAGTGAGCGGGCTGGGACCCCCCTTCGGCTTGAATGGAGGCGGCGACAGTCTGAGCGTGGTCGGTAGCCACTTCACCGGAGCCACGGCCATCTCGTTCGGCGGCAGCACGGTTAACAACTTCCAGGTTGTATCGGACAGCCTGATCACGGTGTTCCGGACCCCTGCCCATGCCGCGGGTGTGGTGGATGTGAGGGTGACCACGCCGTCGGGCACCTCGGCCATTTCCGCGCCGGACCAATTTACCTACGGGCCGTCGCGGCCACCGCCGGGCCCACCGGTTGTGGGCGGGCTGACTCCGACCGCCGGTTC
>DATGIQ010000442.1:0-6722 GCA_035295665.1 Gemmataceae bacterium | reverse complement strand
AACCTGGAACTACAGCCGGCTGTTCGCGATCCTGGCCGCTCTGACCGTCGTGATTACCGCGGCATACATCCTGTGGACTTTGCAGCGCGTATACCTGGGTCAGAATCCCGCCTACAAGGGACTGCCCGACATCAATTTGCGCGAGCTGCTGTGCATCGTGCCGCTTGCGGTCCTATCGGTGGTCCTGGGCGTTTGGCCGAACTTGCTCCTCTCCTGGATGGAACCGAGCGTCACCGGATTGGTTGAAAGCTTGGCGAGGATTGCATCATTCCGCTAATAGTCCGTAGTCCGTAGCCAGCCTGCTAGGGACTCCGGAATAGAATTGTTGAGACCTTCTCCATGTATCTGCACAATTGGCTGGAAACGCTGCAATTGAATTTGAACGATGATCTGCTTCGCTTTGCACCGGAGCTGGTCTTGTGCTTCACGATTGTGCTCATGCTGGTGCTCCGACTGTTCCGGGGTCTCAACCGTCTGCATTTGGGATCGATTGCCTTGTGCCTGACCGTGATCGCCCTCGGACTCAATTGGCAACAGTGGACCGAGGGAATCCGGCCCGGCGTCATGTTCACGGGCCTCCTTGCCTATGATAATTTCACGCTCTTCCTGCGGATGTTTTTGCTCGCCTTCACGGTGCTGGTCATCTGGTTATCGATGCTGACGGGCATTCCAGACAGGGAGGATTCGGCCGACTTCTATGCCCTGTTGCTGGGCGCGATCGTGGGAATGTCGCTAATGGCTTCGGCCAATCATCTGCTGATGGTCTTTATCGGCGTGGAGATGGCGAGTCTGCCCAGCTACGCCCTGGCCGGCTTTCTCAAGGGGAAGCGGCAAAGCAGCGAGGCGGCCCTCAAATACGTCGTGTATGGCGGCGGGGCCTCCGGCATCATGCTCTACGGCATCAGTCTGCTGGCGGGCAAGTTTGGCACAGCGTATCTGCCGGATGTGGCTAGTGGATTTGCGATCCTCCTCAAGACGTCGACGGGCCTGGATTCGATCCTCGTGCTCGGAACGCTGTTTGTGCTGGTGGGCTTCGCGTTCAAAATCTCGGCAGTGCCGTTCCATTTCTGGTGCCCGGACGTGTTCGAGGGTGCGTCTGCTGAAGTGGCGGGGTTCTTGTCCGTGGCTTCCAAGGGGGCTGGCCTGGCGCTCCTGGCACGCTTTGGTTTAGCCTTGGCCGGCCTGAGTAGTCTTACTCCGGACTATGACACTTGGTTGAAAATGGCCCAGTATCTTGGCACCGCCGTTGCGGTCGTCGCGGCCATCACGGCCACCTTCGGCAATTTGGCCGCTTATCTTCAAACAAACCTCAAACGACTTCTCGCCTACTCGACCATCGCTCACGCCGGTTACATGATGATGGGTTTGGCCACCTTCACTCGGGACGGCGTCAGCGCGGTCCTCTTTTACCTCATTGCATACCTGTTTATGAACCTGGGCGCTTTCGCGGTCGTGGCGTTCCTTCGCAACCAGACCGGCTCGGAGGATCTCAGCAGCTATCGGGGACTAATGCACCGGGCGCCGGTCATGGCCGTCACGCTGGGAGTGTTTCTTTTTAGTCTATTGGGCATTCCGCCGCTGGTGGGCTTTGCGGCGAAGTTCCAAATCTTTTGGGTGCTCTTTGAAGCGGGCCAGGAATACCGCACGGACGCCCCCGGTCTCAGCTTTACCATGTACGCCCTGCTCGTCATCGGAGCGATCAATACGGTCATCAGCCTGGTGTATTACATCAAGGTCATGAAAGTCATAGCCCTGGAAAAACCGGTCGAAGATCTCGGAGGCCATGCGCCCCCACCGTTGCGTCTGCCGTGGAGTTCCGCCCTGTATTCTTCGTTACTGGCGGCGGCTGTCTTCGTGCTCGGCATTTTGCCGAACTGGTATCCGTTGACGGAGTACAGCCAACAAGGCGTTTCGCACTTCAAGGTGATCGAACAAAAATCGACACCACTGGCACCGGCACGCGTCGGGGGATAAGGACAATGGCTGTCATGCAGGATCCCAAAACCCAAGCTCGGCTTCAGGCGATTCTGCGGCGCGAGAGCCGCTCGCTCTTGCAGTATGTCCGGGATTCCTTTCCGTGGACCCGTCCGGAGGAAAAGGAAGCGTTGGCTCAATTGCAGACGCTGATTGGCGAAGAACAGCCCGCCATCACCGCATTTGCGAAATTCCTGGTGCGTAACCGGATCCCAGTCCCCCACTTGGGATCTTATCCCGTCGACTTTACGACGCTGAATTTCGTGTCACTGGACCATTTGCTGCCGATGTTGGTGGACGCCGAGGACCGCTGCATTCGGGACCTTGAAAATGACGTGATTACCCTGACGGATCCCGACAGCCGTGCCGAGATTCAGAAACTTCTCGACATGAAACGGCAACACCGCAAGACGCTGGAAGCACTGACGACCGCCCATCCGGAATCCGTCGTGCATCCCTGACCGGGTCCCGATTTTTGCGGGCAGACCCCTCTCGAGCGGATAAGCATCCTGTGGCTCTGCAACTGATCGATACACACGCCCATCTCGATGACGAGCAGTTCCAGCAGGACCTGCCGGCAGTGCTTGAACGTGCTACCGCGGCCGGAGTTGGCCACATCGTCAGCATCGCCACGACTGCTTCTTCGAGCGCGGTGTGTGTGGGCTTGGCTCAGCGCTTTCCTGCGCTGGCGGCCTCCGTGGGCATCCAGCCCAACCACGTCGCCCAGGCAGGTCCTCGGGATTGGGAAACGGTGGCCAACCTGGCAACGCAGAACCGGGTTGTGGCCATCGGAGAGACCGGCCTGGATCGACACTGGGATTCGACCCCTTTTCCACAGCAGGAAGTCTATTTTGCCCGGCATTTGCAGTTGGCCCGCCGCCATCACCTGCCCGTGGTGATTCACTGCCGCGAAGCGGAAGCGGATATCGTGCGGATGCTTCGTGAAGACTATGAGCGGAACGGTCCCGTACGCGGCGTGATGCACTCCTTCACCGGTGATGCCGCCACGGCCGAGCATTGCCTGGCGATGGGGCTGCACATCTCGTTTGCCGGCATGGTGACCTACAAAAACGCGCAGAACGTGCGGGCAGTGGCGGTCGGAATTCCGGCGGACCGCTTGCTGGTGGAAACCGACAGCCCTTACCTCGCCCCGGTGCCCGTGCGGGGTCGGCGCAATGAACCGGCTTTTGTGATCCATACGGCAACCTGTCTGGCGTCGGCACGAGGCACGCAATTGCTGATGTTGGCGGAACAATTGACCAGAAACGCAAAGCAACTCTTCAGGTTGCCCGGTTAGTACTGCTATCTGGGGACAGCTGGCTGCCTCTTTGCCGGCTGGCCAGGCCGGCCAGAAAACTCCACACCACGAGGGCGCCCCAGCGGGCGCTCTGATGATCACGGTCCAGCCGGGGATTGATTTCCACAAGGTCGAGACTCGATACGTGCGGCAAACTCCCCGCCATCCGAGCACAAGCTGCCACTTCTGCTCCCGACAATCCCAGCGAGTTCGGTGCGCTGACGCCCATCACATCGGCCGCTCGGACGACGTCGGCATCAATGCTGACATACACCGGGCGACCGCCACCGGACAGCCGGTCATACCCCTCTCGGATGCTCTGCCCCAGGCAGTGCCGCACTTCGTCGCCCCATCGGACCGTGCACCCGTGCTGGCAAGCGTAATGCCAATGGTGGCGGCTGACGGAGTGAGGTTGCGCACCCAGGCAGACATAGTGCTCTCCGGCAAGCGGATGCGTGCCGTGTTCCAACGCCTGCCGAAAGGGCGAACCGCTGTGCCCTTTGCCATCCAAAAGCGGACGGAGGTCGAGGTGAGCATCGAGATTGATGATGGCCACCTTCCTGCGTGCCGCGGCATAACCCAGGTAATGCCCAAACGCCGTCTCGTGGCCGCCGCCCAGCACAATCGGGATCGCACCCCGTTGCAAGACCGCCCCAATGATGTCGCCGACGGCCGCCTGGCTCTCTTCCAACTCCCCTGCGATTCGAGCATTGCCTAGATCGAGCGGGCGAGGATCAGCAAGGGATAGATTCGCTTGGCAATCCCACGGCGTGAGCCGGCGGAGCCACCGGCGGATTTCATTGGGTGCCTCTGCCGCACCGGTCCGGCCACCATTCCGACGGACTCCTTCATCTTGGGGGAAGCCGAGGAGGACGGCGCGGCCCGGTGTGAAGGCGGCCTCGTCCCCGTTCCAGGTTTCGATCATTTCGCCGAGCCGCGGGTCATCCGGCCGGCGCATGGGCTCCTGGGGCAGCGCTGCTGGTTCCAGCAACGGAAACCACCTGGCCACGTTTGATGACCCGCCAGACATGATTGACTCCAAAGTGGTAAAAAAGGTGGCGATAGTCGGGAACATCGCAAACGATCAGGTCGGCCTGTTTACCGACTTCCAGCGACCCAATGCGATCTGCCCGTCCGACGGCCGCAGCGGCGTTGAGCGTCAGGGCGGTGATCACTTCGGAGGGGAGCATTTTCATTTGCGTGCACGCCATGGCCCCGACGAGCGGCAGGTTTTCGGTTGGACACGTGCCGGGATTGCAGTCGCTGGCCACGGCCACGGCCAGGCCACGCTCCATGAGACGGCGGGCCGGTGCATAGGCCAGGCCCAGGAAGAATGCCGTACCAGGTAGCAATGTGGCCACGGTGCCGGATTGTGCAAGGGCCTCGATCCCGGCATCGCTGATGCAGAGGAGATGGTCGGCCGACCGAGCCCCAAGTCGGCCGGCGAGTTCGGCCCCGCCCAGCGGGCTCAACTCATCGGCGTGCAGTTTCATTTGCAAGCCCAGGCACCGGGCTCTGGTCAGGATGCGTTCGGATTCCGCCAGGCTAAAAACATTCTTCTCGCAGAAGACATCGCAGAATTCGGCGAGCCGGCGATGGGCGACCTCGGGCAACATCTCGTCGATCAGGAACTGAACGTATCCTTCGCGGTCGTCCCGGTATTCCGGCGGCACAGCGTGCGCACCCAGAAACGTGGGGACCAACTCGAAGGGCCCCTCCGCGTTGAGCTGGCCAATGACTTCCAGGCATTTGATCTCATCGACGAGGGTGAGGCCGTAGCCGCTCTTCACTTCCACCGTGGTCACGCCGAAGCGGAGCAGGCGCTGAAGACGGCGGCGTGCCATGGCTTTCAACTGGTCAGCACTGGCCGCACGCACAGACCGCACGGTGGCGTTAATCCCGCCTCCGCGCGCGGCGATTTCTTGATAGCTCAGCCCCTCGAGACGGGCTTCAAACTCGTCCGCGCGTGCCCCGGCGAAGAGGAGGTGGGTATGGCTATCGACGAACCCGGGAAGCACGGTTTTGTTCGCAGCATCCAGAATGGTGGCGCATGCTGCGACTGGGGGCATCTCGGCGATCGGACCAATCCACGTGATCTTCCCATCCTCGATGAGCACACTACCGTTATTGAGCACGGCCAAGTCACGCATACTCGATCCATGCTTGACTCGTTCACCATGCTGGGATACGCAAACAACCTGCGCGGCATTCCGAATAACGAGGGGCGAAGACGGGGGGGGCACAGCGGTTGGCCTTTGCTCCATGCTCGCCTTATCCTCCTTTGGGTTCAAACAAGTCGGACCGCGCGGCCCGATATGCTGCCCAGCGTTCGTTGGCCCATTGCTGAGTATCGGCAGGCAGCGGCGGCTCGCAGGGATCCTCGTAGCGCACCCGCCACATGTAACGGCCTTCGCTGTACACTTGCTCCAGGGCCGCCTGGATATCCAGGGCTGCATCCGGGTCGGAATCAGTCAGTGGGATTCGAATCCTTGGCAGCCGCTGGTTGAGGGGACACGGATAGAGTTCGAATCGACTTCGCGCCGGCCAGCGGCTCACACAAATGAGGTAATTATAAGGTTGCAAGGCTTGGGCACGCCACTGAGGAATGCTGAGCACATGTTGGCCTCGGCGAAGCAAGTCGATCTCCACCAGGTGACAGTCCCGCGCGAGAGTCTCCGCCTGTTTCTTCAGATACGACTCACGGCCTGGTCCCGCAGCCTTGTTCGTGGGGCTAACGACCTCGATGATGGCCACCAACTTCATATTGTTGTAAACGTCCAGAATTTCCACGCGCGTTTCGTGAACTTCCAAATCATCCACTTCCAACACAACCGCGGCATCTGTCTCTGACTCAGCGACGGCCAGTGTACTCCCAGCACCACGAGTCTTCTGAATCCAGACCTCGGGAATTCGCCTTTGTGGCCCCTCAATATAGACACGCTCCTCGATGCTTGCCACATATCGTGGATCAAGGCGCGGCTGAAGCTGGTTTGCAACGCTGATGATTAACCGGTGATGAACGCTCTCCCACAAAACCGGGTGCTCCAAATAGGGATCCATACCTGGAAATGGCATCTGCATGATCGAGTTCCTTCCTTCAATCATTCACTCCCGGTATTTGGACACCGTGTTCGTGGGCGCATTGGATGGCCTCATCATACCCCGCATCGGCATGGCGGATCACTCCTGTCGCGGGATCGCTCGTCAACACCATCTGGAGCCGCTGTTCGGCATCGGGGCTGCCATCGGCGACGACGACCATGCCCGCATGGAGACTGTAGCCGATGCCGACGCCGCCGCCGTGGTGCACGCTCACCCAGCCGGCCCCGCAGGCCGTGTTGGCCAGAGCGTTGAGGATCGGCCAATCGCCGATCGCGTCCGAGCCATCCTTCATCGCCTCGGTCTCGCGGTTGGGCGAGGCTACGGAACCGGAATCCAGATGGTCGCGACC
>DATGIQ010000441.1:0-3227 GCA_035295665.1 Gemmataceae bacterium | reverse complement strand
CCGACGCCAAGGTGAGCGGACCGAAATCCAGGCACGCCAATTCGATCGGCCGGCCGATGCGCTCCAACCAGGCCAACTGGAAGGCGGCATTGCCCCGTCGGGCTTTCGGCTCTTTGGAGCTTTCAAGGGTTTTTCGGCTTTCTTCGGCCCCAAAGGACTTTTCCGCGCGCGGCGGCATCTGGATCGGTTCGATGCGCCATTCCCATCCACGAACAGGAGAGCGGATGGTCACTTTCCAGGCGGCGGCCATCGCCTCGGCCATGCGATCTCGGAGAATCGTGCGGTTGCCGGGGGCGCCGTCGTTGTATTTGCCGGCAGCGACGTTCCCCGCGCAACCCGTAAAGTAGACCTGGAAGACGTTCGGCTCTTCTGCCTGCCGCTTTTGCCGAGCCAGACCGCAAAAATCACTGCTAACGCGGCCCTGACCATAGGTGCTCATCGGATGCGTGGCATAATAGCTCAACGCCACCAATGGCCGGTTGTCATCCCAAAAACTCAAGGTCTTCAGCCAGGGGTCAATCCGTCCTTCCGGCTCATCGCGAGCCTGCTTGTCTCGGGTGCTGCTGCCGCGCCAGAACCTCACTTTGCCGTCCGACCCGATCACGCGGCGGTTGGAGGCGACTTGCTGCACACGTGCCTGGCCGATGCCAAGGTGGTTGAACCGCACCGTGCTGGCCAAGGCAGCGCGCGCGGCTTCCGCAGTCTGCTGGACGGCCCGGCGGAAGAATTTCAGATCGAGGGAAAGGGGAGCACCTGGCACCGCTTCTAGGAGGCGTTCCGCCTCCACATCGGCGAACGGAGCATCGTGAGGGTGAACCGAGTGCACGGCCACATTTTCCGGTACGGTGTGCGTTGCCTCGGCCAGAGTTTGCCGCCAGTACGTGTGGGCCTCGTTGCGGATGCCGCACCAATCCACAGCGCAGAGCACGACGGGCCGGCCCATGCCAAGCAGGACAACGCCCAGTGCCCGGAGCGGATCGTCCACGGCTCGCACCGGCTCAATCCATCCGCCGCAGAGCGGATGGCCGGGCGGCGGCGTGACATCACAGGCAAACGTCGCCAGGTGAAGCACAGGCATAGGCGGCTCCCGATTCCCGTTGGTGGCGGGCCGCCGCTAATCGTAACACAAATTCTTTCTCGGCACCGCCATATTGCTATAAAAACCTTTCCGCTTCTTGCTGACGGAGGATTCCGATGTTTCCAGAGCAGCCGCTGTTGATCGTCATCCTTACCCTGCTCATCGTACTGGTCCTGTACTTGGTTGTCCTTCTCGTGGTGGCCAGGGGCAACGCTCGTCGCATCCGCCAGGCGCTGCGGTGCGAGCTGCGGGTCCTGCGCGATCCGGCATTTGCGGCCAAGGTGGAAGCGCTGTTGGTGCCCCCCAAGCCCGAGGCCCCGCCCAAGCCCTCCGGAGCACCCCTGCGTCTGTTGGCCTTGTTGCAGCGTGAAGGCCGGCTGCTCGATTTCTTGCTCGAAGATATTCAAAGCTACCCGGATGCTCAGATTGGCGCGGCCGTGCGCGATATTCATCGACAATGTCGAACTGCCCTCCAGGAGCATCTCGAATTGCAGCCCGTGCTGCCGCAGCCGGAAGGCTCCGCCGTCGAGATCCCTAACGGATTTGATCCCTCGGCGATCCGGTTAACCGGCAATGTCACTGGGCAGCCTCCCTTCCGCGGAACGTTGCAGCACCATGGGTGGCGCGTTAAAGCCATGAAGCTGGCGCCGCCGCCGGAAGGGCAGGATGAGTTCGTCCTCATGCCGGCGGAAGTAGAATTGCCCTGAGTGGGAGTGAAGGTGTGGCTGCGTCACGTTATGTTGTCGGCATCGACCTCGGAACGACCAACAGCGCCTTTGCCTTTGCGGACACCGGCGTCGGGGAAGGACGGGACGTGGTGGTTAGCCAGATACCGGTGCCGCAGGTCGTGCAGCCGGGGGTTGTCGAGGAGCGGCCGCTGTTGCCGTCCTTCCTCTATCTGCCGGGCCCGAACGAGCTCCCCGCCGGCAGCCTCCGCCTTCCGTGGGCTCCGGATCGGGATTATGCGGTCGGCGAATTTGCCCGCAATTTCGGCGGCCAGGTGCCGACGCGGTTAGTCGCTTCGGCGAAGTCCTGGCTCTGCTACGCCGGCATCGACCGGCGAGCGCCGGTGTTACCTTGGAAAGCTCCGGAAAACGCCCGCCGGGTATCACCGCTCGAAGCCAGCACATTGTACCTGAAACACCTGTCCGAAAGCTGGAATGTCCAGGTAGCCCGCGACGTCACGGAAAACCGGCTCGAAGAGCAGGACATCATCCTGGCGGTGCCGGCGTCGTTTGATGCCGTGGCCCGTGAACTAACGGTGGAAGCTGCCCGTGCGGCCGGGCTGGAGCACATCACGCTGCTTGAAGAGCCGCAAGCCGCCTTCTATGCCTGGATCGACGCTAGCCTCGATTCTTGGCGCAACCAGGTCGAAGTCGGCGACGTGATCCTGGTGTGCGATGTGGGCGGCGGGACGACTGACCTCACGCTGATCGCCGTCACCGAGGAGGGCGGCCAACTTGCTCTGACGCGCGTGGCGGTGGGCAACCACATTTTGCTGGGCGGCGATAACATGGATCTGGCCCTGGCCCATGCCGCAGCCCAGAACTTTGCCCAGAACGGAATCAAGCTGGATGCCGGCCAGATGCAAATGCTCTGGCACAGCTGCCGCGTGGCGAAGGAGACGCTGTTCGCCGATCCAAAGCTCAAAAGTTCTCCGGTCACCGTTTTGGGCCGGGGGAGTCGCGTGATTGGCGGCACGATCAAGGGCGAGTTGACTCGGGCCGAGGTCGAGCGCGTTCTTGTGGAGGGATTCTTTCCCCATTGTCCACCGAATGCGGAGCCGAAAAGGCAACGGACGGTGGGTTTGCAGGAACTGGGCCTCCCGTATGCCGCCGACCCGGCCGTAACGAAACATCTGGCGTCGTTTCTCCAGCGCAATGCGGAAGTCTTGGCCCAGCGGGCACCGACCCGGCGGGGAAGGAAAAAAGTTTCCCAGCCGACGGCGGTGCTGTTCAACGGCGGCGTCTTCAAAGCGGAGGCTTTACGGCAACGGCTGGTCGATGTGCTCAACGACTGGGCGGACAAGGCCGGCACCCCGGCCGTGAAAGTGCTGCAAGGAACCGACATGGATTTGGCCGTGGCGCGCGGTTCAGCCTATTACGGGATGGTGCGCCGGGGTCGCGGGATTCGGATTCGGGGCGGTGCC
>DATGIQ010000440.1:0-17241 GCA_035295665.1 Gemmataceae bacterium | reverse complement strand
GATCGCCATGTTCCGCAGCATCTTCCGAAGACCAACGAAGCGACCAGTTCCTCTCTCCCCCGCCGCGCAACATCGGAAAACCACGCGCCGGCGGCCCCGTCTGCTGCTTGAAACTCTGGAAGATCGTACAGTTCTCACGGGCCTGTCGAACCTGGCCGCCGCGCTGTCCACGAAACTCTCCGGCGTCGAAAACGGTGCGAACGCCCTCATCCAGGGCTTGGAGCAAATTCCGTTCATCGGCACCAACCAGAACGTGCTGGATGCCGCGACGTTCGTCAAGACGGTGGATTCCGATCTCAATAAGGCCATCAACACCCTCGGTAACTGGACGCCGACCGATGCCCAGGCCGACGACGAGATCAAGATGGCCATCTTCAACAATCTCCCCGCTGGCCTGGTCGCAAAAACGAACTACGCCAATCCCCTGGATTTCCATCAAATCTTGGTCACCCACACGGGAACCGACCTCAACAATTTTGGGGTCAACGTGGAAATGCACCTGCACCAGGATCTGCTGCAAGTAAAGCAGTCGCTGCAATTCGGCTTCGCTTTGCCGGTCCTGCCGATTTCGCTCCATACCAACGGCACGATCAATCTCAGCATCGGTTACGATCTGGAGCTGGCTTTCAGCTTCACGGTTACCAACGGGACGGGCAGCCTAGTCATCGACACCAGCAAAAAGCTCGCCATGCCTGCCGATCAGGATCCCCTCCAAAAACTCAATCCGAATGTGAAAGCCGCGGGACACGAATTTGTACTGGAAGCCCAGGCGACACTATCCAACAATGCAAATATCCAGATCCACGTCGGTTTCTTCGACGGCCAGGCGTCGGATGCCGGCACCATGCAAAACCCGACGCAGCTGGTGGCCGGCTTCGCGATCGACGATCTCCAAGATCCGCTCTCGTCGGCCGAAGTGTTCGGCCAGGCGGATGCGTACCTGATGCTTTCCCTTTTTGTCGCCGACAGCAAAGATAACCCCATCCCAGATATTCCGTCCCTGGGAACGATGTTCGAGCTGCACTGGTCCATCGACCAGAAGTCCGGCCAGAAGAATGACGCCATCCACAGCCCCACGATCAAATTCGACGGCTTGTCGCTGAAAGCCGCCGACTTCTTCAATGGGATCATCGGAGAAATCGTCACAGATATTCAAACCTGGACCAAACCGCTTCAGCCGCTGATCGACGCACTCAATGCGCCGTTACCCGTTCTGAGCGACCTGGCCGGGCAGGATGTCAGCCTCGAGACCCTTATTTCCCTCGTGAACCAAGGTCACGTCCTCCCACCCGATATCCAAGCCATCGAAACCGTGGTCCAGACGGTTCTGGACCTAGCCAAGGCGGTCAACCAGATCCAGGTGAGCGGCAATGATCTGCAAATCAACCTGGGCGATTTTCAATTTGGCCAGAACGACGATTTGGTCGATCTCGCTCCGGGCCAAATGGTCTACGATCTCGCCGATTATTCGAATGGAAACATTCCTTCGCTGGACACCCCGCTAACCACCTTTGCGTTCAGCCAGGGAGACTTCCCATCACTGGATAAGATTCTCCAGAACCTCACGACACAATTGGATAAGTATGGCCCGGTAGGCCAGGCAGCCGAGAGGTTTCTTCCCAGCAGTGGCGGGAACTCCGCCAGCCTTGCGTTGAACTTTCCGTTTTTCGATGATCCGGCCAACGGAATCGTCAAGCTGCTCCTGGGTCAGGACCCGACCCTCGTCCAGTTCATTGCGAAGGCGAACTTTACCCTTAATGCCGTCCCCGCGCCATTCAATGCCCTGAACATCACCGCCATCCCCGGTCTCTTTGCCCAGTTCAACGCCCAGGTAAAGGTGGATGCGTATTTCGAGACGGATTACGATACGAAGGGAATCCGCGAGTTCTTGCACGACTTCAACGCCAAAGATATCCTCGACGGCTTCGTGATGCCGACCTGGGACCAGCAACCCCAGTCGCCGGGCAATCACCTCAGCATCACTGGCGGAATTATGGCTTCGGCGGGCATCAACTTTCCCGTGTTCTCGGCGGAAGTTGACGGCGGCATCACAGCGAATCTCAACTTTTATCTCCAAGATCCAAAGAACCCAAATTCCATCAGCCAGTTCCGGTTCCTTAAGGACTTGAGCCAGTTGCCCGGCATCTTCCATTTCACGGGGGACATCGACGGCTATCTCAAGGCTGCCTTGAAAATTGGCGTCAATGTTCCTGTCACGGGATTTGTCGGATACGAACAGGGTTTCAACATCGCCAGCGGCACCATCATTTCCTTCGGAAGTGATCAAGCCACGAACCCCTTCGTTCCCCCTGCCAATGTCCAGCTCGCTCAGGGACAGCCAGTCCAGAACATGTCCGACGGGTTCAACGTCGGTCTGAACGGTGTCCTGGTCCTCAACGTCGGCCAGATGGTTTCGCTGCGGAATTATGGATCAACCGATCCTAACCAGGATGAGGTGTATACCATCACCCACGATAATTCTCCGCCACAACCCTCGGATCCCATGACCGGTGAAGCAGTGTTTGTCGCGTTTGGGTCGATCAAGCAGCGCTATGCCGGGGTCACGAGCATCCAGATCGATAGCGGCAACGGCAACGATGTCTGGACGATCGGGGCGGGCGTACAGGCCGACGCCTTCATCACTGCGGGGAACGGCAATGTTCACGTTACCTACCTGGGCAAGGGCAACGCCCATGTCGTGGCCGGCAACGGCAACGATGTTCTCACCGGCGGCCACGGCTACAATTATTTCCGGAGCGGCTCCGGCAACAGCACCCTGACCGGCGGCGACGGCAAAACAGCGCTGGGAGTGCCGCCTTGGCCCGGGCAGGCACAAGATGTCAACGGCACTTATTACATCAGCGATCTCGAGACCTCCGGTTCGGGAAGCAACATCCTTCAGGGCGGGGTGGCTCGCAACCACCTTGTGGCTCACGGTCCGGGCCAAAACCAGGTCATCGCTGGTGAACAGGATGATTATCTGGAAGGGGACGGAGGCACGAACGTCTTCATCGCCGGCCGGGGCCACGACATGGTTTCTATCTTCGGTGGCGGGACTCCGCCACCGCTTGGCACCCCCAACGTCGTCCATTGGCAGGATGGCGACGGCGACCTGACCGTGAGTACAGCCGATCTTCTGTCCCACAATGCCCTGGAAGTGGTTGGCGATCAGCGAACCGATGATTTTGCGCTGAGCCCGTACAAAGCCACCAGCGTCATGGTCCAGGCCAACGCCAACCTGATCACCTGGCAAGGATCCCTGGAAAAGGTGAGCATGGATGGGGGCGACGGCGCGGATACCATCACGGTCAACGATCTGGAAACCACCCCAGTTCAAACCGTCGGCGTCAACGATGGCGAAGCTTCCAATCCCGACGGCAGCGCGGATGTGGTCAACGTCCAGGGGAGCCCCAACTCCCACAACATCCTCGTCAAGACCGAGGCCGCGTTCTTTAAACAGTCCGTAGGGAGCCCAGGTCCCATGGGCGGGATCATGTTTGTCCAGACCCATCCGAACTACCAGGTCCACGTGGCCATTACCAACCACGAGGACACCCTCAATGTCTTCGCCAAGGGGTCCAACAACACGATCAACGTTCAGTCCAACACCGGGCACACGGTGCTCTACGCCGATGCGGGAAACGACACGTTTAATGTGTCCTCCGATGCCCCGGCCAACACCGGCGTATTGCTCGAGCCGCCGCCACCGCAACAGCCGCCCCGTCCGCCCTTCGGCCTGTTCGGCACGCTGGACGTACACGCCGGGCCGGGCAAGGATGCGTTGACCGTCAGTGAGAGCAGCTCCACGGAGGCGGATCGCGTCATCCTTACCGACGGCCAAATCAGCGGCGGTCCGCTGCACTCATTCGACCCGGTCACAATGCTGCCGGTGAGCCTGGCGTACCACATCAATTACGATACCCCTGCTAACGGGAGCTTTGCCGGAGGCATCATCGTCAAGACGGGAATGGCCGCCGACATTGTCTGGGTGCAGAGCACACCCGATGGCGTTCCAATCACTATCCACAGCGGCGGCGGGGACCATATCAACATCGGCGATTTCAACCAAACGCTGGACAGTATTGGCGGGGACGTCCTCGTAGACGGCGGGGATAGCAAAGCCGTGGTGGCCTTTGATGATCGCAAGGCCGGTGGGCCGGAGCACTACCTCATCGGTTTCTCGCAACTCGTCGGCAACTTCTTGACGCGGGGCAACAAGGACTTCGTTTACCGCAACGTGGGCACGATGATTCTAAACGCAGGTGGCCAGGGTAACACGATCGACGTGAACGCCATCGGCGATGCCGCGACCCTGATCAACGCCGGCGCTGGCAATGATCTCATCACGGTCGGCGATGTGGCCAACACGCTGGTTCTTGATCGACCGCTGACTGTCAATGGCCAAAGTGGCATGAACCAGCTCGTCCTGAACGACGGCGGTCCCCAGCCCAGCCCGGTTACCTACGAAGTCAGTGAAGGCGCGGTGGCGGGGAGCCATTTCCAGCCGATCAATTACACCAACCTCGCGGCTCTGACGCTGCACACGGCAGTCAGCGCCAATGGCTCCAACCATGTTCTGGTGCTCGGAACCCATGCACAGACCGCGACGACCCTCGACCTCAGCACCGCCCCTCACGATATCGCGATCAGCGACGCCAGCAACACGCTGGACCATCTGCGCGGCCCGCTCACGATCCACGGCCAGCTCGGAGCCCAGGAAGCACTGAAGGTGATCGATACCGGTGCCGCTTCGGCCGAGGTGTACCTGCTGGATGCGGGGGGACTGAGTCGGAGCGGTGCAGCCCTGATCAGCTATGATCATCTTGGGACCGTCGTACTGTCGGCCGCCCAATCGAACCCCAACATGATCGACGTGCGGGGAACCGATGCCGGGCTTCTCCTGACGACCGTCGATTTGGGCAACGCCGGCGACGTGATCCGTGTGGGGGATGCCAATCATAGCCTCAACGGCATCCACAGCCCCGTGAGCGTCCAGGGTGGGTCCGGACCCGATACGTTGAAGATCCTGGATGATGGGTTTAATGGGGCCAGGAACTACTCGCTCTCGACCATGCTCGTGACGGCCGGCGGACCCATCGCGGTTAGCTTCAGCGGCATCGATACGCTGGAGATCCACGGGGCCGAGGGGAAGGATCTGTTCCAAGTAACCAGTCTTCCAGCGAGCAACCATGTCAACTTGGATGGCGGCACCGGCGACAACCAGCTCGTCGGCCCGAATCAGCCGAATGTGTGGAAGATCACGAGCCCCAATGGCGGCACACTCGACACGGCAGTGAGCTTCACGGGCGTTCAGAACCTGACGGGCGGCTCGCAGACCAACGATTTTCAAATCCAAACCGGTGGACACCTTACCGGTGCTCTCCATGGCGGCGGCACCAGCACCCTGGATTATAGCGCCTTCGCCAATAACGTTGTCGTCGATTTGCAGACCGGCACAGCCACCGAGATTGCCGGCGGAGTCAGCGGTATCCAGAATGTGACCGGCGGCAATGGCGGATCGCCAGGCACCTTCAATCTGCTCATCGGCGCCGGCAACGGCATCCTCAGGGGCAGCACCGGCCGGCGAAATATCCTTGTGGCCGGCACCAGCCACGCGGTCCTCTACGGTGGCGACCAGGAGGATCTGTTGATTGCCGGCAGCACCAATTACGATACCGAGGCGGGCCTGCTCTCTTGGCTCAAGATTGCCGCTTACTGGAGTGGACCCACCAGCTATGCTACTCGGGTGACGAACCTGTTGGCCGGTAACGGCGTGCCGAAGCTCGATGCCTCGACGGTTCACGGCAACGGCGGCGGCAATACCTTGATCGGCAAGAGCGAATTGGCGCTGATCTTCAGCGACGGGAAGGACTTCATCTTCGGCTTCGATCCCAAATCTGAGACGATCACGGTTGGTCCCTGACCGGTGCCGGAGCCGCAGACGCCGCTCCGGGAGCCGCACCCTGCTGGCCCGGCTTGCGGAGCGGCGTTTTGCTCACTTCGACGGCATACACATGGGTCGGCCCGTGCATGTTTGAACGGAACACGATCCACTTCCCATCAGGGGTGAACGACACGTTTGGCTCCAGTCGATAATCGTGCTTGGCCAGGTCCACGAGCTTTTCCGCTTGAAGCGTGCCGTCCTTCGGCGTGAATAGATAGATCCACTGGCCGTTTCCCGGCGCGGCCACGCTGCGCGGACCTCCGCCGTCGCCGGCGAAACGCTGACCATTGGGCGCGGCGTTGAAGTGCACCGACCATTCCTCCCGCTTCAGGCGGTAGCGAATCGTTTCGCCGGTTGCCAGCACGTGTCCCGCCAACCAGAATTCCTTGCCTTTGGGGGTTTGCAGATCATACCAGATGATCTTGCCATCCGGGCTGAAGAACTCATGGCCGGCGATCTCCATCTCCATGGTGCGGGTGTGGATCTTCTTCAGGCCGGTGCCGTCGGTCCGGATCGTCCAGATGCGATCGACTTTGTGCCACGGACCTTCATGGCAGAACATCAGCAATGTCGGGTCCGTCGGCGAAAATTGGACATGGTTGAGCCAATCGGTGCTGGGATGGAATGTCTTGATCGCACCGGTCTTGATGTCGACCGTATACAACCGCATGGGCATGCGGGCGGCCCAACGGGCCTCCAGACTTGCGCCTCTGCCGGGACCTCTTTGTCCGCCTTCGACATAGCTGCCCGCCAGCAGGGTTTCATCCGCGTTGACGGCTAGCCCGGATCCGCCGCGAATTTCCGGCGGCAGCTTCGCGATCTCCCGCGTGGCGTGAGAGTCCAAGTGGGTTGCGAAGACCGAGCCATCACGGGTATAGAACACCTGGCGGGTCTTTTTACCAACGATAACCTGGCCGGCGCGCGTCACTGCGAGCAAGTCCGTCTGCCGGGTTTGTAAGTCGATCGTGGCCAGCCCTTGTCGGGTCGAAACAACGATTTTGTCGCCGGCGGCGGTGAAGGCATTCTGATGGAAGTAGAAGCTCGATGTCCCCGGTTCGCGCGAGAGCCGGATCACGCGGTGCCCTGTTAACGGTTCGATCCATTCGGTCGGTGGCTCGGTGGCCGCTGGAGGCTTCTGCTCGGCCTGCGGTGCCGCGCGCGGGGACGGCTCGGCTTGCGTGCGGACGATTGCGGCGGCGTTTGGATCGGTGCCAGGCCGGGTCGCGCCTTTGGCGGCAGCCACGTCGGGCGGTTCGGGAATGCGGCCCTGGTCGTTGCTGTCCTCGATCCATTTTGCCAAGACGTCCCGCAGCCGTTGCAATACTGCCTGATGTTCCGGGTTGGGCGAAGCCGCCAGATTGTGGATCTCGAAGGGGTCGCTTTCCAGATCGTAGAGTTCTTCCGGCGGCATGTGCGGTGCGGTCAGGAAGGCCTGTGCCGGTGTCAGCTTGCCCTGGGCGCCCAGTTCCTTCAGCAGATTCCACACGGGATAGGAGCGTTCCTTGTAGGCATTCGGTTGCAGGAACGGCCGTTCGGGCATGAAATTGCGGATGTATCGGTAGCGGGCATCGCGCACCGTTCGGAATCGGGCCACCGTTTCATCGCACCGGTCACGGGCACCGAAGACAAATTGCCGCGGCGGAGCCGCGTGATCGCCGAGGAAGACTTCGCCCTGCATTTTGGCGGGTTTGGGCACGCCGGTGCTGGCCAGCATCGTCGGCAGAAAGTCGATGGCCGCGATGAGCCGGGCGTCAACGCTGCTGGCATGGAATTGTTTCGGCGTGGCAAACTTCTTGGGCCAGCGGATGATGAGCGGTGTGTTCAGGCCGCTGTCATAACAGAACTGTTTGCCGCGGACGTGGGCTTGCCCGTGGTCGCCGAAGAAGAGGATGACCGTGTTCTCGGCCAGGCCATCCGTTTCCAGCTGGTGCAAGATCTTGCCCACTTTCCCGTCCAGCTCCGTGGCCGCGTCCAGGTACTTGGCCCAGTCGGTGCGCGTCACCGGATGGTCGGGGTAATACGGCGGAATCTCCACCTTGGCCGGGTCGGCACGGCGGGGCGACACGAACGGCCGATGCGTCTCTTTGAAATTGATCTGGGCAAAGAATGGCTGGTGCGTCTTCAGATCTTCCCAGCGGTCCGAGTCAAAGGGCTTGCCCACGTAAGTGAAGTTCCAATCCGTTTTGCCCGTGCCGGTGAAACCGACCTCCTTCGGAAAGGTGCGCACGTTGGCCGTGAAGTAACCGGCGGCGCGCATCCAATCCGTGGCGACACGGACCCCGTCCGGGAGCCGGTAACCATCGTCACGGTGCGATCGGTGGTGGTGGGCGCCGATGGTGGTCTGGTACATGCCGGTCATGAACGCCGACCGGCTGGGCGAGCAGACCGGGGCGGTGGTGAAGCAGTGCGTGTACCGCACTCCCTGGGCGGCGAGCTGATCCAGGTTCGGCGTCCAGACTTCCTTGGTGCCGCAGCAGCCCAAGTGCGGGCCCAAATCCTCCGCGATGAGCCACAAGAAATTTGGCCGGCCAACCTCGGGATCGACAGCCGTGACCGCGGGGGGCCATGCCAGGCAACCGACCATGATGGACAAGCAGAGGCAGAATCGCATGGCAGCTTCCTCACTTCGGACGGATAGGCAGGGACGTCGGACCCAGCTACGGGGTTAACGTATGGTGCACGGCCCATTCGTCCATGCAACGCAACACGCGGATGCGGGCGGAGGAAATCGAGAATGTGCTGGCCTTGACCGCGCTCGCTTCGCACAATGGCAACAGGCGTCTGCAAACCGTGTGCACGTTCCGATAGACGGACGGAGGAGGTGAGATCATGGCGTTTTCCACCGGTCGTGGCATGGACTGGATTTCATTGGCATTGCTCCTGCCCTTGGCAGCCCCGGCTTTTGCCCAGGTGACGAAGGAACCGAAATCGGAGCGACTGTGGGTCTACGTCGGTACGTACACTCAACGCGGCAGCCAGGGGATCTATCGCTTCGAACTGGACCTGAGCTCTGGCAAGCTGACCTCGCGCGTGCTCGCGGCCGAGACGACGAACCCGTCATTTCTGGCGATCGATCCGGAACGTCACTTCTTGTACGCCGTCAGCGAGGTCACAGACTTCGATGGCAAAAAGACCGGCGGAGTCGGGGCCTTCGCGATCGATCCCAAGAGCGGAGACCTGAGCGTGCTGAATCAACAGCCCTCGGGCGGAGCGGGTCCCTGCCATCTCGTGGTGGATCGCGCGGGGAAACATGTCTTGGTGGCCAATTACGGCGGCGGCAGCGTTTCGGTCGTGCCGGTCGGGGCCGACGGCCGGCTCGGCAAAGCCACCGCCTTCGTGCAACACCACGGCACCGGCCCCAATCCCAAGCGGCAGGAGGGACCGCACGCTCACTCCATCAATCTCGATGCCGCCAACCGCTTCGCCGTGGTTGCCGATCTCGGCTTGGACAAAGTCTTCCTCTACCGCTACGACTCGGCCAAGGGCACGCTGGCCCCGAACGATCCGCCCGCGGTGTCGGTTGCTCCGGGAGCGGGCCCGCGACACTTTGCGTTCCATCCCAACGGCACCACGGCCTACGTCATTAACGAGCTCAATTCCACGGTGACTGCTTTCCGCTACGACGGAGAGCGCGGCCGCCTGGACCCTTTCCAAACGGTGTCCACGCTTCCGGCGGGCTTCAAAGGGAGCAACACGACAGCCGAAGTGCAGGTGCATCCCTCGGGCAAGTTCCTCTACGGCTCGAACCGCGGCCACAACAGCATCGCCGTCTTCGCAATCGACCCGCAAACCGGCTCTTTGCGCTACGTGGCGAACCAATCCGAGCGAATCAAGACGCCGCGCAACTTCGGGATCGACCCGACAGGGACTTATCTTTTGGTCGCGAACCAGGATGCGGACAGCATTGTGGTCTTCCGCATCGACGCCCATACGGGCGAGCTTCGGCCGACTGGGACGGTCGTGGAAGTGCCGGTGCCGGTGTGCGTCAAGATGATCCCGATCCCGCGCTAGCGGGTGAATTGGCATTGCTTAACGGGGCGCGGCCGATCACGATAATAGTATGCCGAATGAACTGTCCCGGCGTCTGGCTCGACTGGAGAAACGAGAGCTGTCGGAGATTCCGTCTTTCTGGTCCAAGGAGGAGCAGGGCCGTTATCTCTGGCGGTTGCTCCGCGACAAAGGCATAGATCCGGCCCGGCTGTACACGGTGGAATACTTTCCTCACCGGCAGTGTTGGCTCTTGACGCAGGAAATCGAGCACGGGCCGCCTTCCCGGCCGATCGCGCTGGCGCCGCGGGGGAAAGCGAGTCTGCTGTTCTACAATCAACTTTGCACGGAGCTTCGGCGGACAGCCGTGTCCGCGTTTGCAATCGCCGCCGCGCGCTCGGTCCACTTCGCCCGTTTCGGCTGCCACTATCAATTGCCGCCCAAGCCGCAGGAAACGACCCCGGCCGACCTGGTGCGTGCCCTTGGCGGCCCGGCTGATCCGGAGACGTGTATTCGTTTCACCAATGAGGGTGGCTGGCAGACCGGGCAGTCGGAAGTTTGATCCCATCACGGTTCTTGGCCCGGGCGGACCGTGTTCGCCCATCGGCTCTTCCGAGAACTCGGTGCCGGGTGAGATCCGTCCAAGGCAGAATGGCAACCCAGCGTGTACGCGCCACAGGAGGGGTAGGGCTGGGACGCGAGTTCCAGCTGAATGTACATGGAATCAGGCGTGCCGAGCTGCCAACTCCGTCGGCAACTATCACACGTGATGAGGAGGCCGCTCATGCGAATCCTCTTCTGCGCCGGAAACGACTGCTCCTGGACCGCGGAGTTTGCCGACCGGACGCTGCGGAAGCGTGCAATCAGCAGGTCACATGCAAGATGGCGTTCGTTTCCGCGGGGTTGGCGCGAAGAAATTGGCCAGCCTCAGGGGTGGAGGCGATCACGAGCTCTACGCCGCGCTGCTGCACCTCGGCCCTGACATCGTCCATGATGGGTAGACGACTCTCCATGCCGGTACCGATGACCAAGCACTTGCACTCCCAAGGAATCGCTTCAGGGAGGGATACCGGTGTGTGGCCGAACTGCTCACGGAATTGCTGCGAGGGTTTCTTTTTCCGCTTGTGGAGCACACCCCGGTCCAGGACGACATCCCGACGGTATTTCTCGCCATCGACCTTCAGACGGCCGAAACGACACTTGCCCCATTTCATGGGACGATCCTCGCGAGTCCTTGCAATCGGCCAACCAGCGGTATCGGCGAGCGATGGGCACAGAGAGGAAGCAACGCCCGTCGACGATTCCTTTGTAAGCCGTAAATTTAGGGCGTCAAGTGAAAAGATGGCGCGAAGTTTCAGAGAAGGGAGCGTGACAGCCCAGGCTCCGCTTATTCGCGCTTGGACGCCTCCAACAATTCGGCGAGGTGGGCTTTCCAGATCTCGGCGTAGGTATGGGTTCCATGGCCGCGAGTCTCGTCGCTGATCGGGATCAGGACCATGCGTCCGTGCGGTACGCGCTGGATCTCGCGCTCCAGGATGCCCAGTTCGGGCGGGTTGATCTCATCGTCCGCAGAATTAATCGCCAACAGCGGTGCCTTGATCTTACCCAGGTCCGGGGCTGGATTGTAATCACGCGATGCATCCACCTGATACAGCAGGTCATTGGCGTCCAGCCCTTTCAGGCGGGTCCGAACCTGATCCTCCAGGAGTTTGTCTGCGGCCACGCGCGTCGGTGCCATTTTCTGCATCTGGAGAGGGCTGCTTCCCATCAGAATGAGAAACTCCACCGCGGTGGCCAAGCCGCGTGGCTGCTCGCGGTATTCACCGTTATGCCAGTCCGGGTCCTTGCGAATCGCATCGAGAATCATCCGCCGCTGCATGCGATTGCGGCCGGCAATTTCGACCGGCAGCGAAGCCAGCGGCATCAGGGCATCCATGAATTCGGGATAGGTCTCGCCCCACACCCACGTGTGCATCCCCCCCATCGACGTGCCCATGACAAGCCGAAGATGACCGACGCTCAGCCGCTCGGTCAGCAGCCGATACTGTGCCAGCACCATGTCCGCATAGTTATAGTGTGGGAAGCGGGCATGCAGGCCATCGCTGGGCTTGCTCGATCGTCCATGCCCGATCCCGTCGGGCAAAATGAGATAGTAGCGGGAGGCATCCAACAATTTTCCCGGGCCGAAGAGCACATCTGCAAAACTTGGCCGCAACAAGGATGTCCCGCTTCCGCCCGTTCCGTGCAGGATCAACACTGCGTTGTGTACGACACCCCGCGCGTTCTTCTGGGCGGTGCCGATCGTTCGGTAGTGGAGCTTCAGCTCCGGGAGGCTTTCGCCGCTCTGGAAACGGAAATTGGGCAAGATAAAATCCCCTTCCACGGGCGCCGGGTAATTCGCTCCGAACCCCGGCGCTGCCTGGAGGGCAATCATACAACCGGTAAGAATTGCCTGAAATCGATTCATATTGTACCCTCCGAACCCTGAACCCGGAGCTTCGTGGAATCGTCCGAACATCCGTAAGCGAGATTCGGCAGCTTACCAGCCGGTCGCGCGGGCGAAGAACCGCAGGATTCTTCGCCCGCGCGACCGGCTGGTAAGCTGCATGGTCATTTAGTGTCGGAGTTTGGGCGGCTGGTTTCAAGGTTACAGCTGGCCCCACGTGGTCCTACCGAGCCAAGCTCGGCTCGCTGATGATCGCCGCGGCTGGTAAACTCAGGAATTGACGGCCGTGGCCCAACCGGCGTCGGAAAAAAGTTAGGCGAAGGAAGGATTCGCAGGATGCTGAATTTATTGGATTCGGTTCGTGCCCAGTGCGGGGATCTGGACCCGGCGCTGGTGGAGATGCACTTTAGCCGTTTGCCCGCGAGTTATTTCGAACGCTATTCGGCAGCGGAAGTCGCGCGCCATGTCCGTTTACTGGGCGGCTTGATGGGGCCCCATCCCACCGATGTGGATATCCGGCCACTCGCTCCCCAAGCGTTCGAAGTCGTGGTGGTGGGCGAGGATCATCCGGGAACCGTGGCCTGCATCACGGCGGCGCTGGCAGCCTACGGCTTTGATCTCGAAGACGTTCAAGTCTCCTCGTACCTCGATCCGGAGCCAGGTCCGGATGGAACCATTGAGCCGAGTTATTTCGTGATCGTCTTGCGGATCAGCGGCAGTCTGCGCGGCCGATCCCTGAGCGAGCTTGCCGGCGGACTGCGTGAACGGCTGCGTCTGGCATTCGCGCACCTGGCTCATGGCCAACTCCTGGAAGCACAAACCGTTGCAGCCGATACCCGCAGTACCCAGGCCGAGACCAGCCAACCCGGTGCAGAACGCACCGTCTCCTCATCCATCAGCCGGCCGGCCGGCTACGAGGCGATGATCCTGGGAGGTGATTTCCGCCTCGACCGCAAGTTGGCTGTGGGAGGAATGAGTGAGGTGTACCTGGCCACGCAAATGAGCCTGAACCGGACCGTCGCCATCAAAGTCTTTCGCCATGAAGGAACCGGCGGCGATGAGCTGCTGGCCCGCTTGAACAAGGAGGCCCTGGTCCTTGCCCAGTTTAGTTCGGCCCAGATTGTGCAAATTCTCGCAGCGGGGACCGCGGAACAGGACGGCCGGGCCCTGGGCTGGATGGCGATGGAATTCATGGCCGGCGGCGACCTGGGACGTTGGCTGGGACAGCATGGGCCGCCGTCTGTCGAGTTGGGCCTACGATGGTTCCGCCAGGCACTGGAAGGGCTTCACTACGCCCATCGCCACGCGATTTTGCACCGCGATCTCAAGCCGCACAACCTGCTGCTCAGCGCGGAAGGGCACTTGAAAGTGAGCGATTTTGGGCTTCTCAAACAGGCGCCCGAGTTAACCGCAGATTCAGCGCCGCACGGCAAACTTGTCGGCACGCCCCATTACATGTCCCCGGAGCAAGCGCTGGGCGAGCCGCTTGATGAACGTTCGGATATTTTCTCTTTGGGAACGACGTTCTTTTATCTCCTGAGCGGGCGGCTTCCGTTTCAGGGAAGCACCGTTGCCGCAGTTCTGGTCCAAATTGCCCAGCAAGATGCACCCCGCCTCACCGACGTCGCCCCCCAGGTGCCGGTTCCCCTGGCAGTCATCATCCATCGCATGATGGCCCGGCAGCGCGAGGAACGATACCAAGATGTTGGCGTAATTCTCGAAGATCTGGCCAGTTACGAGCGGCGCGGCCTTCTGGGCGCGTTTCCAAGTGGAACGTTTGCGGCGGTTGCGGCATCTTCACCGTTGGAGCGGCCGGAGGTGGAAACCCAGGCCTATCAACCCGCGCGGGAAGAATACAGCGATTAGGGCGAATGCCTTGCGCGGGGCCCAAGGTGTCCAGTCCAGGGATCGAGCGGCTGCCTCGGGTGGAGAAATCGCATCGACGCGACGAACCGCCCCCTTTCCCCTGGCGTAGATGTATGTAAATCAACTAAATGCCCAATTGGGGTTCCGAGTCCGAGTTTTTCACGAGGAGGTAGGTTTTACGATGACACATCGCATCGCCATAGGGACCTCCCTGGCGGTCTTGCTGCTCGCCGGCGGCTTGATCGCTGCGGAGACCCTCAAATCCGGGCCGCAAGTCGGCCAAGGGTGCTCGCCGTTTAATCCGGAAAACATCACCGGACCGTTCGCGGGGACCAAGCAGTGCCTGGTCTGAGCGAACGGCGATAGCCCGGTCGCAGTGGTCTTTGCGCGCGAGATCAGCGAACCGGTGACCAGTTTGGTCAAGAAGATTGACGCCGCAACGGTCAAGCACAGCGACGCCCGCATGGGCAGCTTTGCCGTATTCCTCAGCGATCAGGAAGGTTTGGATAAGAAGCTGAAGGAATGGGCCAACAAGGAGCACATCAAGAAAACTGCTCTTACCATTGACAATCCTGCCGGCCCGGCACCTTACAAGATTGCCAAGGACGCGGACGTGACCGTGCTGCTGTACGTCCACAAACGCGTCCAGGCCAACTTCGCCTTCAAGAAGGGCGAGATGAAGGGGCAGGACATCGAAAAGATTGTCGCGGATCTTTCGAAAATTCTTCCGGAAAAAGGAAGTTAGGAGCCCACGGGACTTCACTTTGGTTTGACGGACTTGGAACACGAACAAGCGACGCCGCCGAGGTCGAAACCTTGGCGGCGTCGCTTATTTTCGTGGCTGGTCGTAATGCCATTCGCGTAGGGCGTGAATATCAGTCGTGCAGGTTAAGTCAAGTATTTCTTGCTTGACACCGGTCCTTGAAATGTTAACTTGGATAGTTACAATTGATCAAGAGAGGCGGGCATCGCCCCCTGCCCTGTTGGCTTGACCCTATCTGTGGTCTTTTTGAGCGATGCCCAACGTAGTGGCGAAGGAGCTTCTCCTTCCGCTGCTACGGTGTGGCGAAGAAGGCAAGCTCGAATCCTTTCGCTGCTCCTCTTGAACCTCCTGCTTAAGCTGAGCCGACCTTGCTTGTCGGGTCGTGCAACCGTTGGTTGGTCGTGTTCAGGTACGTCCTACTCCACAGCCGCTCTCGTCCTGTGATGGTCAGGCGGTGGACGGAACTCCGAAGCACCCCCTGAAAGGAATGGATCATGCTTCCCCGAATCCCCAAGTTCTTCAACTTTGAATTGCATCAATCCCGGCGCGATCGGCTTCGCCTGGTTTTCAAGCCCCGTTTGGAGCTGCTCGAACATCGGCTCGCACCCTCCGTCAACGTTTCCTCCCCCGGCGACCAAACCACCGCAGAAGGGGCCTTCCCCACGCCCACCTTCAACATGGGGTCGTTCACCGATGATAACGCGATTGGCAATCCGTGGCGTGTAACCGTCATGTGGGGCGATGGCACCACGTCTCCCTTTACCGTCAATCAACAGGGATCGCTTGGCACGCAACGACACAACTACGGCGAGGAGGGGGTCTTTCCCGTCACGATCACGGTCACGGACAGCACCGGGGTGACGGGCTCCACGAACTTCAACATTTCCGTGTTCGATCCGCCGGTATCGGTTTCCGCCGTCAACTTCTCGACGGTCAATAGCATGGCACTAACCAATCAGGTCGTGGCCACATTCACCGATCCGGGAAAGCCCGAGCCCAATGCCAACGATCCGGGCCCCCTCAGCAGCCATTACAGCGCCACCATCGATTGGGGCGATTTCAGCGGCTCGACGCCGGCCACCATCACTCTGAGCGGCACCGTCTTCACCGTCACCGGCAATCATACCTATGCTCAGCCCAATACCTACCAAACCACGGTGACCGTCTTCCACGAAAGCGCGCCCGCGTCGGCGAGCACGGGCACGGCCACTGTCACGGCCGCACCACTGGTCGTCACGACTCCGGGCGACCAAGTTTCCACAGAGGGGACCGCGACTTCCTTTTCCTTGGGATCGTTCAGCGATACGACGGCCAACGCAACTTCGTGGCGGGTGGATGTCAACTGGGGAGACAACACCGCCCATACCGTCTACACCGTTCCCAGCCAAGGCACGCTGGGCAATCAGCCGCACAACTATGGCGAGGAAGGAACCTATGTCGTTACGGTCACGGTCACCGATAATCTGAACCAAATGGGTGCGGCGACCTTTAACGTAACGGTTGCTGATCCTGCTGTGAATGCCTCCGGCATCAACTTTAGTGGGGTCAGCAATTCAACGCTCACAAACCAGGCGGTGGCCACCTTCACCGACCCGGGTGGAGCGGAGCCGAATGCGAGCGATCCGAACGGCGGCGTCACCAGCCATTACAGCGCCACCATCGATTGGGGCGATTTCAGCGGCGCCACCGCCGGCACCATTACGCTTTCCAATGGCGTCTTCACGGTCAGCGGCAGCCATAGCTATACAGGAAGCGGCACGTTCCCGATCAACGTGACCGTCTCGCATGAAGGTGCGCCGCAGACCTTTGCCCAGGGCCAGGCAACCATCTCGACCAATCCCGTATCGGTTTCCTCGGCCGGCGACCAATTGAGCACGGAAGGGACTGCGACCTCGTTCAACTTGGGATCGTTCAGCGATACCGCGTCCGGGGCCAATTCCTGGCGCGTCGATATCAACTGGGGAGACAACACGGCTCATACGACGTTCACGACGAACACCCAGGGAACTCTGGGAAGCAGATTGCACAGCTACGGCGAAGAAGGAACTTATCCGGTCACGGTGACCATCACCGACAACCTGAATCAAACGGGTTCGACAACGTTTAACGCTTCGGTGGCCGACCCGGCCGTGTCGGCTTCGGCCACGAACTTCACGGTAGCGAGCAATACGGCGTTCACTCATGCGGTGGCCACCTTCACCGACCCGGGTGGAGCGGAGCCGAATGCGAGCGATC
>DATGIQ010000439.1:0-6719 GCA_035295665.1 Gemmataceae bacterium | reverse complement strand
CGTAGAGATTCTCGCCGTAGATTGGGTCGTCAAACGTTACCAGCGCTCCTGTATTGTCTTTCGGATCGGAGGGAGCATTCGGGTCTACCTTGACCACATGGTGATCGAACAGGGTGCTCGTGGGCGTCGGGGGTGGTGCTGAAAATCGGCCTGGGAGGTTGGGGACGAGTCCCTGGTCCGCAGCGTAGAGCATGCCGGAAGAAGGATCTTCATAAACGCCTTCCGGAATGTGGAAGTCCGCTCCCGTCGCAATGGGGTGAACCATATCTGCGATGGGGTCGATGGCATAGAGTCCGGCTGGCCTGTTCGCGCCTGTGCCTGTGGCGGACACAACGAGCCAACCATCCTGGATCTGGCTCGGAACCATTCGGTCCTCCAACGGTTCCAGGAGTAACCGACGGCCCAATTGTCGTACACGGTGTACGCTCTTCTGGCCTCTTACGCGAAGGATACGCATACTGGACTCCTGTAAGGGGAGGATCAGATTGAATGCGGAAGCGATGCCATCGGCCGGCGCGCAGAGCGGTCGTCGGAACCGAACGGGTGCGCGAGGAGATGGCTCGCCGCCAAATCCTCGCCGACTCCTCGTTAGGGAAAAGCTCTAACGCGCAGGACTCGTGGTGGGCATTCGAAGGGTGACGGGCTTACGCATGGTGGGGAGGGGGATAGTCACACGAGAAATGCCTCAGTTCAGTGCTCCGCTTGCTGGATCCAAGGAAGATCCCCAAGCCGCCTCAGGGTTCGCTGAGGCTGCCTTGAACTCTCTCGAACTCTAGCACATGGGCAGTGGTTATCAAATCAAGCGCGCCGCGGAGCAACCCGTATCTTCAGCCGTGAAGTATTCCCCCACATGCGGGACTGTCAGCTTGGCGACGTCGAAGCGCGGCTGTGCCTGGAGAACGTCTACGGCCGAAAGATTCCAGCTACTGCCTGCCAATTGGCAGTCCGCGCGCTCTGGGCAGCGGCGGGCACATTCGCGAACCATTGCAAGTCCAGCGGATCCACATGCGGCGGCCCAGCCAGACCGCAGAACCACGTTGGGTGGATTCATGCATCCCGGTGTCGACCACAGCAGGGGCGAGCCCGTGGCGGGGCAGATGGGGATGAAAGCGTTGATCCTGGCCCAGATGCCCTCCGCAGGCAGCCGATGCACCTCGCAGAGCCGGCCGGTCAGCCGGTTAGGTTTTTGATCTTGGCTGCTGCGTTATTCTGTGCCCAGAGCGGGCAATTTCTTGACTTGCGGTGAGCCGAGGTGGGGACTGGTCTTGCGCCGTACGCAGACAAATGCAAAAAGATCCTGGATTTTTCGTTGCTTTCTCGAGACCGTCCAGTCATACTTGAGCTTGTCGCCACATGGTCCGTAGTGCTTTGGGGAGATTTCGTCGATGAAACCTCTGCTGTGCGGCTTGGTCGTGCTAGCCCTCTTCGCCTCGACTATCGAACCAGGGCATGCAGACTACAGGTTTACGACCTTAAATGTTCCCGGTGCGGCCACCACCGTCGCCACTGATATCAAGGGGGGCCAGATTGTTGGCTACCACGAAACACCTCTGACCGATGCATTTCACGGTTTTCTCTTTAGCGAAGGGAGCTACTCGAGCTTCGACGTTCCAGGTTCGGCCGGTACGGCTGGGTATGGTGTGAACAGCGCTGGCCAGATCGTAGGATTTTACCTCGATTCCTCCTTCAGAAACCGGGGCTTCCTCCGTACGGGCAATGACTACACCGCGATCGATGTGCCTGGAGCGATCAATACCCGTGCCGAGGGGATCAATACTGCTGGACAGATTACAGGATTCTACCAGATGAGTGCAGGCCTTCCCCCTCATGGGTTCCTATTCAGTAACGGGAATTACGTTAGCATCGATTTACCGGGTTCGATCGACACCGTGTCTTCCCGAATAAACAATGTCGGCCAGATCGTGGGAACTTACGAGGACGCTGCTTTGAGAATCCATGGCTTCCTACGCACCGGAGACGCTTACACAACGCTAGACTTTCCTGGCGCTGTGCTGACCGAGGCCTTTGGCATCAACAACGTCGGCCAGATTGTGGGAATGTACAGTATGACAACCGGGACGCATGGGTTCCTTTATAGCGACGGGAACTACTCCACCTTCGACGTGCCTGGCGCGGTGTTCAGCGAAGCTTTCGGGATCGACGATTTGGGTGAAATTGTGGGAGAGTACGCCGCTACAGATTCCGGCCCCATCCAGGGCTTCCTTGCCACCCCGACTCCGACACCGTCGAGTCTGCTTCTCTTGGCTGTCGGAGCAGCCTGCCTGCTCGGCCAGGCATGCTGGCGGCGTCGACGCTAAACCACGCAGCGGATGGCGTCAAAGGGCCCAGCGGGGGCACCCGCAGGGCCGGCCGGTCAGCCGGTTGAGTTCCTGCTTTTTCGTTGATTTCCGGACCAGGGCAAGTCAAACTCGGGCTTGTCGCCAGATCATCCGAATTGGCAAGGGGGGACTCGTCGATGAAACCATTCCTGAGCCGATTCGTGGCGCTGGGCCTGTTGGCCGGCACGGTCGGACGCGCGCATGCCGACTACACCTTCACGACGCTCGAAGTGCCCGGTTCGCCCAGTACTTCGGCCAATGGCATTAATAATTCCGGCCAGGTTGTCGGGGCCTATGAGGAGCCCTTGACTACCAGATTTCATGCCTTCCTCCTGAGTGGCGGCACCTATACGAGCTTCGATGTCCCCGGTTCGACCGGTACCGCTGCCTATGGCGTGAGTGATGCGGGGCAGATAGTGGGATTCTACCTTGACTCTTCCTCCAGAAACCGGGGCTTCCTCCGTAATGGCAGCGACTACACCACGCTCGATGTACCCGGGGCTGTAAATACTCGTGTCTTGGGGATTAGTTCTACGGGACAGATTACCGGTTTCTATCAGATTAACGCGGGCCTCCCCCGCCATGGCTTCCTCCTCAGCAACGGCAATTACGTTGCCTTCGATGTACCGCTCTCGATCGACACCGTTTCCTTTGCGATAAATAACATCAGTCAGATCGTGGGAAGTTACCAGGGCGCCGCTGCGAAAACGCACGGCTTTCTGCGCACGGGAGACAGTTATACGACGCTCGATTTTCCTGGCGCTTCGCTGACAGAAGCCACCGGCATAAATAACCTCGGTGAGATCGTGGGAGTCTATAGTACCATGACCGGGACGCATGGCTTCCTGTATCGGGAAGGCATGTACACGACCCTGGACGTACCGGGTACGTTCTTCACCGACCCTGCGGGGCTCAACGATTCGAGCCAGGTAGTAGGAACTTACGTGGCTGTAAGTCCCGGGCCCATGGAGGGCTTCCTGGCCACGCCCACTCCGACACCGTGCAATCTGCTTCTCTTGGCCATCGGCGCAGCCTGCCTGCTCGGCCAGGCATGGCGGCGGCACGACTCCTGAGCGGGAGGGCATGCACGCTCGACGCAGGTCGCCCGACCCCGCCGCGTGCTTGTCCCCAAGATCGTCCCAATTGGCCGTCGGGGATGTGGGCGAGGAGACCATCCCGGTACGGATAGATCGTGCTCCGACCGTTTTCCGGCAGAGTCGGACCAGGGCGTGCCCAGGACACGTCTACGACCATCGACGTTCCCGGTTCGCCCAGAACGGCGCTGTCCATCCGTAGCGGCAACCTCTGGCACGGGTTCCGGGCCCAACCCCATCGGCCGGCAGGGTAAGGTCACCGAAGGCAAAGCTTCGCACTTCCAACAGCGTCCCCTGCTCTGTCCAGGAACCGCAAAACCTGCTAAACTTCCGTGACCTACCTGGCCGAACGGCTGCCGGGTCAACCAGGAGAACCGAACCGCGCCATGATGCCAACCCGTCTTATCCGGAACTTCTCCATCATCGCGCACATCGACCACGGCAAGAGCACCTTGGCCGATCAATTCCTGCTCAAGACCGGCGCCATCACCGCCCGCGAATTCCGTGCCCAGGTGCTCGATGATATGGACCTCGAACGGGAACGCGGCATCACCATCCAGATGCACCCGGTCACGATCTACCATGAACACGCCGGCCAGCGGTACGAGCTGAACCTGATCGATACCCCCGGCCATGTCGATTTCAACTACGAAGTCTCACGCAGTCTCGCGGCCTGCGAGGGCGCCATCCTCCTGGTCGATGCCACGCAAGGGGTCCAGGCACAAACGGTTGCCAACGCCTTCCTGGCTATGGAGCACGATCTGACGATCGTGCCCGTGCTCAACAAGATCGACCTGCCCATCGCTCGTCCGGACGAAGTCATCGCCGAGATGGAACAGGCCCTCGGCATCAAACCTGCCGAGGTGCTGCAAGTCAGCGGCAAAACTGGAGCCGGCGTCGATGCGCTCCTCGAAGCGATGGTTACACGGATCCCGCCGCCGCCGGGAGATCCGGCTGCGCCGCTGCGGGCCCTGGTGTACAACAGCCATTTCGACACCTACAAGGGTGTAGTGGTTTACATCCGCGTCAAGGAGGGAACGCTGCGTACCGGGCAACGGATCCGGCTCATGCGCGGCGGCACCGAGCACCTCGTGACCGACCTGGGGCAATTCCGGCCGGCGCCGACGCCCTGTACGGAGCTCTCGACGGGACAGGTCGGCTACCTGATGGCTCAAATCAAGAACCTGACCGACGTACACATCGGCGACACGGTGACCGACGCCCTGGGGCCCGCACCGACTCCCCTGCCCGGTTATAAAGAACCCAAGCCGATGGTGTTCAGCGGCCTGTATCCCGTCAATAACCAGGATTTTGAGGAGCTGCGCGAAGCCCTGGCCAAGCTCCGCCTCAACGACGCCAGCTTTGTCTACCAACCCGAAACCAGCGAAGGACTGGGGTTCGGGTTCCGCTGCGGCTTCCTGGGAATGCTGCACCGGGAGATTATCCAGCAACGGCTGGAGCGCGCGAGCAACCTCGAGCTCGTGCAGACGGCTCCCAATGTTACGTATGAAGTACTGACCCGCAAGGGCGAGATCATCACCATCGACAATCCGCAGAAGGTGCCCGATGCGGGACAGATCGAAGAATTCCGCGAGCCCATCGCCCGAATCAGCTTTTTGTTGCCGTCCGAGAACATCGGCGACCTGATGCAGCTCTGCTCGGAACGGCGGGCGGTGTATGTCCGTACCGAATACCTCAGCGCGACCCGGGCCATCCTGGTTTATGAGTTACCCTTGGCAGAAGTCATCTACGACCTTTACGATAAGCTGAAGTCGGTAACCCACGGCTACGGCACAATGGATTACGAATTGCTGGGCTATCGATCAGCCGACCTGGTGCGGCTCGATATTCTGGTCGCGGGCAAACGGGTGGATGCCCTGTCCACGATTGTACACCGTGTCCTGGCCGAGCGGCGCGGACGCAAGCTCGTGCAAAAGCTGCGCGGTGAAATCGACCGCCACCTGTTCGAAATCGCGATTCAGGCAGCCATCGGCAGCCGGGTCATCGCCCGGGAGACAATCAAGCCGATCAAGAAGAATGTGACCGCCAAGTGTTATGGCGGCGACATCACGCGCAAACGCAAGCTTTGGGCCAAGCAGGCAGCCGGCAAAAAACGGATGAAACAGGTAGGCCAGGTCGAGATCCCGCAAGAGGCGTTCCTGGCAGTGCTGGAAACAGACCAGTAATTCGGAGCATGGGTCGGCAAATCCCCCCTTTGCCGTCGGGGCTTTGGTTTGGAAATGCAAGGAACGCTCCTCCCGAACGAACAGTAGACAGAGGCCGTGCACTGAGGTAAACGAAATGGCAGAACAGAACGCCAGGATCCCTTCCCACGAGGTCGCTTCGGAACGAGCATCGCTCTCACTGGTCGGCAAGGACGGCATCCCCGGCCCCGCCGCGGCCGTCACCAAGCCGGTCCGCCAAGCCAAGAGTGAGCCCGCGCCGACCGAAACCAAAGATGGCTGGCGGGAGATTGTCGAAACGGTCGTGTTCGTCGTCGTGCTCGTCCTGCTGCTCAAATCGTTCGTTGCCGAAGCGTTCGTCATTCCCACCGGGTCGATGGCCGAGACGCTCTATGGCTACCAAAAGCTGGTCTCGTGCCCGAAATGCGGCTACGAGTTCCCTGTCAATTGCAGTTGCGAAGTCGATCCGCAGCAGGGCCCGCCGACCCCCGTCGTCGCCTGCACCTGTCCGAATTGCCGCTATGCCATCGATTTTGCGCACGAAGGGATCGATCCATCCTGGCACACCGGCGACCGGGTGCTGGTTGCCAAGTTCCTCTATGATCTGGGCGCGCTGGGCCTCGACATGCCCAGACGCCACGATGTCGTCGTGTTCAAATACCCCAATGAGCCGCAAAAGGGACATGTTCCCATGAACTACATCAAGCGGCTGATCGGGCTGCCCGGGGAAACCATCGCCATCCACCGGGGCAAACTGTATGTCCTCGACAGCTTGAAATACGACGATAGCCAAGCTCCCGAGCTCGATCGCTGGGAACGGCACTATATGCACATCGACGATGCGGAGGCGCAAAAGCTGTTTCGCGAGGGCAAATTCCACATGCTCCGCAAATCGCCCCTGGAAATCATGGCGGTGCGCCGCCTGGTGTTTGACAATGAACACCAGCCCAAAGACCTCATCGGCAAAGCACCGCCCCGCTGGGCTGCGGACGGCAGCGCAGGGGCCTGGAAAGCCGACGATCCCCAGGCGCCCAAGCAATTCCAGCATGCCGCCAGCCAAGATGCCGCGGTGGCCTGGCTGCGGTATCGCCATCTGACCCCCC
>DATGIQ010000438.1:0-2337 GCA_035295665.1 Gemmataceae bacterium | reverse complement strand
GGCTTATTTGCCGTGCCGACAAGCTAGGCCCATCCGCCAACATACGAGCCGCTCCTCCTGGAATTGTGCCAAGCCCTTACCTGGTCGGGAACCTACGCGGACGCAGCAGGCTCCGATCGCGCTTTGGACCACCCGGCCGCGCTAGCGAAGGAGCGTGGCCGGCTCGACCAACCGCAGCGATCGCAGCGCCGCCAAGCCTGATACGAGGGCCATGGTCATGGTGACCCCGATCGCAATGGCCAGCAGCCATCCTGGTAACAAAATCTTCGCGCCGACGTGATCGGCCAGTTCCCGCAGGCCGAACACGACCGGCACCGCCAGAGCAATCCCCGTCAGGCCCACCCAGAAGGCCTGGGCCAAGACTGTCAACGCCATGCGCCAGCGAGGAATCCCCAACGCTTGGAGCACCGCGAACTCACGCAGCGATGCGGCGGTGGCGGCATACAATGTCTGGCTCGTGACGACCGCTCCCACCAGTAAACCCAACGCCGCCGCACAGCCCAGGGCAATGCCGGCCTTGGTCATCGTGAGCCAATGCATCCGCGTGCGAAACGAAAAATCTTCGCTCGTGAAGGCCGACATGTTCGGATAGGCCCGCAAGCGCTCCACCACGGCCGGGGCCTCCGCGGGGTTGCGACACCGGGCCAACAAGTACGTCGTTTGATCGGGCAACAGGTGCAAGAGCGGCCGGGCCGTCCCAAGGGAGCAAAACACATACGGCCCGGCCAGGCTCTTGAGCCCGTGCACCAGACCGACCAGGCGGACGCGCTGGCCGGAAATCTCGGCCACGTCGCCGATGCCCTTCATCCCGAGCCGGCCCAGCTCGGATTCGTCCAGGATAATCGCGCCGGGCTCGGTGATGAGGCTGCGCAACTCTGGGGTCAATTCGTCAACGCAGCCGAGAGCCTGGTCATCCAGGCGGGCGCCGATCACAATGCAGAGCTCGGTCGCTCCATTGGGTTTGCTCCAGTAGGCAAAACCTTGAAGATAAATCTCGGGCGCCTCGACTTCGGGCTGGGCCGCTAGGCGGGAAAGATAGCTCTCCGGCACCGGACGGCCCAGATCGACACTGAGCACCTGCGGGGCGCCCACCCAGATATCGGCCCGCGTATGGTCCACTGGGATGGAGGTGATGGAGAATAGCCCGAGCAGCAAGCCACACTGCAAGGCGATCAGCAGGGCGCTGAATCCCACCGCCAAGACGCCGGGCACATAGCGCTGCCGCTCATGCCACAGAGTTACCAACGAATAAGACATCCTCACTTGCCTCTGCCGGGTGCATGGTGCGTGGCCAGCGAACTCTCCGGTTGCCGCACGGATTCCAACGGTGCGCGATGGGGGATGGGCGTGCCATTGGACTGCGGGCCGCGGCTCTGCGCTCGAGACGGTAGATCGGCCAGGCTGCCATCGAGAAACGTGTGGTGCCACAGTTGCGTGGCCACGACACCCACAAGTCCCAATTCCATCGAAGCCCGGTGAGGCGAGCCACGACGCAAGGTACGGAAAGCTTGCCGCCAATGATGGACCGCGGCCGGCTCGAAATAACCGGTCTTGCGAAGCGATTCCTCACTGAGGAGTTGTTCTACGTAGGCCGGCACCCGCTCTGCATGGAAACTATCGAACGGGGCCAGGAACATCGCCTTGGGCCTCCAGGCGATTTCGTGCGGCAGCCAGCGCTCGGCCAGCAACCGCAAGAGGTACTTGTCCCGTAAGCCGCGCAGCTTCCAGCGCGGATGGAGGCGGGCCAAAAACGTAAACACTTCCTCGTCAAGAAAGGGATAGCGTGTCTCCACGGATGAGTGCATGGCCACGCGGTCCCCTTTGGCGTTGAGAAGCAGGCCCGGCAAATGGATGCGGGCACCGAGATACAGGGCGCGATTGAGCGGATGCCAGCGGCGGATGCGTTGCACATTCGGCGTTAAATCGGCGTAAGGCAAGTGGTCCGCGAGCGTCTCGTGCATCCAGGCGCTAAAGAAACGAAGCTTCGAAAGACTCATCAGGCCATAAATGTCGGTCCAGGCACTTCTGCCGCCATTGGTTCGCTGAATGCGGCGTGCCAACGACCAGGCGAAGCGCGGGGCGCCGGTCAGGCGGAGGTAAGCGCGGCGGGCAAACTGGCTCAAAGGCACACCGGGAATGAAATCGAGGAGACCGAGAAGCCGATGCGTCTTGTACCACGGATAGCCGGCCAGCCATTCATCGGAGCCTTCGCCCGTTTGCGCAACCTTGTAGCCGCGGGCATGGACCTCGCGGGCCAACAGCAGCAGCGCCGAGCACGCCGTATCCGTAACGGGTCCCTCCGCCGCCTGAATCAAGAGCGGATAGGTATCGACGACT
>DATGIQ010000437.1:0-8653 GCA_035295665.1 Gemmataceae bacterium | reverse complement strand
CGCCGTGTTGGGCCATGCCTTCGGTCCCAACCCCGAACGGGGCGTCTACCGCACCACCGATGGCGGCAAACTCTGGCAACGGGTCCTCGCCAAGGACCCCGATACCGGTGCCTCCGATGTCTGTTTCGATCCCTCCAATCCCAGTATCCTCTTCGCCGGCTTGTGGCAGGCCCGGCGGCGGCCCTGGGAGTTGACCAGCGGCGGTCCGGGCAGCGGCCTGTACCGGTCACAGGACGGCGGCGACACATGGAAGCAACTGACCGGCAAAGGACTTCCCGAAGGCACTTGGGGCAAGATCGGCGTCGCTGTGTCCCCAGCCGATGGCCGGCGTGTTTACGCTTTGATCGAGGCCGAGAAAGGGGGGCTCTTCCGATCCGACAACGGCGGCGACACCTGGCGACTAGTGAACTCCGCGCATACCTTGCGACAACGAGCCTGGTACTATTCCACGATTACCCTCGACCCCAAGAACCCCGATGTCATTTGGTGCCCCAATACGCCGATGCTCAAAAGCATCGACGGCGGCAAGACGTTGCAAGCGTTTCGGGCTGGGCATCATGGCGATTATCATGATATCTGGATCGATCCGCACACCCCCCAGCGGATGATCAATGGCAATGACGGCGGGGTGGACTTCACCACGAACGGCGGCGAAACATGGTACGCGCCACCGCTGCCCATTTCGCAGTTTTACCATGTGGCGGCGGATAACCGGACGCCCTATCATGTGTCGGGGGCCATGCAAGACCTCGGAACCGCGGCCGGCCCTAGCAACAGCCTGGCATTTGGTGGCATTCCCCGCGGCGATTGGTACAACGTCGGCGGCGGCGAAGCGGGATTCACCGCTCCTGACCCTTCCGATCCCGACATCGTCTATGCCACCGAATATGGCGGCATTCTCACCCGCTACGATCATCGGACGGGCCAGGTGCGCAACATCACCATCTATCCCTTTTCCGCAGTGGGCTATGGCGGCGAAGATTTGCGGTACCGTTTCCAGTGGACCGCCCCGGTGGTGGTCTCCCCGCACAACTCCAAGGTGATCTACCACGCCAGCAACATCCTATTTAAAAGCAGCGATGCGGGCATGCACTGGGCCGCGATCAGCGGCGACTTAACGCGGAACGATAAGAGCAAGCAGAAATGGTCCGGCGGGCCCATCACCGGCGATAATACCGGTGCCGAGATTTATTGCACCATTTTTGCCGTGGCCGAGTCCCCCAAACAAAAGGATCTGCTCTGGGCAGGCAGCGACGACGGTTTGGTCCATGTCTCGCGGGATGGTGGCAAGAACTGGGTCAATGTCACATCGAAGATTCCGGACATGCCGGAGTGGGGTACGGTCGACTGCATCGAGCCGTCGCCGTTCGATGCAAGTACCGCGTACCTAATTGTGGACGCACACCGCCTGGACAATATGCATCCATTCCTTTACAAGACCAGCGATTTCGGCCAAACGTGGAAAAACCTGGGGGCGGAGCTGCCGGTGGACGATTATCTCCATGCCGTGCGCGAAGATCCCAAACAACGCGGCCTACTGTACGTCGGCAGCGAGCGCGGCGTTTATTTCTCCCGCGACGACGGCTCGACCTGGCAGCGGCTCAAGCTGAACCTGCCGACCGTACCGGTTCATGATCTGGTTGTCAAAGACAACGATTTGGTGCTGGCAACGCATGGCCGTTCGATTTGGATCCTGGACGATCTGACCCCGATTCGCGAAACGACCAAGGAGCTTCTGGCGAAGGATGTGCATCTGTTCAAGCCAATGGATGCGATCCGTTACCGCGCGCAGCGCTCCACTGGCGGGCCAGGAGCCGGAGAAAATCGCCCACTGGGTGCGGCCATCCACTATTTCCTCAAGGAAAAATCCAAAGAGACTCTGAAGCTGGAGATCCTCGATTCTCGGGGAGCCCGTGTGAATCAACTGAGCAGCAAGGCAGAGCCTGAAGATGCGGCCGCGGAAGGCGAAGAAGGACCGCGCTTTCGGCCGCGCAGGACCGTTCTTAGTACCGAGCCGGGCATCAACCGTGTGGTTTGGAATTTGACGTATGCAGGACCTACCGCCATCAAGGGTGCGATGTCCTGGCCAGGAACCTCGGCGGTCGGGCCGATGGTCAATCCCGGCACGTACACTCTCAAGCTGACGGCCGAGGGAAAGACCCTGGAAACGACACTGGCGGTCAAGGCCGATCCGCGCGTGCAAATCCCGCCGAGCGACCTCGACGAGCAACTCAAACTAGCCTTGGCCGCTCGCGATCAAATCACAAGTCTGGCCCGGATGGTCCAACAAATCCGTTCGCTCAAGCAGCAAATCACCGCTCGAAACGAGCTGCTCAAGGACAACCACAAGACCGACCTGCTCGTGAAACTCGGAAAGGAGTTGATCGGCAAACTGGATGCCCTGGAAGGAAAGCTGCACAACCCGAAGGCCGAAGTGACCTATGATCTTCTGGCCCACCGCGGCGGGGCAAAGCTGTATTCGCAACTCAACCAGGTGTTCTCCTGTCTGATGGGAAGTGATGGAGCCCCCACACAAGGGGTCCGCGAAATGTATGTCGAACATGAGCGAGAATTGAAACAGTTCCAGGCGGAACTGAACGCGCTAATTGCCGGCGATATCGCCAAGCTGAACGAGATGGCGGAGAATCTTGGAATTCGCAATGTGATTGTGACGGGCAAAACCGACAAATCCGAGAAGGACTGAAGGGCAATCGAGCGATTCCCCATCCGTGATATTTCCTTGGTAGGGCCTGGCAAAGTCTGCGCTCCGCGATCAAAAGAGGGAACAATACTCGCTTCCCCGGCAAGTAATAAGAGGGATAAGATCTGCTGTACCGAGAGTGGGAGATGCCTCCAGCCCAACCGCGTCATTGCGTCCAGCAGTTGCGCGGGGTCCTGGCTGCTCAGGAAGCCGCAAAGAGGTTTGGGGCACACGTCCGCAAGCAAATTGAGATCGGCGGCCAATACTTGGGGCGCGGCAGATACGTCCTGCCGCCCGGCGTCCGCGGTGCGCTCCACTTCTTCGCAACGGCGGGGGGCCTTTGGGGGGCAATTGGGACAACTCTCGAACTGCAAACCACGACCGTGGACAAGCAGAAAGGGGAATTTGCGCTCATTCACGGGATGTTAGGATCCGGAGATTTTCATCTGATCCTTAAGGACGCAACGAGTTATGCCCAGTGGTTGGCAGATGGGTATTTCGGGACCGGCGACAATGTTTGGCGGGAAAAGCAGTGAGAGCGCCGGCGGGCACCCACATGCATCAGAGCAACGCAATCCGCGGCTGCTCGCCGCCGATCACCGCCGACTTCGCTGCAAGGGAATACTGAGCCGAAAGCGCTCCGCGCGGTGCGGAATCGGCGTTCGAGCCATGATGGCCGCAGCTAGCGCAATTCCCAGTGCTGCATGAGCCACATCCCCCCGCTCCGCAGTCGCCCTCGCCACAACTCGTCTCTTCCGGAGGCTCGCCCTCATCCCCCCGACTGGGAAGGGCCAGATCATGCAGCGTGATCAGCAAACGGTGCCGCTGCGAAAGCACATCCATGAATGGTCGGGGATCGCAGTCCGCCCAACGCAGGTAATGCACTACCCCTTGCCGGCCGTCGAGAAGAACCTCCGCATCCAGGATTTCCATCGGCAAGCCGAACTCGCACACGAGTCGGCGGCTTTCTTCGAAGAGTTCTTGGCTGCGCCCGCGCATCCGTTCCACAAGCTCCAGATCCCCCTCCGTGGCCAAACGCAAAATCTGTCCGACGAACTGATCCGCGAGCAAACGGCTATGTTCAGCGCTCGCGGGCCGTAGGATGGCGCCGAGCTCTTGGCCGCGCGGCGTGCGCACCACCGCCCAGTCGCCTCGCGCACACGGCGAAGGCGAACTCCAGCGAAAACGGCCGAAGTCGCCCGCATTGCCGTAGCTCAGCAGGTATTCCGCGTCCCCCACAGGCAGTCGCTCATCTGACATCGCCGTGCTCGATTCTATTCCAGGCCAAGGAATTCCCGCATGTAGCGATCGTATTCTTCCTGGCCCCGCTCCGTACTCAGGTCGAGGCGAAGCTCATTGATTACCTTGATGCTGTAATTGCGAAGCCAATCGCTCCAGCAATCGGCGCAAATCGTTTCGTAAATGCGCCGTCCCTGGTCGTCGTTCATCGGAGGTTGGGGCAGTTGGCGAGCCCGGCTACCCAGCATGCAACCGGGCCGCTGGCAGCGAAAGCCATCCCCGGCGGCGGGTGCCGCATGCTTGGAAGCCGGCACCGGACGGCCCAGCTGAACCAACATCTTGGCCATTTCATCGCGCGGCATCTGATCCCCGCGTTCGTCGGCCACGGCATAACCCTGCTGGAGCACCTGCACTGCCTCTTCCTGCCGATGGAGCTTGAGCAGGCTGGTCGCCAACAATTGATAAACCTTGGAAAACTGCGGGCTCAGTTCCAAGGTGCGCCGAAACGACGTGACGGCTTCCTCGTGTTGGTCTGCTTCCATTAGCAATTGACCGAGCCGAAAATGCCCCAATTCGTTGTCGGGGTCATCGTTGGCCATCTTGCGAAACTGGGCTATGCGCTCTTGCAGTTGACTCATGAAAAGCCCTCATGGACCTACGTCGGATGGCTCCAGCCAGCGGCGCTCGGCCGTGCTACCCTTCGGATTATTTTTCCGCCGGGCCTCGGCTAGACTTCTGCTCCACGGAAACGAGCGGAAGGGACACCTTCGCAGTCTTTTTAGTAATGCGGTCGGTGGTCTGCAACTCAATGGTGAACTTGCCCGGTCGATTCAGGGCCAACGGAAACGGCTGCGTTGGGAGGAGGCCGGCGTTTTCGGGCACGTCTTCCGTGATCTCCTGGACAGCGGGCTTCGACACTTGTGTGCCGCTCTCATCCAGTACACGCATCTCCACCACGGTATTGGGCTGTTTCTTGGTGGCATCCCGCTCAAATCCCACGACGGCGCAGCTGATGAAGCGGAATTCACCAACTACCCCAGTGGGAGGCACCGCCCGCGTCCGCTGCGGATCGATGGTCGTGACCACCTGAACCAGGCCGAACGCCTTGGGCAGCACCTCGAACTTGCGCGTCAGCTTCTGGGATGCTTTGCTGGTTCGGTCAGTTACTGTCAGGCTTAGCGTGTACTCGCCGGGAGGTTGATCGAAGCGAACCTCGATGATCGCCGAAGCCGGCACCCGATTGCCGCCCAGGGAGTTGAAGGCCTCCCGATCTTCCGGCTCCCGACCAAATTGGACCTTTCCTCGACTATCGGTGACCTGCATGGCCATCCGATATAAGATCCTGCCGTCCGCATCGATTCGGAAACCGGCGATATCGAAAACGAGGAGGTAGACGTCGCCGGGCAGGATCCTGTCGCTCTGGCGTTCCGGCCCAAAGTAGCCGGTGACCGAACGCACGTTCAGAAAAGACAGTTGGTCCGACTGGCCGGGAAGGCAGCTCAAGGCGGCGGCGAGAGCAACAGTGGTCCACATAGGTGCGGCATCCTCAACTGTGATACACGATTCGGGTTAGACAAGCGCACTTAGCACAAAGGCTTTTATTGTTGCCATTTAGGCGACGGTTCGCTAGAGCAAATTGTCCGCCGAACCATTCGGTTCGAGGGACCGCCGACGTTACAGCCGGTGTGTTTTTCGCAATAGGACCGCTTTTTGCTTGATCCTTTCTGCTCCTCTGGGTAAGCTAAGAGTGTTGGGTCGCGAGAACGTGGCGCGACGGGCTAGAGCCCGCGGCTAAAGGAATAAGACTATTCGTTTAGCGCGGGGAGGTTCTAGCGGAAGGAGGTGATCCAGTGTGTAGTGGTTACGAGGTGCGGCTGCATTAACGCAGCCGACGGGCTGCCGTCGGATGCAGCCGCATGTTCATCTGTAGGGAACCCCGGTGTCTATCTCACCGGGGTTCCCCTTATCTCTGCCCAAACTGACGGTTTGCTATGTCCCTGAGAACGAACCAATCCCTGAACTCCAACGGGTTCTGCCCCAGCGTCGAGGCTGGGAAGTTCGCGTTTACGTTTTGGTTTTGGTACTTTAGCCCGTATCGGGGGGAGTTCGGGGACACGCCTAATCGCTAACAACATCGAGCGAGTCAAACGGTGGAGCCCTGAAACCCCGGTGGTTTCAGGGCTCTTTTGTTTTTCGGTAGAGCTTCAAGGAGCAACCATGATTGTCGTCATGAAACCTGGCGCTAGCCAGCGGCAAATTGATCACATTGTCCATGAAATTGAACTTCTGGGACTGCGTAGCCATGTCATCGTGGGTACCGAGCGCACCGTGATCGCTGCCCTGGGGGAAAAGCGCGACGGCGCCAAACAAGCCCTGGAAACAGGAGAAGGAGTTGACAAAGTGGTTCCTATCCTCGCGCCTTACAAGATGGCCAGCACGGAAGTGAAGCAGGAGCGTACGGTCGTGACGGCCCGCAAAATGAAGGTGGGCAACAACCATGTGGGCGTCATCGCCGGGCCCTGCTCCGTGGAGAGTCGGGAGCAAATCCGGGAGATCGCCCACATTGTGAAAGAGGCTGGTGCGACGGCTCTCCGCGGCGGAGCGTTCAAACCACGTACCAGCCCCTATAGCTTCCAAGGCATGAAGGAAAAAGGGCTCCAGCTTCTTGCCGAAGCACGGGAGGAGACCGGCTTGGCTGTGGTTACGGAAGTAATGGCTCCGGAGCACGTTCCCCTCGTTGCTCGGTACGCCGACGTGCTTCAGGTTGGTGCCCGCAATATGCAAAACTATCCACTCCTGGAGGCCGTCGGCGAATCGGCGATGCCGGTCTTGCTGAAACGTGGCCCCAGTGCCACTCTCGATGAGTTCCTTCTGGCAGCCGAGTATATCCTCAACACCGGCAACACCCAGGTCATGCTCTGTGAACGCGGCATCCGGACGTTTGAAGACCACACCCGCTTCACGCTGCCCCTGGCAACCGTCCCGTATCTGCACCAGACCACTCACTTACCCGTGTTGGTCGACCCCAGTCACGGTACTGGCAAAGCAAGTCTGGTTGCGACGATGGCCCGAGCGGCGGTGGCCGCAGGAGCCGATGGCTTGATCGTCGAGGTCCATCCGGACCCGGAAAACGCCCTGAGCGATGGCTTCCAGGCGCTGGTGCCATCTGCCTTCCGTCAAATGATGGCCGATTGCCGCAAGGTGGCAGCTGCAATTGGGCGGGAGATGTAAGTCGAGAGGCTCCAGGATCGAGTTTCGGCGCTAATCCACGGATAAGCCGTTTACAGCACGGTGTAACGATCGGGTTACATCCACAACAGCGCGCGCAGGCCTACCGGATCATCCAGGCGATCCGCCAGTTCATCCAGCCCTACGCAACCACTGGTGCGGAAATAATTTACGATCATGGGGCTAGTGAGTGGACCCTAGCAACCACGTCGAGCCCCTCTACCGCGCCCCGGTTGGCATGGAGCGTGCATACCGAAGGCCTGTCTCCCCAGGATGGTTCAGGGAACTTCGTTCAAGGAACCCGGGTGGCACAACCCCAATTTTTGACAGAATCGTCACAAAAGTTCTTGCGTTGCTTCCCTGCCAGGCAATATATTTAAGTTTTCGGCAAATTCTCATCCCTGGAAGACCTTTCCGCCAACGGAGACATCCATGATCGCCTTGTCAAGACGCACCGTCTCTCGCAACCGCATTCGGCCCTCGCTTCGGACGCAATCCCTCAGTTCCTTGGAAGTCGAAGCGTTGGAGTCGCGCACGTTGCTCTCGGCAACAGACCTGGCCAGCCTCGCGGCGTTTCCAGCGGGACATTTTGCATCTGCCAACTTTAGTGGGACTCAATCTCCGAGCGGCTATTGGCCGGCACAGATTCGCCATGCTTATGGGTTTGACTCCCTTTCGTATACGGGCAGCGGCCAGACCATCGCCATCGTGGATGCCTACGACGACCCGAACATCGTTTCCGATTTGGCCAGATTCGACGCTCAGTACGGAATCGCGTCGGCCAACCTCACCAAGGCGACTCCCCAAGGACAGCCGGCCGCCGACGCCGGCTGGTCCTCGGAAATCGCCCTGGACGTGGAGTGGGCGCACGCCGTGGCACCCGGTGCCAACCTTTTGTTAGTGGAAGCCAAGGACAGTAGCTTGGGCAACCTGCTCGGTGCCGTCGATTATGCCGTCGGACAGGGTGCACAAGTGGTATCGATGAGCTGGGGTGCCGGTGAGTTCTCCACGGAAACAAGCTACGACTACCACTTCGCTAACCACCCAGGTGTTACGTTCGTCGCCTCCGTCGGAGACAGTGGTGCTTCGCCGGAGTGGCCGGCCAGTTCACCCCACGTGGTGGCCGTGGGCGGCACAAGCCTCAATCTCTCTTCAAGCGACACATGGAACAGTGAAACCGGTTGGGGATATGGCTACTGGAGTCGCTATTACGGCGGCAGCGGGGGTGGCATTAGCCGTTATGAGCCCAAACCGTCTTACCAAAGCAGTGTGAGCCAGAGCCCTCTTCACCGCACAATTCCGGATGTTTCCTACGTCGCCGATCCCAACACGGGACTTGCCGTCTATGACAGCTATGGAAGCGGTGGCTGGGCGGTGTATGGCGGCACGAGCGTGGGCGCCCCGCAATGGGCGGGGTTGGTTGCGCTGGTCGACCAGGGCCACGGCAGTGCACTCACCGGCGACGCCCAAACCCTACCGGCCATC
>DATGIQ010000436.1:0-2587 GCA_035295665.1 Gemmataceae bacterium | reverse complement strand
ATCGCCCTGACAAATGACCACGCCGGGATGCCGTTTCACCCTATGGGGCGCCATCATGAGCTGCTTCCATTCCTCTCAAAACATCGGCGGCAGACCGCGTAGCCGTCGCCACGATGACACCTGCCCCAGGTGCACGCCCATGTGGCCGGTTAATATGAAGGCGACCATTTCTCGGGAGGTAGGCAATATCTCTTTCACCCGCGGGTTGGTTGTGGGTTGAGAGAGTTGCTCCGGGCTAGCCGATGCTCCCTTCTGCCGCGCTTGCAAATGCCCCTCTTCGACCGCTTGCAGCAGTTCCTCCTTGGAGGGATACGTGGGTGTATAGCGACAGTTATCTTTCCCCACGCGTGTTGCCTCATCTGAAAATGTTACCGAATTTCGCCTTGGGTGCTACCGCATGTTCATGACCTTTGACCGGCGCGGATTCGGTTCTGCCCGCCTACCAGCGCTCCATCCAAGGCGTCGGGTAGTTGATTTTTTCGCACAAGTCGCGGGCAGCCTGGTAAAGGCTCTTCTTGGTCACGGCCGCGTACAAATCCAGTTGGTTGCCGGCTGAACGGCATTTGAAGCATTGGTAGGCGTTGGTCTGGAGGTTCACGGAGAAGACGCGGCTTCTCAGGGAACGGGAACCGTGTTCCGGACAGGGACCGCGAAGTTGCGGACCACGAGCCTGTGCAGGGACAAACCCAATGAGCTGCAAGATCTCGGCGATGGAGATCGAGGCCCGAAGCTGGCGATAATCTATACCCGGCATGGTGCTAACGTCTCCCCACTTTTGCAACGCCAGGCAGCGGATCAGAGAAGAGGAACCCGTACCTTCTCTCGCTGGCTCGCTGATCAGCTGCCCAGCCGAAGCCGCCTGAACCTCCCGTGCCGAATACTCTTTGCCTTCAGACTTCTGCCTGGGCACCGACAACCACCGGCTCTTGCGCCGCTGCTTTTCCATCCCAGCAGACATAAACCAGCTTGCGTGCCATCACCCGACGCCAGTCGCGGATGCGACGCTGTAAGGTCCGGAGTTGTCCTGCTGGAAACCTCCCGGGGTACACCTGGTCGAGCCGCTCCAGCAAGGACTTAGCCGTCGCTTCGGGGTCTTGCTGGAGCCACAAGAGAATCTCCGGCCAAACCCCCTCGAACGGATCCTTATGCGTCCGCCAGGTGCGCGGTCGGGCCGGCTCCTTGCGATGCGTGGGGCGTGCTTCCCCTTGCTGCCATAAGTGCGGGAGCGCCGCCAGGAACTGTACCAGGCTCTGACGTTCGGGGCCGCTGCTCAGATCTCCGGAACCCAGCGCGGCGAGGGCGGATTGGGCCTCGCGGATCCGCTGCAACAGCTCCAGAGGATCGAGTTGGTCCGCTTCCGTCCGGAGCCCCTCCTTGGCGATTGGCGTCACGTGGGCGTATCCCAAGAGACGCGCACACGGGGTTGCGGGCTTGTCGTAGCGCTTCCTCACTTTGGCGCCCTCCCGGGTCTTGGAAAGCAACTTGAAGGAGGGTTGGAAGTGATTGACGTACAGGCGCATCCTCTGATACAGCTGGGCGAGACACTGTCCGGCCACCAGGCCTGTGAGCCGCTCGTAGCCAACGAACCGACGCACGACCGCACCATTTTTCTGCTCGATCCAGGCTTGGTCATTCTTCTGGTAGGCCCGCGAGCGCGTGAATTCCAGCCCCTCTTGTTGGCAGTACGCCAGGAGCGTATCGTTGATGAACGCGCTGTCATTATCCGAGTCAATCCCGAGAATCGGCATGGGAAACTGGCGGCGGATCACGTCCAGCCCCTCGGCAACCAACGCTTGCTCCCGGGCCAGCAGCGGGATCGCTTCGGTCCACCCCGAGCAGACGTCAGTCGCCACGAGGCTCTAGAGGAAGGTCCCCTGCATCGAGCTACCGCCATGAGAGACAACGTCGATCTCCAGATGGCCAGGCAACGGCTCCTTCCAGTCCGCAAAGGTACGAACCGGGATCTGCGTGCTGGCCTTTGTCGGCCTTTTCCTCTTCCTGCGGCCCGTCGCCGTGTCTCGTACCGAGGCCAGCAGCCGGTCGATGGTCGCCGCGCTGGCCGTCAGGAGATGCTGCCGGACGGTGGCATCGAGGGTCAGATGGCCATGCTGCTCCAGCGCGGTGATGAGACCGGGCAACACCGCCTTGAGGCGCTTGCCGCGAATTCGGTCGGCGGCTTCCCACAGGACGACGAGCGCTTCGCGAACGGCCTCACCGTAGATCTGTCGAGCAACTCTGAGCGTGCCTGGCGCGGCGGAATGGGGCGTAGTCAAGAGCCGGATGGCGTGCTTGCGATGACACTCGGATACAGCCACGAACTCGTCCAACACTTTGGTCTTGTCCGCCTTGGGAGCTTGCAGGTAGCGCTCACGCAGTGCGGCGAGAAGTTCGGCCTTCGCCTGCTTGCTGATCGTAGTACGCATCGTGTGCCTCCAAAGATTGGCAACATCCTTCTGATTCAGAATCCTTTTAAGGGTGTCCGGTATCTAAGTGCTGGGAAGCTCGCCCGATCTTTAACCGGAACAGACCCTTGATTCGCATTCATTTGCCTGCGGACGAACTGCGCCTTTTGCAACAGACCTTTCGG
>DATGIQ010000435.1:0-8342 GCA_035295665.1 Gemmataceae bacterium | reverse complement strand
CGGTTTTTCATCCCGCTCATCGACGTGCTGACGCTCCTGTTTTGCATCTTTTTGTTGATGCCGATGATTCAAGAAAGCGAAGTGGTGCCGGAATCGGCCAATCCGTCGACGGATCTGGGACTCGGCCAGGGTGACCAGCAGACTCCGAGCCCGGCCGCCCCCACCAAGGAAGATCGGGAAGGGAGTGTTGCCAAGGAACGGGAGGCACTCGAACGCATCCGGAACGAGAAAATCGAGGTCCTGCAACAACGGCTCTACATTCGGCTGCTGGAAATCGATGCGGACACGGGGAAGCTGATTTATCGTGAGCCGGATGGCGTGCGTGAAATTGCGAGCCAGGCCGATGCGCTGGAGTTGATCCGTCGGCACCAGCGCGAAGCAGGCAACCGCGAGCTGTACTACCTGTTTCTCTTCCCGCGCCGGCTAACCGGGTATCCCGAGCAACGGCAGCTCGAACAGTACGACCGGTGGTTCAAGTCCGTTGCGCATGGAACGGATAATCCCCTGGGCGAGCGCTGAAACGATGGGAGGCTTGGGGATGCTCGATCTCGGCATGCAGATTCTGAAAGGATTGGCGGTCGTGGGCGGGGCCGCGGTCGGATGGCTGGGGTGCGGATTCTTGCTTCGGCTGATCGTGTGGTTGTCCCTGCAAAGGTCCACGCCCCGCAAGGTCCTCGTTCCGATCCGAGCCCTCGGTGGGCTGACTTTGGGGCTGGCCGTCTGGGTGTGGGCGTTTGCATCCGGCGGCCGGGGACCGGGATTGGGCGGCTGGTTCGGTTCCGGTCAAACAGGCGGACCATCCGCCAGTGCGCCGACCGAACCCGGGCCAACCAGCACGCCGGCCACCCAGCCCGAGACGGCCCGGCCGCCGGTTCCCGAGCCTCCGCTGGCCCAAGCGTCGGACACCTTGCGGATCGAGATCCTTGGTGGTGCCCGAGTCAAGGATGAGCGGTTCTATTTGCTCGAAGGCGAGAAGGAGCCCCGGACACTAACCGAACTCCGCAAAATCATTCAGGCACGGCGGCAAGAGCCGGACAAGCCGCCGCTCCGAGGGATTGTGATTCTGATTTACGCAGCGAGCGTGGCCCGGGACCACCCGGCGGTAAAAACCCTCGTGAAATGGGCCGAGGGAAATGGCCTGAGCGTCACGTTTCCTCCTCCTGACGGCGCGGCTCCGTGATGCCCGTCGTGGCTCATCCGGACTGTGTCCGGAAATAGGATAGGCGACCATGCCGGAATCCAGCACTCCTGCCGCCGCGACGCCGACCCTGGACCCGCAGGCGCTGCGCATCGTTCTGTTCGGCATGCCGGATGCGGGTAAATCGTCGCTCCTGGGCGCGCTGGCCCAGGCCGCCAAGATCCAGGAGCAGTTGCTCAATGGCCATCTGACCGATTTGGGCGGTGGTTTGGGAGAACTCCAGCACCGTCTCTACGACGAGGCGCCGATCCAGACGCTGGAGGAAATCGTCCCGTATGCGGTGGCGGTGGAGCCGTTGGCCAAGCAGAATCCGGGTCCGCATACCGAAGCGGTGCTGGTCGATTGCGATGGCCGGGTCGCCCAGGAGTTGATGAACCGCCGTCGCCAATTAACCCCAGACAGCTCCACGGTGAGCCTGGCCCAGGCTGTTTTGGGCGCGGATTCGCTCCTCCTGGTGATCGATGCTTCCGCCCGTCCCGGTGCGATGGACGCCGACTTCCGAGAATTTGGCCGCTTCCTTCGCTTGCTGGAGCAGAGCCGCGGCCGCCGCAATGACGTCGGCGGCTTGCCGGTATTCTTGGTGTTGACCAAGTGCGACCTCCTGGCCCAGCCCACCGACACGGCCGCCGCCTGGATGGAACGCATCGAAGAACGCAAACGCCAGGTCGCCACCCGTTTCCAGGCATTTCTCGCCCGCCAGGAAATGGGCGGCCCCCTCCCCTTCGGGCGCATCGACCTGCACCTCTGGGCCACGGCCGTCAAGCGTCCGCCCTTGGCCGGGACCCCGGCCAAACCGCGCGAACCCTATGGAGTCGCCGAACTGTTTCGGCAGGCGTTTGCGTTCGCGCGTGCTTTCCAGCAGCGGCGGAGCCGGTCTCGACGGCGGCTCGCCTGGACCGTCGTCGGCGGCGCGGGAGTAGTGGCGGCTCTCGCTGCGCTGACGACCGGGCTGCTCATCCATCGTCCCCACGAAGATCCGGGCGTCCAGGAATTGGCCACCAAGGTCGAAAGCTACCGCGCCCGTGAACCGCAGACTCCATCGAGCCGGCTGCGCGAGCCCCTCCAGCGCAAAATCAGCGAGTTGTTGGAACTCCAGGAGGATCCCCACTTTGGCGGGTTGCCCCCCGACAAACAGGAATATGTCCGGACCCATTTGCAGGAACTCCAGGATTACCGCGCCTACGAAGAAAAGCTCCGGGCCTTGCCGCGGATCGACCGCGTGCGCAGCGCCCACGAGCTGGAAGAAATCGAGAACCGCGTTACCCACTTGGCCTTGCCGGCCGAACACCAGCCGGAGTGGAATCAAACCGATGCGGCCTTGCTCCGGGCCCAGCTTCTGGCGGATGTTCGTGCAGTGCGCCGGGCGGTGGTCCAGATGGAGGAATGGTTCAACGCGCTCATCCGCCGGGGCCAAGAATTGTGGACCTTCGCCGGAAGCAAACCGGGCGCACCCTTATCCTGGCCGGACTGGCACAAGGACGTGCGGACGCTCCTTGCCGAAGCGGACGCTCCACCGCATCTTCCCGCGGAGAGACTCCCTTCCGCTTCCCTGACCTATGCGACGGTCCTCCAGGTGGACCAGGTGGCCTCGGCACGCGACCATTGGGAAGGGGTCCGGCGGAAATTGGAGCGCGTGCGCGATTTGAGCGCTGCCCTGGGACTCTCCGGCACGCCGCCAGGCCAGGGGCCCTTGGACCTCCCGGCCGGCTTCGTGGCGGAGCAGGCGGCCGGGCGGATGCAAGAACTCGAAACGCTTTTCCCACGCTTTGCCCAAGAATTTCAGTTGGCCGATTTGCCCGAGGCAATCGTCCCGGAGATTCGGCACATAGCCCATACCCGCTATGAGCGTGCGCTCAAGGCGGGGCAAGTAGTCGTTCTCCGCCATTACCAAGAAGTCAGCCCGGCGGGGCGGGAATCGCTCGAAGGCTGGCGGCGACTCTTGCCGTGGTTGTCGGCCCCGGAAGATTTGAAGGCCTGGCGAGTGTTGGCCAGCATCCTCGCACGGCTCCAGGATCCCGCGGCGGCGGATCCGGTCCGCGCTTTGGAGGCATTCCTTCAGCGCGATCACTTCGACATCGCCGTGAAGCGATTGGCCGTCGAGGTCGCCGACGACTTGAAGGTTCGGCCGGATGGGAAGCTTGTGTTCCACTATTTCTCGGGGGGCGATCAGAAGGCTTCCCTCAGCTTCGAGCTGACCGGCGAGGAAACGCACGATGCTCGCCGCCGGGTGACCCGGTATGGGTTCCAGGCCGCCGGCGATGGCAGCCTCGTCTATAAACCGGGCGACACGCTGTGGGCCGACCTGCCCGTGCAAAATGCGGGCTCCCCCGGTTGGCTGCTGACGTGGGCTCGCAATCGGTCACAAGTTTATCAGTTCGAGCGCCTGCTGCGGCCGCCGCGATTGCATCCGAAAGACAAGGCCAATACGCAAGGAGAGGTCCAGGAAGGGATCGCTCTGGAGTTTCCTCCCGAAGCGGGCATCCCGAAGATGCCCGACTTGATGCCCGTGGTCCCGCTCGCACGGGACGGTGCCGACCGTTCCGAAATCCCCTCGACGCGCTCGCCGTGATCCTGCTGGTTTGCCTGCGATGGGAGAACATTCCTGGGATGTCGTGGTGATTGGCGCCGGCGCGGCCGGGTTGCTGGCGGCCAGTCAGGCTGCGGAACAGGGCCGGCGTACCCTGCTGCTGGAAAAGAATCGCAAGCCTGGCGTCAAGATCCTCATGTCGGGCGGCACCCGCTGCAATCTTACGCATGCCACCGATAACCGAGGCATCGTCGAAGCCTTCGGGCCCCCCGGCCGATTTCTCCACTCCGCCTTGGCGGCCTTGGGAGTGGAGGAGACCATTGCGTTGTTCGAGTCGGCAGGAGTGCCCACCAAGGTTGAAGAGACTGGCAAGGTCTTTCCCGTTAGCAACAAGGCGACCGATGTCCTGGATGCGTTGCTGCGCCGGCTGCGCACGAGCGGTGCCGTGCTCGCACTCCAGGAGCCCGTGCTCGACATGGCTTGGACCGATCCGGGCTTTTCCCTCACGACACCTGTGCGCGTTCTGACGGCTCACCGCGTGATTCTGACGACCGGTGGGCAATCGTATCCGGGATGTGGGACCACCGGAGACGGCTATCCCATCGCGGCCCGATTCGGACACACGATTGTGCCGCCGCGACCGGCCCTGGTACCAATCACGGTGTCAGCGCCCTGGGTGGCAGACCTCCGTGGGATTACGCTTCCCACTATGGCGCTCCGCTTGTTCGACAATCAAAAATGTCTGGCGTCCCGCCGCGGATCGTTGCTCTTCGCCCACTTCGGTTTAACGGGACCCGCCGCTCTGGATATCAGTGGAGTTATTAGCCGGCACGCTCGCCCCCAGACGCTGGAGCTGGAGCTGGACCTGTTGCCAACATTTTCCGAGGCGGCCGTCGAGGATTATCTTCGCAACGAGTCCATCGCTTCGGGCAAGAAACAGCTCGCCGTTCTACTTGCTGAAATGCTCCCGCGGCGGCTGTGCGACACGATCTTAACCTTGGCCGGCCAACCAGTGGAGCGTAAGGCCGCTGCACTCAGCCGTCCGGACCGGGCCCGGCTGCTCCAAGCACTCAAACGGTTGCGCCTGGGCGTCACCGGTACGCTCGGCTTCGGCAAGGCCGAGGTAACAACCGGCGGCATTGCCCTGGATGAAGTCGATTCGCGAAACATGCGGAGCAAGCGCGTACCCGAGCTCTTCATTGCAGGGGAGGTGCTCGACCTGGACGGGCCGATCGGCGGCTACAATTTCCAGGCGGCGTTCAGTACCGGTTGGCTAGCCGGTTCGGCGGCGGCACAGGCGCCCTAGGATTCGAACTCGCACCATTGCAGTGCACAAGCCGGACGCGCCCGCGAAGGTCCTTCGCTAAGGGTTAGAGCGACTTCACCAACCACGCACGAATTGAGGTGAGCCATATGGAAAAACACAACCACAGTCCCGAGGCGGCTGAGCGGCAGTTGCTCCGCGACATCCAGGAGCTGACCGGCCGCCAGTTTGTGTACGAAGATATGTGGTGTGGCATGGTGCCGTTTGACGGCACGCTTACCGAGCTGCAGACCGGCCCGCCTGTCGCGTTCGCCGAACTCACTTGGCGCGAGCAGGCTGATGTCCTGCGCGAATTCATTCATTGGGACCATTACTCTGAGCGGGCCCGGGATGACGAGTACTGCATCCGGGAGAACATCGAGGCCGGCAAGCCGTCCGAAGCCTGCCTGGAAGGCACGTCGCTGGGTCCATCCGTCTCTCGCAACCAACCGAAAGGCCGCCCCCATGAGCGACAACCGACCTGCCCACAAGATACGCGGCAGCGCCGGCAGCGGCGTCGCCCTGGCCCTCTGGAAGCACGACAGCGACAAAGGGCCGTGGTATACGGCCACGCCGGCCAAATCGTACAACGACGAGGCCGGACAATGGCATGACACCACTTCTTTTAAGCAACAGGACTTCCTCGAACTCTCGGAAATGTTCCGCGAGGCCCACGCCTGGGTCAAGGAGCAGACCCGGGCCCACGCCGCCCAGCACAGCCAGGAGGCCGATCCGCAGGAGCCGGCTCCTGCGGGCCATCCAGGCCTCGCTGCCCGTGAGGCCGAGCGCAAGCACGCCGGCGGCAGACAGCGCTAGTCCCTCCGACCGTTCCTGCACAACCTGGCTTCGCCAGCAGGATCAAAAGTGCGGACGAAAACCGGTACAAGGAGCCTCTTCCACTTGCCAAAACTCCGGCCGCACGGCACAGTGGGTGAAACGTTCCCCTGGCAGGATGCCGACCATGGCCAACAAACGCCCCACCGCCAAGCCGAACCCCACGAAACTGCCGCCCCAGAGCTACCCTCTCCCGGTTCGCCTCGCCGACTTACTGCAAGGTGGCAAGGTCGAGAGCGACCGCCTGGAGTTCAAGCAGGGCTGGAATCCGCCGGCGATCCTGCGCACCATCTGCGCCTTCGCCAACGACTTTCATAACTATGGCGGCGGCTATGTCCTCGTCGGCATCGCCGAACAGGAGGGCAACCCGGTCCTGCCTCCGGCAGGCATCCCGGCGACGCAGATCAACCGCGTCCAAAACGAGCTGCTGCAATAGACGAATCTCATCCAGCCGCATTACGCTCCGATCCTTGCCGTCGAGGAGATCGACGGCGTCTCCGTCCTGGTCATCTGGTGTCCCGGCGGTCAAGACCGGCCGTATCGCGTGCCCAAAGACGTGACGGCCAAGGAGAAGGACTACGCCTACTACATTCGCCGCTTCGCCAGTACGATCGTCGCCAAGAATGGCGACCTGAAAGAATTGCTGGCCTTGGCCCCGGCCGTGCCTTTCGATGACCGGCTTTGCCACACCGCCGAACTGGCCGACCTCAGCCTGGCGCTGATCCGCGCCTATCTGCGTACCGTCAGCAGCCGCCTCTACCGCACTGCCGAGCGCATCCCCTTTGCCGAGCTGTGCCGCCAGATGGCCATCACCGGCGGACCGGCCGAGGCTCCGCGGCCGCGCAATGTCGGCGTGCTGTTCTTCAACTCCGAGCCGGAGCGCTTCTTCCCGACCGCGCGGATCAAGGTCGTGCATTTTCCCCAAGGCGTGACCGGGCCCATCGAGGAACATACCTTCAGCGGTCCCTTGGATCACCAGCTCCGCACCGCCTTGCGTCATCTGCAAAGTGCGGTCGTCACCGAGCGCGTCACCAAAGTGCCGGACCGCGCCGAGGCGATGCGCGTGTTCAACTACCCGTATGCGGCTCTGGAAGAGGCGCTGGTCAACGCTGTCTACCACCGCAGCTATGAGCTGCGCGAGCCCATCGAGGTCCAGGTACTGCCCGACCAAATCCTCGTGCTGAGCTACCCCGGCCCCGACCGCTCGGTGGCGCTTGCGGATTTGCAGAAAGAACGCATCGTCTCGCGGCGTTACCGCAATCGCCGCATCGGCGACTTCCTCAAAGAACTCGACCTGACCGAAGGACGGTGCACCGGCATCCCCAAGATGCGCGAAGCCATGGCCCACAACGGCTCGCCGCCGCAGCAGCTCATTACCGACGAGGAGCGCACCTTCTTCCGCCTCGAACTGCCGATCCACCCCGCCTTTCTTCAGGTCCCTGTTGAGGGCGCAGTTGAGGACCTAGTTGGGGACCTAGTTAGCCTCGCCGCTGATTTGAACGATACCGAACGTCGCCTCCTGCATGCACTAGCAGGGCAGCCCCTCGCCAAAGCCGACCTGGTCACCGCTCTGGGCTACCGAACGATCACCGGCAATGTGCGCAAAGCCCTCGACCGGCTCGACGGGTTGGGCCTAATTGCCTTCACCGTCCCCGCGAAGCCGCGCAGTAAGAGCCAAAAGCGCCGCCTCACCGAGCGCGGCAAGAAGATTCTCGCAACCCTGCACGCGCGTGAAGCAGCACCATAGACCGGCCCCCTTCGCTGAGTGGCCTGCGGCTCCGTGAGTCTGTGGCAGCGCCAGACGGCCGCCATCTGGGACAACCAGCTCTGAGCCCGTGCCTGACGCTGCCCGGCGCCAGCCCCGGCCACGGTAGATAATGGCCATTATGTGCGACAAGGCCGAGGCCGGAGGTCTCTCGCGCAAAACGGGACGCGCGCCCCATTGGCCACCTATTACGTCAAACGTGGATCGCTAGGACCAGCGCCTCCGCCAGGCCGCAGTTAACGTCCGATTCCCTACTGCTGCCGTTCTGCTTCTGCGTCGGAGCGTGCGGACTTGCGAAAGAAAACTTGTAACCGGCCGTGAGAATAGACTTGCCGATAGCTCTCGCTAAGGCTTTCCCGCAAATCCGCATGCCCGTCCCATGTGAGAATCACGTCCAAGGCATTCTCTCCGTGGAACGCACTCAGCTCATAATCCGCTCGCTGGTTGAAATCGGCACGATATCGTATGGGCCAGTGCTCGATCTCCGCCTCGTAATTTCTCAGATCAATGTTGTGCGAGTCCAAACAGTAATAGGAGCCTGCGTGCGCCAGGTAGTCGACGATCCTAGGATAGTTGCGAACCGACAGCTGATCGTTCCGTTTTTTCCGACAGCTGATCGTTCCGTTTTTGTTGAATCGAACCGACTGCTGATCGTTCCGCTCGCTGTCGGTTACGTCTGCTTCTGGTGCGCTATGGGCCTCCTCCGCCTCCTGCC
>DATGIQ010000434.1:0-27734 GCA_035295665.1 Gemmataceae bacterium | reverse complement strand
CTTCAAGAGGCCACTGATCGCCAGGGCATTGTCCCGGACCATTTCACCATACATCCGGAAATGCGGCCCACGGGCATAGAGCCGATTGTAGGGATCACGCTCGTACAGCAACGGCGTAACGTGGGACGATTGCCGGTAGGTCGTTGACGTGACGATCAGGCGGTGCATCGCCTTCATGTTCCATTTCTGGCGGTTGAATTCATCGGCCAGCCAATCGAGTAACTGGGGATGCGTCGGCGGCTCGCCCTGGACACCGAAATCCTCGCTAGTTTCCACGAACCCGCGGCCGAAATACTGGGCCCAGATCCGATTCATGATCACTCGGCCAACCAACGGATTGTTGGCATCAACCAGCCAACGAGCCAATGCCAGCCGGTTCGCCGTTTGATTCGGTGGCAAGGGGTGAAGCTTTGCTGGGACGCCTGCGGTAACGACATCGCCCCTGTTGGCGTGGCTGCCACGGATCAGAATGTGCGTGGGTCGAGGGGTGGCCAGTTCCTGCATGATCAGGGTGCTGGCCGGCTGGATCGCCGCCCGTTCCTTTTGCAGCGCAGCAAGGCGAGCTTGCCCGGCCCGAACGAGTGTGGCGGCGAGCAACGTGTTCGGCGTGACGGCCGGCAGACGCAAATCCACGATGGCCGCCTGGATTCGCGTTCGCCGGGCAATTTCCAGAGCGGTGGGCATCTCGAGAATCGGCTCATTGCTCCGGCCTCGGTCCGCAGTGCTGTTGAAGAACGCCAGCAGCCGGTAGTATTCTGCCTGCGTGAACGGATCGTACTTGTGGTTATGGCACTGGGCGCAACCGATGGTCGTGCCCATCCAAACTTCCATGGTCGTGTTGGCGCGATCAATCAAGGCCGCGACGCGGAATTCCTCGTCGTCGGTGCCTCCTTCGGTGTTGACCATCGTGTTGCGGTGGAACCCCGTGGCGATCTTCTGATCCACGGTCGCGTTCGGCAGCAGGTCGCCGGCGATCTGCTCGATCGTGAACTGATCGAACGACAGGTTACGATTGAAGGCGTTGATCACCCAGTCCCGGTAAGGCCAAATCGTGCGACGATGGTCGGCCTCGTACCCATTGGTGTCGGCGTACCGAGCTGCATCGAGCCAGGGAAGAGCCTGGCGTTCGCCATAATGCGGCGAAGCTAGAAGTCGATCCACGACGCGCTCATACGCATCCGGACTCGTGTCTGCCAGAAAGGCATCCACTTCTTCCAGCGTGGGCGGCAAGCCGATCAGGTCCAGGCTCAACCGGCGGATCAACGTCGGACGATCCGCTTCGGGAGACGGGGCAAGCCCTTCTCGCTCCAGCCGGGCCAGCACAAATGCATCGATGCCGTTGCGAACCCAGTTCGGCTGGTGGACCTCCGGGAGCGGCCACCGGTGCGGCTTGACATAGGCCCAGTGCTCTTCCCACTTTGCTCCTTGGTCGATCCACGCGCGCAACTTGGCAATCTGTGCTGGAGCGAGGCGTTCGCCCTTCCCTTTGGGGGGCATGCGCAGGTCGTCATCTGGGGAGCTTACTCGTTGGATCAATTCGCTCTCCGTGCTCTTGCCGGGCACGATCGCAAAGTTCCCAGACTTCAACTGGTGAAATGCACTCGCTCGGCTCTGAAGATCCAGCCCTGCTTTTTTTCCATCGGGGCCATGACACTTGAAGCAATGGTTGGACAGGATGGGCCGAATGTCGCGGTTGAAGTTGACCTCGACCGACGTGGTTGGGGCAGGCACAAGCTTCGTCTCTGCCCGCAGCCCGGGGACCACCCACATCAGGGAAACAAGTAGGTTGAACGATCGTACGGAGTGCATTTTGAGATCTCCCAACGCGGCGGGTGCACGGACGAGTGCCAAGGCATAGTATACCGCACAGTGCCTCACTGGAGAAAGCGCTGGAGCACGTTGGCGGTGATCTGCGACACCATTTCATCGCACAAGAGGGCGCTCGGATACATGATCGATCCCGCGGAGAAGACCGCACCACCGCGGGCCGTTTCAAAATGAACCAGGTGAGCGCCGCCATCGTCCGGATTCTGCCCTTTTGCCAGCAAGACAATATTTTGCGGCGCGCTCGGGCTGATCTTGTCCGTTTCGTGGCCGGACGCTCCTCCGGCGTAGCGCTCATGAAGAGTCTTAGTGCCAAATCGATCGCCCGGCCTCAAGCCGGTGCCAGCAAATACCCAATGGTCCGCGGCCACAACCTCATAAGGAGCCGCCGTCATCGCCCCGGCGTCGGAGAATACCACGCCGAGCAAATTGGCTTCGGACTCTTCCTGATAATGAAACCGGCTTTCATAACCGGCCGGCCAGGCATTCAGGCAACGCATGGAACTTCCGCCATCGAGGAACAGGATCTTGCAATTCAGTCCATTGCCGCCCAGGTAGAAGAGCCGGCCGCCGCGTTCGAAGACCCAGCTCTTGACCGTCCGATACATTTCCCCGGACCAATACTCGGGATGGACAGCCAAAACGAGGACACGGTACTTGGACAAATCCAACAAGCCCGCGTGTAATTGGTAATCGGCATAGAGATCGTAAGCGTGCCCTTGCTGCTCGAGCCAAGCGAGCAGACGCCATTCGGCCGGAGCCAGATGGCAAGCCTGTCTTCCTTCGATGGGATCCGAACACTGCACGTCTTCTGGCACGTGGTTATACGGCTCGGGCCGGTCGAAGGAGAGCGGTTGGAACTCCCGGCCACTCTTCCATTCGCCGTAATCGGATAACTTGTAACGGGGCAGGTCGGATTTGGCGTTGACGATCGGTTCGTCGATCATCTGAGCGGCGAGGATGTAATTGCTGCGGCCGCCGAACGGATTATAGGCATTCCAGGTGTTGGTCGAAGCGAGCACGGCGATCCGTTCCCCTGGCTGGTTCGGTGCCACAACGAGCGGAAACGAGAAGAATGCTCCCGATTCCGTCCGGGCGTGAAAGTAATACAGGCCGGTACGTTCGGGCGCGATCAGGAACTGGCGGTGCACCCCGAAGCCATGGTCCCAGTGCACGCCCTGTTCGACAAAATGACCATCGGGGATCGTCTGCATGCTCGCACGCGGACCATGATTATCGAACCAGCCGAGATTGCGGATGAATTCTTTGCGATAGCCGTAACGCCACAGCCCCAGCTTGTACGGTTCGACCGCATGGACGCGGAACTGGACGGTCTCGCCGGCCCGGCACCACTTCGGCCAAGCGTAGCCCAGCAGATGGTCGGACAGGAGCCGGAAATGAATCGGAGCTCCCTTGCCGACGGACGATTGGACCCGCTTGGAGCCGAAACCGGGCTTATTCAAGCAGACTTCGTAACCACCGGGAGCGAGGTCGGCAAGCACAGCTCCCGAAGCGGAAGATCGTGTGCTCAGCCGGGCGCCGTTGCCGCTGCGGAACTCCACGAGGACATCGGCCACGGCCGCGTAGTATTCGTCACTGACATAACCGACCAGCATGATGCTTGGCCTTTGCCCGGCGTTCATCGGATCGGTAATGGCTACAGCACCTTGCATCGTATGCACGCAATCCACGGCGAACAAGCCAATTCTCGGTATTCTGCTGGCCGAGCTGCTCGATGAATTGCCGCCGTAGGAGACTCCTTCGTTTTCTTCGCTACAGCTCAACCATTCCATTCCGTCGGCTGCTCGATTTTTTCCCGCGTTGCCTTCGGTTTATGGGTAATGTTATCCTAGGAGTGGGGAAGACCTCCAATTTCAGGGGTTTGAGCATGCGCTGGTCCAGTCTCCTCTTGGTGGCGGCGATTGTGTTTGTGTCAGCCACCGCGAACGGTCAGGTTACGCACTCCGATGAAAAAACGCCCGAAATGAAGAAGAGCGCGCAGACCGTGGACGGCAAGACCATGTACGAATGGATGAAGGACCTCAAGGAAGGGATAAAAGATCCGGGTGTCCGCGTTCGGGCTATCCATGCGTTGCAGTTCTACGGCAACGACGCGCGGGAAGCCGTGCGGGATATCATCAAGGCGTTGCGAGACACGGATGCCAGTGTGCGGGTCAATGCCGCGATCGCCCTGGGACTCATCGGCTTCGATGCCAAGGATCTCAAGGACGGAATCAGCGCTCTGACCCGGCTGGTGTCCCGCGAGACCGAATCGCAAGGCATCGTCCGTTTCCAAGCGGCCCGAGCTCTTGGCCGATTGGGCACCGATTCCGCACCGGCCATTCCGGCGTTGGTGAATGCGATCCGGGATCCAACCGCGTCCGAGATCCGCAGTGCTGCCGCGTTTGCCCTGGGAAGCGCAAGCTTTGACACGGCAAAAGGGCCCGATCCCCGTGCCATTCATGCCCTGTTGGGTGATCCGGCCTACCGGAGCGGGTTGCATGATGTCAGCCATGAAGTCCGCATGGAGGCCCTTTTCTCGCTGATCTATCTGGGTCCGCCCGTCCAGGGCACCGATAAGGCCGCCGAGAAGCGCGCGTTGGAGCTGCTCCTCCATGACAAGAACAAAATAATCGAAATCTGGGCCCGTGTGGCGGTCATGCGTCTCGACAAGGTCTCGTCGCAGCACCTGCTTCCGATTGCCAAGCTGCTCAAGGATACGGACATGCGGGTTCGCGTGAATGCCGCCCGGGCCTTTGCCATCATGGGCCAGGATGCCAAGTCCGCGATCAAGGATCTCGTTTATGCCCTCGAGGACAAGGAAACGAGCGTCGTGGTGTGGGCTTGCATGGCCCTGGGGGAAATGCGCGATGCCGGCCAGGAGGCCCTGCCGAAGCTCGAAGCGCTCGCCGACCACCAAGATCCGCGCGTCAAACAAGCCGCGGCCGAGGCCATCGGCAAGATCAAGGCGAAAGTTCGAAGTGAGTGATTTCGACTGCCTCCGCGTTCTCTGCGTCTCTGCGCGCACTGGTTGCCGCCCAAGTTGCGCGAAGAGTCGCAGAGAACGCTGCGAAAACGGTGCACGAAAGGATTTGAGTCACCCATGCAGCGTCGCGGACTCCTTGTCGCAGCTTCCTTGGCCTGGACTTTGGCGTTGATCCCGACGGCTGGCCGGGCCCAGGACGCGAGCTTTCTCGGCAAATCATTGAACCGATGGGCCGACGATCTGGCCAATCCCAATCCGCGGATCCGTCGTAGCGCCGCCTTCGCCTTGGGCAAGAGCGGTGGCCTCGCCATCTACACCGTGCCCAAACTTCTGCACTCTCTCAAAGACCCGGACGCCGGCGTCCGTGAAGCAGCTGCCTTTGCTCTCGGCGAGTTCGGACCGACGGCCTGGCCGCCGGCGTATCCGGCGTTGCTGGAGCTATTGACCGGCGACAGCGATCCCTTGGTGCGCCGCAGTGCCGCTTTCGCGCTCGGCAATCTGGGAAAGCTCGCTCTGGCTGAAGAGGACAGAGGAGCGGCCGCCGTTCGCCTGGCCCTGCAGAAGGCCCTGAGTGATCCCGATGCTGCCGTTCGCCAAAACGCAGTCTGGGCCCTTGGCCGGGTTGCTTCCAAGAAAGAGGAGGCGGTGATCCCCTTGCTCTGCCAGGCCCTGGCCGACACCGATCCATTGGTCCGGCGAGATGCCGCCTTGGCCCTGGGCGAATTTGGGGCCGCGGCGCATACGGCCGTGCCTGCTTTGTTGGCTCGCTTCCGGGAAGACCGAGATCCGGCTGCACGCAAGAGTGCCTTGACGACACTGGTGAACCTGGTCAATCCGGAGGACAAGCTCGTGGCAGCGGACTTCCATGCCGCGCTCCGCGACGGCGACCGCGAAGTGGTGCGGGCGGCCGGGCTGGCCCTGGCCAACATTGGTGGCTCCGAGGCCGCCGCCGCACTCCCCATTCTGTGCGAAACGCTCCACGAGGGAGAAGTCGAAGCCCGCCGGCAGGCCGCGGCCGCGCTGGCCCATCTTGGCTCGGAAGCTTCGGCCACGGTCCCCAACTTGTCCCGTGCTTTGGCTGACGACGACCCGGTCGTTCGCCGCAATGCTGCCCTGGCCTTGAGCCGGATTGGTAAGAAAGCCGAGCCGGCCGTCCCCGCGCTGGCACAGCTATTGGCCAGCAAGGAGGAGCCCGACGAGATCCGCCAGTTTGCCGCCGAGGCGTTGTGGCATATCAGTCCGGCCGTAGAACCCGCCGTTCCTGTTTTGCTCCGCGTGCTGAAGGAAGAGACCAATCCGCGCCTGCGCCAGCGTGCCGTGTTGGCTCTGGCCCACCTGGACAATCCCGAACAGTCGGGGATCATGACGGCTCTCTTGGCCGTCTTGTCCGAGACCGACCCGGAATCGCGGCTGGTGCGTTACGATGCCGCGGTGGTCATCGGTATCCTGCTCGCTTCGCGGTCCCCCGACCAGGTCGTTGATGTGCTTCTCGACTATCTGCGCGACCCGAATATCCAGGTTTACACCGGTTCCGACGCCAAGGTAAGCGGCGTCGGCCGGGAAGCGCGCGCTCCGGAAATGAGCGTGACGCCGGCCTTTGCCAGTGACTGCCGTTATCAGGCGGCGCTGGCCCTGGGACGAATTGGCCCCAAGGCCAACCGTCCGGAGATCGTTCGACTTCTCAAGGAGGTTACGCAAACTACCGACGGCAAAGTCCGCCGGGCCGCTGAAGAGGCGCTCCGCAAAATCCAGGGAGGTCCGTAGTCTGTAGTCCGTAGCAGCCTGGCTACACACCACGGACTACGGACACTTTCCGATTCGTCGGCAGGAGTGATATAATCGGCTCCTATTGGCTGGCAATCCCAGCGAAGGAGTGGACGGTATGCTGTTCCTCGGCCGACAACGCCAGCGGACCTGCCAGACCTGGACGCGCCGGGCCTTTCTCCAGGCCGGCGGGAGCACCGTGCTCGGGCTGTCCTTGGCCGATCTCCTGCGTTGCCAAGCCCAGGCTGCCCAATCGATGGCGGGGTCGGCCAAGTCGGTCCTCCTCCTTTGGCTCTGGGGCGGGCCGGCCCACCTCGATACTTGGGACCCCAAGCCCAGTGCCCCGCTCGAATTCCGTGGACCGTTTTCCCCCATCGCTACAAGAGTTCCCGGCATTCGCATCACGGAATTGTTTCCGAAGCTCGCTCAGGTAGTCGATCTTTTCAGCCTTCTCCGCGCGCTCCACACGAGCTCGAATGACCACGGGATCGCCGGCACGATTGGCCTGACGGGTAGCGCGTCCGGGGGACTCAACCTTGGCGGCCAGCCGCAAGCCGGCACCGCACGGCCGGCCATCGGCTCGGTGGTGGCGCGGGTACATGGCTTCCAACCGCCGCTGCCGCCTTTCATGGTGGTGGGCGGCCGCTTGCACCAGGGAAAGAAGGCCATTGTTGGTGAAGGCGGCGGTTCGCTCGGTGCTCTGTATGACCCGTTCCGCCTCGAATATGATCCGCTGGCCGGCTTCCAGATTCCCGCCCTGCAATTGCCGTCCGATCTGACCCCGGACCGGCTTGGCCAACGGCAAAAGCTGTGGCAAGCCCTGGATAGCCTGGACCGCCAGACGGAGCAACTGCACGCGGCCAAGGCCATCGATGACTACCGGGCCCAAGCGTTTGCCCTGCTCACGTCTCCGGCGGCACGGAAGGTGTTCGATCTCGCAGAGGAGCCGGCGGACCTGGTGGACCGGTACGGCCAAACCCGCTTTGGCAAGTCGTGCTTGCTTGCCCGGCGGCTGGTCGAGCATGGCGTCCCGTTTGTGCAGGTGAACTGGAGCGATCACGTCGAGGCGGAAGAAGATGCCGGCGACGGCGGCTGGGACCACCATTATCGCAATTTCCAGATCATGCAGGATCGCCAGGCGCCGTGGCTTGACCAGGCGTTGTCGACGTTGCTGATCGACCTGCGCGACCGAGGCCTGCTGGCTCAAACCCTGGTGGTCGTCATGGGTGAGTTTGGCCGCACGCCGAAGATCAACGACAAAGCGGGCCGGGAACATTGGGAACATTGCTACAGCGCCCTTCTGGCCGGGGGCGGCATCCACGGCGGCCGGGTTCTCGGGGCGAGTGATGCTCGCGGCGAACATCCTCACGACCATCCCCTGACGCCGGCCGATGTGCTGGCCACCGTTCGCCACTGTGTTGGCATCACCAGCGAACAGGCGGCGACGATCGGGCTGGGGCCGAGTGGCACGGTCATCGAAGAGTTGCTCTGATGGAACCGGTTCGGTTGACCCACGATCGCGATTTCAAGCAGCACCTGAGCTGGTCCCCGGACGGCAGGAAGTTTCTCTTCACCCGCCTCCACGCCGGCAAGATGGGCCTATGGACGATGAACGCCGACGGCAGTGAATTGAAACCACTGCTCGGTCAGGAAGCCCAACCCCATTTCGACGGCTGCTGGTCTCCCGACAGCAAACGCATCGCCTTTGTCTACGATGTCCTGCAAGGGACCGACGGCAAGCTACAGATCAACACCATCAACGCCGACAGCTCCGACAGCAAGGTGCTGATCCCCAATCAAGCATTCGAAGAGTCACCACGGTGGTCGTCGGACGGCAACCGCATCGCCTTTGTCAGCACGCGGGACGGAAACCAGGAGATTTACGTGGCGGACGCCGACGGCAAGCACGTGAAACGACTGACCAATGAGATCGCGGCTGACTACAACCCGGCCTGGTCTCCCGACGGCAAGCAACTGGCATTTTGCAGTGGCCGATATGGCAATCTGCAAATCTGCGTCATGAACGCGGACGGCAGCCAGGTACGTCGTCTTACCAAGCACCGGGGAATGGACTATTGGCCGGTTTGGTCTCCCGACGGCCAGCGAATCGCGTTTACCTCCAACCGCGACGGCAACTACGAGATTTACGTAATGAACGCGGATGGTTCGCAACCCTGTAACTGGACGCGCGATCCCAGCCAGGACAACTACGCAACCTGGTCGCCGGACGGCCGACGATTGGCGTTTATCTCCAATCGAAAGGGGGGCTATGATGTGTACATCATCGATGCGATGGGCCAGAACAGGTCAGCCCCTTGATTGACGCCCTGTCCGTGGCTGCTCTATAATCCGTGGACTCGTGCCGACCAACCAGAATCTTGGATTTGTGCGATGATCAATCCCGAATTACTGGAAATCCTGCGTTGTCCGCTGGATCCGAGCCGAACGCGCCTTCACCTGGAAGGGGAGCACCTCATCTGCGAGCAGTGCCGGCTACAGTTTCCGATCAGGGATGGCTTCCCGGTCCTGGTTGTTGAAGAGGCCGAACTTCCGCCGGGCTGCCAGAGCTTGCAGCAACTTCCCTGCCAACGGGAGAAGTCAGCCAAATCTTGACCGGCACGGGGCGCGCTCACGTGCCGGCCAGCCGTGCCGATTCATTCCTCCTGGGAGACTGCTACCATGAAGATGCATCAAGCCTTGTTGTTCCTATACCTGACCGGTTCCCTGTTCGCTGCCGACGATCCGAAAGACGCGGCTGCCAAGAAGGAAAGCGAGAAACTGGCAGGGACGTGGAAAGTGACCAAGGCAGAGCACGACAGCCAACCGGACAAGGCCTTCGTGAACGCCGTGACAACGTTCACCGCCGATGGCAAATTCACCGCGAAGTTTGCTGACGGCATGGCCGGCGCGGGAACGTACAAGCTCGATCCGAGCAAGAAGCCCAAAGCCATCGAGATCACGATGAACTTCGGACCCAACAAAGGGAAGCCGCATGAGGGAATCTATGCGCTCGAAGGCGAGACGCTGAAGATTTGCAGCAGCGATCCCGGCAAACCACGGCCCAAGGAATTCGCTACCAAGGCCGATTCCGGCCAAACGCTGTTTGTGCTGACGCGGGCCAAGGCGGAAACGGCGAAGGCTCCCGCGGCTCCTCCTGCTCCACCACCCTTTGCCGATAAAAACCTGGAAGCGGCCGTGCGGGCCGTCCTGCAGAACAGCTTGGGAGATCTTTCTGATGCCAACCTTGCCAACGTTTACCTCCTGGAAGCCGCTGGAAAGCAGATCACCAATCTCAAGGGGCTGGAAAAATGCAAAAACCTTTCGCTACTGAAACTGACGAACAACCAGATTTCCAACCTCGAACCCCTCAAAGATCTGACGAATCTTCAATCGCTCGATCTGGCGGGCAACAAAATCACCGAGATCGGGCCGCTCGGCGGCCTGACGAAATTGCAGTATTTGGAGCTTTCCCATAACCAGGTTAGCAGCCTTGCTCCCTTGGGTGGGCTCACGAATCTCGCCTCCTTGTATTTGACCGACAACAAGATCCATGACGTTGCCTCGCTCGGTAACCTGACGAAGCTGGCCTCGCTTTCCCTCGGGCATAACCAGATCCAGGATATTTCGCCCCTGGCCAAGCTGACGAAAATCACGACGCTGGAATTGAAAGAGAATCAGATCAGCGACCTCACGCCGTTGGCCAAGGACAGCGAACTCAGTCTACTCATGCTGGAACGAAATCGGATCACCGATTTGACGCCGCTGGTGGCGGCGGCCAAGACAGATGGGGAAGGACCGAAACGGTTCGCTCCCTACCTGCGGCTGTACGTCTCCGGCAATCCGCTCTCGGATGCAGCCCGCACCAGCCAGCTCGCTACGCTGCGGGGCTACGGCGTGCGGGTTACCGATTGACGAGAGCGAGCTCACTCACCGAATTTGTTGGCTCTGCATTCTCGGCGGTGCTGTGCGAAACGCCGCCGGAGCGGCGCGCAGCGCCGCCGGGAATGCAGAGCCAAACCGATGCTCAACATTTCCTGGAAGAGGCAGTCTCCTCGATTTGCCGAGCTTGCCCGCGCTCCACTTGAGAGATTTCGTGTCTGCATCGCTATCTGCTCTTGACCGCTCTGGGACGGATCGCTATTTTCCCGCCGCTTTCAGCCCCTATCTTTAGCGAAACCGAAACACTCAGGTTTCCGGTCGCCGCCGAGCAGGGGCGTTCGGGCGGGAGGTCGGGTCGGGTGCCGGCACGGGCATCGGGCCGTGGGGGATCAAGGAAACCGGCATCCAGCAGCCGGCCGGAGGTCGGACGGGGAAAGGAGGCCAGGGTGGTCAGGGCATCAACAGTGGCATGGATAAGCGTAGCGGTTGGAATTGCGTTGGCGCCTCTCGCGCTGCACGCCCAAGCGCCGGCGCCGCCGGCGGGGATCACCGATCCAGCACAATCCCGGCCGTCGCGCGTCCATGATGCGCTGCGGATGGCAATGGATGCTTACCGCCGTGGCGACTACGAGCTGGCCGCGACACAATTCCAGCAAGCCCAGGCGGGACAAGACGATCTGACGCCGGCCGAGCGCCGCGACTTGAGCAATTGGCTCCAATTGAACGGTACGGCCCTGAAGGCCCGCCGGGATGGAGCCAGCCAACTCCGCCAAGCGGAGGAAGCCTTTGCTCAGAGCCGGACTCAAGATGCCCTGACGCTGCTCAAGAGCATTGCTCCCAACCAGCAGTTTTTGACGGCTGCGGACAAGCAGCGGTTTGGGCAGCTCAGCGCCAAGATCATGCCGAGCCAGGGGAGCACAGCAGCTTCGGCCGCAGCCGGGAACGCCGCCAGCCTGGTGCAGGCTCGGAGTAAACTCAACCAAGCGCGGATGCTCATGGCACGGGGCAATTACGACGCCGCTCAGGCATTGGCCCTCGAAGCTCAGCGGCTCGGCGTTGCGTTCCAGACCGGCGAAGATACGCCCCAAAAGGTGCTCGAGGACATCTCCCATGCACGGACCGTCACCGTCACCTCGAACGATCCCAAGGTGTTGCTGAGCGCCGCCCGGGAGGCCTACAACCGCGGCGACCTGGACACGGCCGAACGGCTGGCCAAGCAAGCGGATCAGTCCAGTACGCTCTGGGGTTCGATGGCGCACTTGCCCTGGAGCGATACGCCTTCCAAGGTCCTCCGCGATGTATCGACAGCGCGGGCACAGAAGGTGGTCGCGTCGGCACCGGCCAAGGACGCCCCGAAAGATACGTCCACCAGTTTCACGGCTCTGAAGACGTTTGTGGGGAAAAATGACACCACCCCGGCCACTGGAACCGACAAGCTCCAACCGGGCGTAGACAACACCGAGAAGGCCCGCCAACTGCTCAAGCAAGCTCGTCAGGCACTACAGGCCGGCAACGCTGCCCAGGCCAAGCAGTTCGCCGATCAGGCCAACAATCTGAAGCCCGAACTGAGCTGGTGGGAAGATACGCCGGACAAGGTCCTGGCGGAAGTGCACGATCTGGAGGCCAAGAAGCAGCCCGCCGTGGCGAGCACGAGCGGCCCGGACATGAACAATTCGTCCGACCCGCGGCAAATGCTCAAACAGGCGCGCGACCTTTACACAGCCGGCAAACTGGAAGAGGCGCAATCGCTGGCCATGAAGGCCAATGCCAAGCCCACGCACTGGGGCTTGTTCGAGGACTCGCCCGACAAGCTCATGCTCGATGTGCGCAAGGCCCAGCTCAAACGCGATCAGGAAGAATCGGTTCATGCGTTGGCCGAAGCACGCAAGCTCTTCGAGCAGGGTAACCTGACCGAGGCGGAGCGCTTCGCGCACCGGGCCGAGCGGCTGCATGGTCCGTATGGCTTCTGGGATCTCGGTGATCGGCCGCAGAAGCTCCTTGCCGAGATTGAAACGAGCAAAGCCAAGAACCAGAAGCCCAAGTTGCCGGTGCCTCCCACCGAGGTGGCCAAGAAGGAAGTCGAAGGTCCCAAGACGTCCGAAAAGACGGCCGTGGCGCAGAGCAATCCGCCGGCTCCGGTTTGGCCGCAGCCCGAAAAGCAAACGGTCAACAAGATGCAGCCGGTCATGGCCAACAATCCGCCCGTGTCGCCGAGCCCAGCGGGGCCGATGGTTAGCCCGCCCGCGGTGCCCGATAACAAGGCCCAGGCACGAGCCCTGCTGGCCGAAGCCCGACAGCTTCAGAAGGAAGGCCGGCTCGTGGAAGCTCGTCAGAAGGCCGAGGAGGCTCGGAACACCGGCGCCACCTTCGGACCGAACGAGGATCGTCCCGAGCTGGTGATGCTGGCCTTGTCGGCCCTGTGTCAAAACCGGATCGAGACGCTGATGAAGCAGGCCAGCGACAATGCTGCCGCCGCCAATAGCGATCCCGGTCGGTATCAACGCGCCGAGATCGAGCTGAAACAAGCCCGGCAACTGGCGGTGGCGTTCAAGCTCGATGCGCAATTGCAATTGATCGATACCAAGCTTGCTGGCATGCCGCAGGTTCATGACAAGGCCGTGACGCCGACCGCGGCACCGGCTCCGGCGCAGATTTCGCAGATGCGCCACCAGGAGCCGGCGACGCCTGTCGTGGCCGGCCCAACGCAGCATGGCCAGGAACTGCTGGCACAGGCACGCATGGAGCTGCGTGCGGGGCAAACCAGCAACGCCCGCCGGCTGGCCGAGACGGCCTTCAGTGGGCCGTACGGTGTGCAGGAGCAGGCTGCCCAGATGCTCCGCTCCATTGATGGCGAGGAATACAACCAGCGCGTGCTGGCCACCAATCGTACGTTTGATGCGGCCATGGACGCCTTCCACCGGCAGGAATATCCTCAGGCCGGCACCATGCTGCGCAGCATCGATCCGCATCTGCTGTCTGCCGAGAAGCAGGCTCGGCTCAAGGAAGTCATGCTCTCGCCCGGCATGCAGCCCACCGCGGTGGTCCAGGCTGGTATGCAGGAAAATACGCCGGCACCGCAACGGCCAAGCACGACAGGCTTGCCTGGTAAGGCAGTAGCCACCGACACTCCGCCCCCGGCGCAGACCGCGGTACGGTCGACGCACCCGGAAGCCGACTTCGCCAAGCAGGCGGAGGCCATGCAAGAGGTGAAATACCAGAAGTTGCGTGTCGATGGCTTGCAGGCCCAGAGTGAGGCGACGCGCCGCTTCCAGGCCGGCGAAACCGACCGGGCGCTGGAGATTCTCCAGGATTATACGGCTGCGTTGCGGGATTCCGGTCTAGATGCGGATAAGTTGGCCCTGCTTCAGCGGCCCATCGACAGCCGGCTCCAGCAGCTTCGGACGCTGAAGCACCAACGCGATTTCGAGAAGCTCCAGGCCAATCAGCACGAGACCGCGGAGCAAAACCTGGCCCGAGCGGCGAAGCAGGAGCAGGCCAAGAAGGAGCAGATCGCCGAGCTCATGAAGCAGTACAACACCCTCTTCAAAGAGGGCAAGTACAAGGAAGCCGAGATGTATGCCAGTCGGGCCAAGGAACTGGACCCGGATGATCCGGTAGCCGGGGCCGCCATCTACACGGCTCGCATTCAGGCGAACCTGCTGACATCCAAGGGTGCCAAGGAACGCCGGGAAGCCATGTTTGTGGACTCCCTGAATTATGCCGAGGATCCGGGCCCGAGTGTGGATAGTTACAATCCGCTCCACATCGATCCGGCGACGTACCAGCTGAGCAAGAACCGCAAACCCATCAACCTGGGCGGCTTGAGCAGCACCAAGAACGAGAAGGAGCAGGCGATCTATCGCCGGCTGGAGGGTCCGATCAGCAGCTTGGACTACAAGGACACGCCCCTCAAGCAGATTCTCGATGATTTGCAGGTCACGACCGGTATGAACATCGTTCCGGATGAGCCGGCGCTGAATGAAGCCGGGATTAGCCTGGAGCGGCCGGTAACGATGAAGCTGGAAGGCGTGTCCCTGAAATCGGCCTTGAACCTGCTCCTCCGCCAGGCACGCCTGACGTATGTGGTCGGAGACGAGGTGCTGAAAGTCACGACCGAGGATCAGGCCCGCGGTCGCATGATCCTCAAAGTCTATCCGGTTCCTGACCTGGTGATTCCGATTCCCGACGCCACCACGCCCAATAGCAGTGTGCTGCGGGCGGCCATGGGACAGTTGAATGTGGAAAACTCGAACTTGATGCTGAATTCCTCGACACCGTACGTGGGACTCAACTCCATGGCCGGTATGAGCACGCCGATCAGCCAAAGCCAATCGGCTGGCGGTTCGCCCGGCTCGGCTGCCTCCAGCACGCCCAAGGTCACCAAGGAAAATGCCCGGACAATGCAGGAGGAGCTTATCCGGCTCATCCAGAGCGTGATTGCTCCGCAGACCTGGCGCGAAGTGGGCGGACAGGCGACGATCGAGTATTTCCCCCTGGGCATGGCCCTGGCCATCACGCAGACGCCCGATATCCAGGAGCAAGTTGCCGATCTGCTCGGCGCCCTCCGCAGATTGGAAGACCAGCAGGTGGCCGTGGAGATTCGCTTCATCACCATTGCTGAGTCGTTCTTCGAACGCATTGGTGTGGACTTCAACCTCAACATCCGCAATGACCAGACGAAGTACGAGCCGCAGCTGGTTTCGCAGCAATTCCGGCCGTTCGGATTCATCAACCACTTTAGCCCGAATAACTTCGTGACCGGCCTGACGCCCGCCGGCAGCTTCACCCAGGATCTCAACATCCCCATCAAGACGAGCAGCTATGAGATGGCGGTCCCGCCGTTCGGTGCCTACCCCGGCATCCCGGGCGGCAACGGTGGCGTGAGTCTGGGGCTGGCGTTCCTGAGCGATATCGAAGTGTACATGTTCATGGAAGCCGCCCAGGGCGATCAACGCACCAACGTCATGCAGGCGCCCAAGCTCACCATGTACAACGGCCAAACGGCGACCATCACGGTCAGCGACACGCAGTTCTTCGTGACCAGCGTGAGCGTCGCCCAGCTGGGCGGCCAGGTCGTGTTCGTGCCGAACAACAGTCCGTTCCCCACCGGCGGCGTCACGCTGGCCATCCAGCCAGTGATTTCGGCGGACCGCCGCTTTGTACGCCTGAATCTGACTCCCACGTTGACCAACTTGACGTCGGCCAATGTGCAGCTCTACCCGATCACGACCTTCATCACGCCGATCTTCGAAGGCGGAGCGGTTGGCCAGCCGGTGCCGTTCACGCAGTTCCTCCAGCAGCCGGTCTTCAACACCGTGGCGGTAAATACGACCGTCAACGTGCCGGACGGCGGTACGGTGCTCCTGGGCGGGTTGAAGCGGTTGTCCGAAGGCCGCAACGAATTCGGCCCGCCGATCCTGAGCAAGATTCCGTACATCGATCGGTTGTTCAAGAACGTCGGCTACGGCCGCGAAACCGAAAGCCTCCTGATGATGGTCACGCCGCGCATCATCATCAACGAAGAGGAAGAGCAACGACAGGTACTGGGTGCGGCGGCCGCGGGCCCGGCGGGGGCGGCGCCATAGTCCGTCGTCGATAGTCCGTAGAATAAATGGCCGTGAACCGGATTAACCGGTTCACGGCCATTACGTTTGTGTTCTTTGCTACGGACGACGGACCATGGACTTGGCTTCCTTGATCGAACAACTGTCCGACCCGGGCGCCTATCCGTCCGCGGTCTCGACCGTGGAGGTGCGGCACACGCACATTTCGGTTGTTTTCCTGGCGGGCCCGTACGCCTACAAGATCAAGAAGCCGGTGCAGCTGGGCTTTCTCGATTTTGGCACGCTGGAAAGGCGACACCACTTCTGTGAGGAGGAGGTCCGTCTGAACCGCCGTCTCGCTTCCGAAGTTTACCTCGGTGTTGTGCCGGTGACCATGAGCGGCAAAAGGTTGCAGATGGACGGCCACGGCGAGCCAGTCGAGTGGGCCGTGAAAATGCAACGGTTGCCGGAAGAGGCCACGCTGGAGAAACGCCTTGGAAAGGGGGAAGTAGGCATTGAATTGATCCGCATCTTGGCTCGGAAGATTGCGGCCTTTCATGCTCAGGCGGACACGGACGAGGCCATTGCTGCCCGGGGACGCTTCGAAGTCGTGGCCGGCAACGCCTGGGAAAATTTCGAGCAAGCCGCGGCCCAGGTCGGGAGCACACTGAGTCGAACGGTTTACGACCGTCTGCGGTCCTTGACCGAACAGGCTCTGGCCGACCGGCAGGCCTTGATCGAGAAACGAGCCAGGTCTGGCGTGATCCGGGACACGCACGGTGACCTGCACCTGGACCATGTTTATCTTCTCCGCGAGCGTTCGTCCCTCGGCGATCTGGTGATCATCGATTGTATCGAGTTCAACACGCGCTTCCGTTTCGCCGATCCGATTGCCGATATGGCCTTTCTGGTCATGGACCTCACGTTCCACGGCCGGCGCGATTTGGCGGCCGCCTTCGCCGAGGAATACTTCGGCACTTCCCACGATGAGGAAGGCCGATCTCTCCTGCCGTTCTACACGAGCTACCGGGCCGCGGTGCGCGGCAAAGTGGAAGGATTCGAGCTGGCGGAGAAAGAAGTTCCCGACACGGAGCGGGCCGCGGCCGGGGCGCGTGCTCGCGCCCATTGGCTGTCGGCCCTCGATTTGCTGGAGGAACCGCAGCGGAGGCCATGCCTGGTTCTGGTCGGCGGCCTCCCTGGCACGGGCAAGTCGACCCTGGCCGCCGCGTTGGCCGAGGACGCCGGGTTGCAGATTCTTCGCTCCGACGTGATTCGGAAGGAGTTGGCCGGTGCTCCCGCGGGGTCGCAGCCTTCCACCGCTTTCGAGGACGGCCTGTACACGACCGCGTGGACCGAACGCACCTATGCGGAATGTCTCCGCAGGACCGAGGAGTTGTTGTTCGAAGGGAAACGGGTTCTCGTGGATGCCAGTTTTCGCGAGGAAAAGCATCGGCGCAGCTTCCTGGAAGCGGCGCAGCGTTGGGGAGTCCGCTCGGTATTGCTGCTGTGCCGGGCGGAGCCGGAGGTGGTGCGGCAGCGCCTCGAAAATCGTCGGGGCGACGCTTCCGATGCGGACTGGAGGATTTATTTGCAGGCGGCCATGCGCTGGGAAGATCCATCGCCTCCAACCCGCCGCTTCGTTCGCGAACTCCACACAGGAGGCCATCGGGAGGGAGTTTTGGCCGTTGCCTTGGATGTGCTCGGCGAACTCGAAATCGCAAATCCATTGTCAGACGGACCGCAAACCGGTCGCGCCACGTCCTGATGCCTTGCACAAAATGGGGAAACTGGGAGACGACCGTTTCGCGATTCCCCTGTCATTTCTGTTTCGGTCTGAGTATCCTTTCACTGGCCCTGGCAGAAAGGATTCGGCATGGGTTCGCGCAAGGAAGGCTACGGCTCTTTCATCGGTTTGCTGTTGGTGATCGCTGGGCTCGGTTGTGCTGAGCTGCCCCTTCAAACGCCGATGCAAGCGCCCGCGGAACCAGCGCCGGCTTTCACACCCTCCGCCGCGGCTCCGTCTCCCAGCGCCAATGACCCAACGGCGAAACTGCACACCTTGCACCGTGAAGCAGCGGAGCGCTATGCGAAGGTCGAATCGTACATTGTCCGCTTGACTCGCCGTGAGCAGATCAACGGCAAGGACAGACCGGAAGAGATTCTCCTCTTCAAGTTCCGCAAGGATCCCTGGAGCGTCTATTTCAAGTGGCTAGGAGCGGAAAAAAATGGCCGCGAAGTTGTCTATGTTCGAGGCCAGTACGAAAACAAGATTCATACGCTCCTGGCAGCCGGGGACATTCCTCTCATGCCTGCCGGGAAGCGGTTTGCGATTGCTCCCGATAGTCCATTCGTTGTCTCGTCCAGCCGGCACTCCGTTCAGGAGGCCGGGATCGGTATGCTCATCGAGAATTTTGGCAAAGCGCTCCAGGAGTCCGATCGCGGCACCAGCATGTTGAAATATCTGGGCCCCGTGCAGCGTCCCGAATTCACCGATCCCTGCGAAGCCGCCGAACAAACGATTGCCGCCGGCGCCGAACCCCTGTTGCCGCACGGTGGCCGCCGTCTTTGGGTGTTTGACTCGACGACGAAGTTTCCCGTTCTCCTCATCACGCAGGACGATCACGGCCATGAGGTAGAATATTACTGCTACGATCGCTTCGAGTTCCCTGTCCATCTCGATGAGGATGATTTCAATCCCGACAAATTGTGGAACCCGAAGCGTGAAGGGCCGCCACAGAAATAGGCTTCTTCCGGATCTGGTTCGCCGAATGCTTGACTGCACTGGCTCCGTCTCCCATCGCAGGTTATCCTAAAGGAGAGAAGCACCGCGTGGTTCGAGCGCCAACCGGAGAATGCCTTTCATGTCTATCCACATCCGCGTCTGTTGGGCTCTGTTTGCTTTCCTGGCGCTCGTGATTGGCCCGGCTCGTGCCGCGGATGAAGACGTCATCCGGAAGGCGGTCGAACGCGGCGTCGATTACCTCAAACAGAACCAAACAGCCGACGGGCTCTGGGTGCGTTCGAGCAGTGGGACGATCGGAGCCAGCGCACTGGCGGGGCTGGCCCTGCTGGAGTGTGGAGTGGCGGCCGAGGATCCTGCAATCCGGAAACTGGCACCAGCTCTCCGTGACGGATCGATCTTGCTCAGCGATACCTACTCGATCTCGCTCTGCATCCTCTTCTTCGATCGCCTGGGCGATTCCAGGGATGTTCCCCTGATCGAATCCCTGACGGTGCGCTTACTGGGCGGACAAAGTGCCGACGGCGGTTGGACGTATCAGTGCCCGAACATCAACGAGGCCGAAGCGGCCCGGCTGCGGAAAGCGATCAAGCAGCCCAAGGGAAAGGATCCGAAGCAAGAGCCTTCCGAAAAAAAACGCACCCTGGCAGAATTGCCTCCGGAGATTCAGCAACAGCTGCAACAGGCGGAACGGCTCCGGCAGGAGGGCGGCGGGGCTCCTAACTCGGATAATTCGAACACCCAATTCGCGACCCTGGCGCTGTGGGTGGGACATCGTTATGGCTTGCCGGTTGCCGTCGCCTTGGCCCGATTGGAGGCCCGGTTCCGCAATACCCAGAATGCCGACGGAGGCTGGAGCTATACCAGCGGCGGTGTGCATACCGGGAGCAGTCCCGCCATGATTTGCGCCGGCCTCCTTGGACTGGCCACCGCATATGGCCTGGTCAACGAGGCCAAGATCGGGGCGGGCAAGCCACGCGATCCGGGACGGGATATTTCCGTGCGGGCCGGTCTGGTCGCCCTGGGGAGTTTGGTCGGCTTGCCGCAGCAACCGCTCGGTCCCGGCCTCGTCCTGGATGGCGGTCCCAAGCCAGGAGGCACGAACGGCTACCTGAACTACTATTTCCTGTGGTCGCTGGAACGGGTCGCCGTGATCTACGGACTACAAACCATGGGCAAGAAGGATTGGTACAGCTGGGGTGCGGCGTTCGCACTGGTCCAGCAGCGCAGCGACGGTAGCTGGAGCGGCGGCTATCCTGAGGGGGGCGTTGACACCAGTTTCGCCCTCCTTTTTCTCCGGCGATCGAATCTGTTCCAGGATCTTTCCAGCAGCCTGCGCGGGAAAGTCAACGATCCCGGCGAAGTTGCCCTGCGTGCCGGCGGCCTGGGCGGTACGCTGGCAAAATCCAACAGTCCTGCCGAGCCGGCCAAGGAGGGGAACAGCAATTCCCTTGCTTCAAAACTGCCAAATCCCGACCAGTTCGCCCGCCGCAATAATCGTTCTCCCCGTGCGCCGCTCGATCCCGAGTCTGCCCGCTTAAGTGCTGAGCTGGTTCAGGCCGCGCCGACACAGCAAGACGCCTTGCTGGAAAAGCTCGAGCAAGGCAAAGGACTGGTGTACACCGAAGCGTTGGCGGCTGCCATTCCGCAGTTGGCCGGGGCCAGGAAGACGAAGGCCCGCGATGCCTTGGCGGAGCGCATGGCACGCATGACCGCGGCAACTTTGGAAGATAAGCTACAGGAGGAGGACCTTGAGATTCGCCGGGCCGCGGCCCTGGCGTGTGCGATGAAACAGGAGAAAAAATTCATCCCGCACCTCATTCGTTTGCTCGAAGATCCAGAACCCCCCGTGGTCCGGGGCGCGCACGCCGCGCTCAAAGCGCTGACTGGCCAAGATCATGGTCCGGTTCCCGACGCCAGTCGGGCCGAGAACGCCAAAGCAATCGCAGCCTGGAAATCGTGGTGGACCAAACAAGGCGGCGCACTGCTGCCGACGGATCAATCTCCGGCCGAGATTGCTTCGATCGACAGGGAACTCCTTCAGGGCACGTGGGTGGCGACCGGGCTGGAACGCGAGGGCAAGGCCATGCCTAAACCCACCTTGGAAAGCCTGCACATCAAGCTGATCTTCAATGGCGACAAGCTGACATTCGAATATCCCGACCACACCGAGCTGGGAACGTTCAAGCTGGAAGTCAGCGATGGCCGCAAGACCATCGACGTGGCCACGGGGGTGGACACGTCTAAAGGGATTTACCAGCTCGAAGGGGACAGCCTCAAAATCTGTGGCGTTCCCAGTAGCGAGGAGCGGCCAACGGACTTCACAACCCGGGCCCGCTCGAAGCAGGTCCTGTTCATCCTGAAGCGGCAGAAGCCTTGAAACCCCAGACGAGGAACCATCGATGCATCGCTCGTTGACATGTGCCCTGGTTTTAACCGGGACCCTTGCCATGCTCTCCGGCCTTGGAGCCGCGGACCAGGATCCGCCGAATAAGGACGCACCGAAAAAGGTCCCGCCGGCTGTAACCGAATTGCTCAAGTCGACGCCAGAAGATTTCATCAGGCGGTTTGACAAGAACAAGGATGGATTTCTCAGCAAGGACGAGTTACCGCCCTTCCTGGCGGCTATCTTTGAGCGGGCCGATGCCAACGGTGATGGCAAGCTCGACCGCAACGAATTGGCCGCGCTCCAAGGTCTCCTCCGTCGACGCTTTGCCCAGCCCGCCGCACGCCCGGCCAGCGCGCTCGATCCAATGGTGGAACGACAGGTCGACAATTTCCTGGCACGAATGGACTCGAACAAGGATGGCAAAATCAGCAGAGCCGAGGCGAAGAACCGCCTGGCCGCAAGTTTTGATGTTCTGGACACGAACAAAGACGGCTTCCTGGATCGGAATGAGCTGCGCCGGGCTGTGGAACGATTCCGCGCCGCGGCAGGAGGCCCCATGGGCGCGAATCGTCCAGCGGTTCAGGATGCGGATGGCCCCGATTTCGATGCTCTCGATCTCAACGCTGACGGCCGGCTAACGCGGGAGGAACTGAAAGGGACGCGCTTTGCCGCAACCTTTGATGAAATCGATACAAACCGGGACGGCAAGATTGATCCAAAGGAATTCAAAGCGTATCTGAGAAAAAAGGCGGCAGAGAAGGAAGCGGCGGACAAGAAAAAAGAGCCGGAAAAGAAACAACCTTGAAGGGTGTTATTTTGGATAGAATCGACCCCATCCGCGCAAATGGGGCTGTTCGTCCAAAGTTTCTTCGGCTTTGAGGTCGTTGGCACGCCAAAAACTGAGGAATCCCGCCGCAAAGACGACCAGTAGGATAAAGCTCATCGGCGGCCTCCATCCGTGGAGATTGGGCGGACACGTTCCTAGATGTTCATCGGCATCGGATCGTGCGGAATTGGAGAATTTCCTGCGGCCCATGAAAGGGAAATCGGGGAATCTCAGGAAGCGAAGTTGCGGCGGCAGGATTTGAACCTGCGACCTCCAGGTTATGAGCCTGGCGAGCTACCACTGCTCCACACCGCGGCCTAGGATGAGCCGCCCACTTAGGCAGTGGGAATCCGCTACGGAAGAGGGCAGCTCGCCATTTCCATCATAGCAAGCGTGTCAAGGGGGCTACCTCAAAATGTTGCAAGCCGAATTGTCGGCCGTCATTTGGGACGTCGATGGAACATTGGTTGATACAGCCGAACTCCACTTCCAGGCTTGGCTTGTGCTGGCTGGCCGGATCGGGAAACCGTTCGCGCGGGCGGATTTTGCTGCCACATTCGGGCTACGGAACCAGGATATCATTCCGGGGATCTTCGGGACCCATCTGAGCTCTCGCGATGTGGCTGAACTGGGTGAACGCAAGGAAGAATCGTACCGGGCCGCCGCCCGGCAGCACGGCGTGATCCTTCTGCCCGGAGCACGGGCGCTCTTGGAAGGTCTCCAGACGGCCGGGTTCAAGCAGGCCATCGGTTCCAGCGCTCCGCGCAAAAATCTCGAACTGATTTTGCAACTGACGCAAAGCGAGCAGTATTTCCAAGCAGTGGTCTCGGTGGAGGACATCCAGCGTGGCAAACCCGACCCAGAAGTTTTTCTCATCGCGGCAAACAAGCTGGCGGTGTCGCCGAATCATTGCCTCGTGCTGGAGGACGCCGTGGCCGGCGTCCGGGCAGCGAAAGCAGCCGGGATGAAGTGTATTGCCGTCCGGTCGGGAGGCCAGCACAGCGAGACCGCCTTGGTCCAAGCCGGGGCGGACCGCGTCGTAAGCAATCTCGAGCAAGTTTCCATCGGCAGCGTCCGGCAATTGCTGTCGGCTTCGTAGGCGCATCCCACCAGGAACCGATAGGTGATCCGCTACTTCTCCTTCCAATTGGGGAGCCGTCCCGGCGTCCACGGTGCTCCGGCCAGGTCCAGTGCTTTCTCCAGATTCTTTAGGTCAACTTCGATGAGCGTGTGCAGTTTGGTCAGCTCCTGACCGAATTCTTCGTTCGCAATCTTGTAGTTTTCCTGCTGCGAGTTGGTTGGCTTGTCCAGGCTTCGGTAGCCGAAGCCTTCGATCTCGGCGACACGCTCCGAAATGGAGATCGGCGTGTTCTCGTTCCGGGCACGGAGGACCGCGTCACCGCGCAGGGCACGGAGAATGTCGCGATTGCGCTTCTCCAGGGACCGGGCCATGTCCCTCCATTTATTCTCCGCGGCCGGTGTCTGATCGAGGGCCTGCTTGATCTGCTCCAAACGCCCATTCAAGGCGTTGGCTGCGTCCACGGCGCCCGTGACCGCCCGGCTGAGACGGGCCACCTTTTCCCGGAATTCGTACAGTGCCTTCAAATCGGCTGGCTCGCGGGAGACCGGGCTGGCGACGACAGCCGTGAATTCCCGCGGCTGCCCCAGGGGCGTCTCCACACCGGCGACCCGCTTGGCCAGAGCAACCCGATAGGTCCCCGGCGCAACCAGCGGCCCCGATGGCTCCTCAAAGAAAAGGTCCTGATCAGCCCCCGGCGGCCGCGGTTTGGGCAATGCTGCCGCCGGGTCGCGCAGGTTCCAGCTCACACGGTGGAATCCCTGTGTCACCGGTCCAGTGAGGATGCGGATCGGCTTTCCCGAGGCATCGGAAATGGTGAGCAGCATGGTCGGAGGCTCTTCTTCGGCCTCAGCACGGAGTTGTTCGGGGCTCGGATAAGGCGACGGGGCCGACTTCTTGGCCGCCGCCTTCTCCGCTTCCTGACGCCGCTGTTTGCGGGTCTTGATCGTATCCTTCAGGTAATACGTGAAGGTTGCGCCGAAAGGAGGATTGGCGGCCGCATAGAATCCGGAACCCTGAAAGCCTTTGCCACGCAGACCGTACTGCCGGGTCGGCACATAGAGCAAGGCCGTCCTCACCGGGAACAAAACACTCTCCTGCGCTAGCGTTTCCGCCTTGAGGCCGCGTAAAGGCGTGTAATCGTCCAGGACGTAGATGCCGCGGCCAAATGTGCCGACTACCAGATCGTTCTCCTGTTTCTGGATCGCCAAATCGCGGACGGCGATGGTCGGCAAACCCCCTTTCAGTCGGATCCACTTCTGGCCACCATCGAGCGTGAAAAAGAGTCCGAATTCGGTACCGACGAAAAGGAGGCTCGCGTTCACGGGATCTTCCGCCAGGGCCAGCACCGGACCGTTGGCCGGCAAATCGCCCTTGATCGAAAGCCACGTCTTGCCGGCATCGGAACTCTTCAGCAAGTAAGGCGCGAAATCGGCGTTCTTGTGGTTATCGAAGGCGACATAGATCGTGTTCGTGTCATGCTGGGATGCAAGCAGCCGGCTCACATACGTTCGCTCGGGGACACTGGGAAAGAGATCGATCTTTCGCCAATCGCTGCCGCCGTTCTCCGTCACTTGGATCAAGCCGTCGTCCGTGCCGGCGTAGAGCAATCCTTCCTTCTTGGGGGATTCGGCCAGTGCGGTGATGTTGCCGTAGAACGAGGTCGAAACGCTCTTGGCAACCGCGTCGGCGCTCCAGATCTTGCCCATCACCGGAAGTTGATTGCGGTCGAGCTGACGCGACAGGTCGCCGCTGATCGCTTTCCACGTGTTGCCGCGGTCGTCGCTGCGGAAAAGCTTGTTGGCGGCGAAGTAAATCCGCGTATGGGAATGCGGGCTGATGAGCAGCGGCGAATCCCAGTTCCAGCGAAGGGGCGGCTCTCCCTTTCCCGGCAGCGGCTGGATGCCTACGCTTTCGCCGGTGCGTTTGTCATAGCGGACCAGCGCGCCGTACTGAGCCTCGGAGTAAATCGTGTTCGGATCAATCGGATCAACACGGGAGTGGAAGCCGTCGCCCCCCTGGGTCACGAACCAGTCGGCATTGGTGATGCCGTGGATGCTGCGCGTCCGCGCCGGGCCGCCCAGCGTGAAGTTATCCTGCGTGCCGCCGTAGACGTTGTAAAAGGGACCGTTGTTGTCCACCGCCACATCGTAGAACTGGGTGATCGGCAGATTGGCCTGAAACTTCCAGTTGGCGCCGCGATCGAAGCTTTCGTAAATGCCACCGTCGCAGCCGACCAGGTAATAATTCGTATCCTTGGGATCGATCCAGATGGTGTGGTTATCCACGTGCTTGAACCGTTCCCCGAGCCGGCGCAGGGTTTTACCACCGTCGTCGGAGACCATGAGGTAGACGTTCATGACATAAATCCGGTCCGCGTTCTTCGGATCGACGACGAGATGGGCGTAGTACTGGGCCTGTTGGTCGAATTCGTTTCGCCGTTCCCAGGTCGCTCCCAAGTCGGTGGAGCGAAAAATCCCGCCTTTATGCTCCGTCGATTCAATGATGGCGTAGACCATGTCCGGATCGGTGGGGGCGATGGCCAAGCCAATGCGGCCCAGGTCTTCGGTGGGCAGCCCGGTCTTGAGCTTGGTCCAGCTCGTGCCCCCATTGGTCGATTTGTACAGTGCACTCTCGGGGCCACCGTCGATCAACGTCCAGACATGCCGGCGCCGTTGGTAGGCCGCCGCGATGAGCGTGTCCGGTTTGCGCGGGTCGAGTACGACATCGGTGACGCCCGTGTTTTCACTGATGGAAAGGATTTTCTTCCAGTTCTGACCGCCGTCAGTCGTCTTGTAGAGTCCGCGATCGCCACCCGGTCCCCAGAGGGGTCCCTGTGCGGCAACGTACACGATATTAGAATTGCGCGGGTCGATCACAATGCGACCGATGTGCTCGGAAGCCTTCAGACCCATGTTCTTCCAGCTATGGCCACCGTCGTCGGAGCGGTAAACGCCGTCGCCATAGCCGACGCTGCGCTGGCTATTGTTTTCTCCCGTTCCGACCCAGACCACGTTGGGATTCTTGGGATCCAGCACCACGGTGCCGATCGAGTAAGAGCCTTCTCCGTCGAAAACCGGGGTCCACGTGTTGCCGGCATTGGTTGTCTTCCAGACTCCCCCCGAGGCAGCCGCCGCAAAATAATGACTGCGATCGCCAGGATGCATAGCAAACCCGATCACCCGGCCCGAAGTCACCGCAGGCCCGAGAGACCGAAACGTTAATCCACTAAACGTGGGCGCGGACATCGGCTCGGCCGGTTTGCTGTCCGAGGGGGAGGGTTCAGCAGCGGCCAAGACGAGGAGGACGAGCGACAGGAGCAGGAAACGCGGCAAGAACACGGTGAACCTCTCTTCCCAGCGAGACTTGGTTGCAGGGACAGACAAGGGCTGTTGACTGAGATAGGGACAGGGTAGGGTTCCCGTCCACGCTTTGACGGGCGGTAAACCTTGACGAATAGGAGACCGAGGCGGCACGGTCCGATTGTTCCGAAGATTCGGAAACGGCGGGTCCCGATGGGACTAATTCAACTCGCTCAAGCCTTTGATGATCTCACGCAGCTGCTCGGGCGAAGGCATCATGAGTTTATCATCGGGCGAGGGGCTTTCACGCAAGCGCTTTTCGCCGCAGAACAAGCATAGAATCTTGTATTCTTTCGTCTCCCGCTCCACCGTGGCGCGTGTGGCCGGCGATAGCCACACCTGCCGCAGACACGCGCAGCAGACTTCCTTGGTCGAGCCGGCAACACCGCTGGGACCATCGTCGACCCGGCTACAGAGCACAACAACGTCCTCCGGATCGATAATCATGGCAACCCTTTCTCGTGGGCGAAACGATGGAGTTCCCGTATCCGGCAGCAACGCTTCCGTATCGGTACTCTATCTTACCGCCGAGCCACGGCGCGAGAGTAGTCCTATCCGCGGCTCGTGCTGCGATGCCGCTTTAAACGGTACCACCAACCCCTCGGCGGCGGACCTGTGTGCGCCGTTCCGAGTCCTTGAAATGAGCACTCCAGTAGCAACCAAGGATGACGGCTAGCAAGCTGCTCTCAGCTGCTGGTTCCGAAATCAGTCCGACGTCCTCGGAAACGATTCGAGACCCAACCGAGTTCGTCGCAACATCGTTGGCCATCTCGCTGGCGAAGCAGGCATCGCACGCCTGGGCCCAAAGCGCTGGAACGTGAACATCGGTCGGGGTAACTGCGGCGCTCGGCAGCCCCGCTGGAACGTCTCGGCCGGACATCGGTGAAAGCTGGCACGTTTCGGTGTCAGCATCATCGTCATCTTGCAGGGCGGCATTATCGCCACCGCCACTTTCGATGCGCAGTTCCACCGGCCGAACCGGAGCCGGCGTGAACGGCACCGAACCTTGAACCGGAGCAATCGTGCCAACGCTCAGGGAATTGCCGGCCGTGACCGCAGTAGTGGCCCCGTTGCCGGAGGAAACGGCTGGCGTCACGGCAGGCAGAATCGAGCCATTCGGTTGAAGAAGGTTGATGATGACCGTTGCCGTGACGCTGCCCGGATGCTTGGCCGTGGGCGTAGTAGTCGTGGTTCCCGATCCCGTGACTTTCACGAGATCCGGTACCAAACTATTGGCCCGCGGGCTGCCTACGCCGGTGACGAGGTCATAGCCCTTGGTAGCCAAATAACCATTGTTGCCGCTAACGACATCGTGGAAGTCGTTCGAATAGCTGGCCGACTTG
>DATGIQ010000433.1:0-3991 GCA_035295665.1 Gemmataceae bacterium | reverse complement strand
GTTCAGCTCTTCTTCCGCCCTGGCAAGAAGCTGAGCGGCAAAGATATTGCCCAGGGTATAGGTCGGGAAATAACCGATCAAACCGGCGCTCCAGTGGCCGTCTTGCAAACACCCTTCGGCGTCGTTGGAGGGTGTGATCCCGAGATAGTGCCGATAGGCATTGTTCCAGGCTTGGGGCATGTCCGCCACCTGCAAATCTCCCCGCATGAGAGCCTGCTCCAGCTCGAATCGCACCAGGATGTGCAAATCATAGGTAACCGCATCGGCCCGGATGCGATTCAACGACGGCTCGACACGGTTGAGGACAAAATGGAAGTCGTCCACCGTTACGCCGGCGAGGGCTTGCGGAAAGTAGCGCTGAGCGGCCGGAAAGAAAAACTGCCAGAAAGGCCGGCTCCGCCCCACCAGGTTTTCCCAGAGGCGCGATTGCGATTCATGGATGGCAATCGACGCCGCCTCGCCCATGGGAGTGCCGAAATGTTCGGGATCGAGTCCTTGTTCGTAGAGCCCGTGGCCAACCTCGTGCAGGATGCCGAAGAACCCGTCGTTGAAATGATGGGTGTTGTAGCGCGTCGTAATCCGGCAATCTCCGGGGCCGATCGTACAGAAAAACGGGTGCCTGGCCGTATCGAGCCGGCCACGCTCGAAATCAAAGCCGAGGACCCCGGCCACCTGGATGCCGAAGGCCCGCTGCTGCTCCGGCGCGAATCTGCGGTCGAGGATCTCTCGATTGGGCTTGCGCGGAGCCGACGTGAACGCGGCGACGAGGGGCACCAGTTCCCGTCGCAATGCCTCAAACAAGCGAGCGATTTCTCGGCTCCGCGACCCCGGATCGAACTCATCGAGCAGGGCATCGTAAGGAATGGCATGGAAATCGAGGCACTGGGCCTCGCAGCGTTTCAGAGAAATGATCTTTTCCAGCCACGGTTGGAACCGGGCGAAATCGGCGTGCTCATGGGCGGCGGCCCATTCGTGCTGGGCCAGGGTGGTGGTCCGGGTCAGCTCCTCCACCAGGCCGCGCGGTAATCGCGTCAGCCGTGCATAAGTTCGGCCCAGCTCCCGGACATTGATGGCCGCCGGTGAATGAGGATCGGCCACGAAATCAGAACCGGCCAGTTCGCCCAGAAGCTCACCGACTCGGGGGTGTGTGGCCAGCTGATGGTGCAGGCCGGCCAGGAGGGCCAATTGATTGCCGCGATGTTCGACACCGGCCCGGGGCAAATAGGTATCCTCATCCCATTCCAGGAGCGTGGCACACGAGGCCAATACCGCCTCTTCTCGTGCCCGCCGCAGGAGTTCGGCATAGACTTGTTCTTCCCGCATGGCCGTTCGCGCCATCATAGGGCTATTCTAACGGTATTGGCCGATGCACAAAAACCAACGGCCGCCATGTCACGCGCTGATTCAGCCCCTTACGGGGTCCAAAGGGAGAAGGCCATGTTGACACCCGCGGAAGAGGTTGGCCTGAGCGGCCTGAGCCTGGCCAGCAAGGTTCGCAAAGCCTTCTACAAGATCCCCGAACCTGCCTTGATTGCGTTGCTGCACAGCATGCGGGCGGAATCGGTTGCCCGCCATCTGATCTATCTGCGCGACGGGGAGTTGGACACGATTCGCGTGCTGCCCTGTCCGATCACCGTTTTGCCCGATCAGCTGGCCTACATCCACTACGTTTCCCTCACCATTCAGAATGCACTCAAGCGGTTGCCGGAATTATACATGCAGGACTTTGCCGTGCGCGATCTCCTGCGGATCTCGCCGGAGGAAGAGGATTGGTTATGGCGGTGCTGGGGACCTAGCCAGCGTGAACACAACCCCATCTTCGGCCGGCTCGATGCCATGATCGATTTCATCAGCCCGATGTGGAAAGATTCGCTCCGCTTCCTGGAGCCCAACATGAGTGGGATCGGCGGCCTTCACCTCGTTCCCACGGCGGAGCGGATTGTGGCCGATCTCGTGCTTCCCGTTCTTCAGGCGGAAGACAATCAGCTCCGGCTGGAGATCGGCCAAGACATCCGCGAATTGCTCATGCAAGAAGTCCTGGATCACATGGAGGCCATCGGCCGTCCGGCCCGCAGCGTGTGTTTCGTCGAACCGAAATACGCCGGCAGCGGACCCGACGAGCAGGAAGCACTCATCCAGTATTTTCACGATCGGTACGGCATGAAAGTGACCCACGCGGATCCGGCGGAGTTGACTCTGCGGAATGAGGAGGTTTACTACAAAGATGACCAGGTGGACCTCGTTTACCGGGACTATCCCGTCAGCGACCTGATCGACTTGGCTCGCCAAGGCGTGGATGTGGAGCCGATGCGGCTTTTGTTCCGGCAAAACCGCATCATTTCGTCGATTGCCGCGGAGTTGGATCAAAAGAGCTGCTGGGAAGTACTGACCGATCCACAGTTCACGCAGCGATACTTCAGTCCCGATGAACGCCAGATTTTCCGGCGGCACATCCTATGGACCCGGCTTCTGTCGGATCGGGGGACGCACCTCCCTGACGGACGGATCGCCGGTCTGCTCGATTACGTTCGGCAGGAACATGAATCGCTCGTGCTGAAGCCCAATCGCTGCTTTGGCGGTGAGGGCGTGGTGATCGGGCACGGCCTGACTCGTTCGGAATGGGAAGCGGCCTTGGACCGGGCGCTTGCCGACAAGGAGGGTTGGGTGGTCCAGCAGCTCGCCAGCATTCCGGTGAGCGAATTCCCGGTCCTGGGCCCTGACGGACAGATTCATGTCGAGCCGTTCTACACGGTGATGGGGTTCGCCCCGACCAAGTATGGCGTAGCCATCCTGGGCCGGGCCTCACAAAAGCAGGTCGTCAACGTCGCCCAGCGCGGCGGAATGTGCGCGGTCATGCTTGGCCGGGCTCCGGTACGGCTGATCGGCCCGGCCCCGGCTCCGAAACCGACGTGAATCCGATGGAGCGCTGTTATTTCTTTTTTTTCCTGTCCCGAGTTGATCGAAACGCGCAATTAGGTTGTTAGAGGGGAGCGCAACTCGCAGGCACCGGACATGCCCCTGCACCCGCCCTTTCGGAGATACTCCGGGAACGATCCCGTCCGGTCCGTCGATCTCATCGCCCTCCCCGATTTGACACAGCGGTAGTTCCGTCCGGAACGGCGCAAGTCCGTGGTGCGCGCCGTGGCGGTCGCTTGTTCCATTCATTCTTCGCCATTGTGGGAACGGAGCCGAGCTGGTGTGACCCACGATTGGCCTGTGTGAGGAAACTCCCCATGACCTTGCGTTCCTGGATCCGAAAGCTCATCCAGCCCTATCCCCGTTTTCACGGCCGAAGAGGGCGGGGTGGTCGGCACCGGCAATGCCCCAAGCGGTGGGGCAAACCCTGGCTGGAAGTGCTCGAAGACCGCCTGGCTCCGGCCACGATCACTGTGATGAACGCCAACGATGGCCCCGATCCCGGTCCAGCCGGTTCGCTGCGTAATGCCATCGACAACAGCACTTCGGGCGATACGATCATTTTCAGTGCTACCCTGGTCGGGCAGACGATCACGCTGACCCGGGAACTGATTATTCAACGAAACCTCACAATCATCGGCCTGGGTGCCAACCTGCTTACTGTCGACGGCAACCATGCCGACCGTGACTTCCTCATCTTCGGCGGAATTGCCTCCATCAGAGTCCAGATCATTGGCTTGACGATCGAAAAGGGTATGGCAAGCGGTGAGGATGCGCTGGGAGGAGGCATTCTCAACTTCGATAACCTGACCCTTACCGACTGCACACTGAGCGGCAACACGGCTCGGGGCCCGGCGGGCGGCAATGGCGAGGGCGGTGGCGGCGGTGGAGCGGGTGCGGGGGGCGGCATCTTTAATTACGGCAACTTGAACCTGTTAGGCTGCACCCTGAGCGACAACACGACGACCGGCGGCATAGGCGGGAATGGAGGTAAGACAAGCAACGGCGGCATGGGCGGTGGTGTCAACGGCGGTGCTGGTTCGCTAGCCCTCTCAACCACTCCCGCCGGAAATGG
>DATGIQ010000432.1:0-26604 GCA_035295665.1 Gemmataceae bacterium | reverse complement strand
TAGCCGCAATGAGGGGGATACGCCCGGACGCAATGACAAGGGGCTGGTCAGCTACGATCGCAAGACGCTCAAGGATTCCTTCTACTGGTACAAGGCCAACTGGTCCACCAGCCCCGTCCTCTATCTCACCAGCCGCAACTACATCAATCGTCCCACCAACACCGCGGATATCAAAATCTATTCCAACCTCGATGCCGTCACGCTCTCGGTCAACGGCGTGGTCGTCAGCACGCTCACCAGCACCGATCACATCTTCCTCTGGCCGGGCGTGAAGTTGGCTGCCGGTGCCAACAATATCCAGGTCACCGCCAAACGGAATGGCACGACGTACACGGATGGCGTCACCTGGTACGCTCCGATGCAGCTGGGCGGCGTACCGTTTGCGCGGATCAATTTTCAGCCTGTGGGCGTCGCGGTTCCGGCCGCCTACATGCCGGATTATGGGTACGCCTATGGCAGCCGAGGAAATGGATTCACCTACGGCTGGGACAGCGACAACTCGGCCAACACCTTTGCCCGGGGTGTCATGAGCGATTCGCGGTACGATACGGGGATTGCCATGGAGCAGCCGACGGGCGGCCACGCCTGGCAAATTGCGGTGCCCAACGGCACCTACGCCATCCACCTGGTCTCCGGCGATCCAAGCAATTTCGACAGCATCGACGAGATCTCGACCGACGGCATGCTTGCCGTCAGCGGGGGGGTGAACGTCCTTAGTCGCTTCCAGGAAGCCTGGCGAACCGTAACGGTCACCAATGGGCTGTTGACTATCACCAACGCCACGGGCTCCAGCAACGACAAGCTCGATTTCATTGACATCAATCAACTCACCGTGGGCGGTGGCCAAGCAGCCTCTCCCTCTTCGGGGAAACGAAGCGTTCCCTTGCTGATGCCCGCCAGCATCGGCATGACCATTGCGAGCAGCGATCTGACTTTGGCCCCGAGCACGTCCGGGGCCTTGCCGCAGGTCATGATCAACAGTGACGGGTCCATGGCCGGGGACACTAACCAGACAGAGGAAAGTAATTCAACTTCCTTGGTTTCGGAGGTGCATGCGAAGCCATCGCCTGCTATTCTGGATGCCAGTTTGGATGAGAGCCGGCCGGTGTTCGACGACAAGGCTGGCTCTTAACAGGAGTAGCCATGGCCGGCCGTCGTTCGTCGTCCCGAGCAAGAATGCTAGGGCTACGCCTTGCTCCAGAATGGAGAGATAAGCGATCCATGCACCGAGTGTTTTCGCTCTTGTGCGCCGGGTTCACAGGTTGGTGTTCGGCCTCCGCTCCTGCCGAGCCGCCCCTTCCTGATGTGCACCACGTGCAGGTCTATGCCGAGCGAGGGCGATTCGGCGGCTGGCCGGCCAACCATGGCATCTGGTCATGGGGCGACGAGATCCTCGTAGGCTTCAGCGCCGGCTATTTCAAGGATAACGGCCCCAACCGGCACGCGATCGACCATAATCGCCCCGAAGAGCATCTGTTGGCCCGTAGCCGCGATGGAGGGGTGACCTGGACCGTCGAGAATCCGGCCGAGAAAGGGGCATTGATTCCGGTGGGAAAGGCCCTGCACGGGATCACGCCGCCGGGTTTGAAGGAGAAGGCGTGGGAGGATTGTCCAGGCGGTATCCCGTTCACCCATCCCGATTTCGCGCTGACCGTTCGCATGACGGATGTGAATACCGGACCTTCCCGTTTCTCTTACTCGATCGACCGTGGCAAGAACTGGCAAGGGCCCTTTCGATTGCCGCTCTTTGGCCAGAAAGGGATCGCTGCCCGGACGGACTATCTGGTCAATGGCAAGGACGACTGCATGCTCTTTCTCACCGCTGCTAAGGAAAACGGCCGCGAAGGTCGGCCGCTGTGCGTGCGCACCACCGATGGCGGCAAGACCTGGCAATTCATAGCCTGGATCGCCGACGAGCCAAAAGGATACGCCATCATGCCCTCCACAATCCGGTTGGCCGAGGCGGAACTACTCACGGCGATCCGGTACCACGATGGCGCCAAGGGGTGGATCGAAACCTATCGTTCGCTGGACAACGGCCGAAGCTGGAAGCGGGACGAGCCTTCGGTGGCCGACACGGGCGAAGGCAATCCCGCCAGCATGATTCGACTGGCGGATGGGCGCGTCTGTTTGACTTATGGCTACCGCGCGAAACCGTACGGTATCCGGGCCCGGCTGAGCAACGACGGTGGACGTACATGGGGCAAGGAGATCCGCTTGCGCAGTGATGGCGGCGGCCGCGACCTCGGCTATCCCCGAAGCGTCCAGCGCACCGACGGCAAGATTGTCACGGTCTATTATTTCCAGGAGGCCACCACCGGCAACCGCACCATCACCGCCACGATTTGGGATCCGACCAAGGTCGAACAATGAAACCGAGCTGGTACTGCCAGCATCGGCGTGCATGGTGTTGCAACAAACCTGCCCCGTCAGCGAAGGTCCTTCGCTGACGGGGCAGGTTTGTATCCTGTGGGATCGGGTAGTCAGGGCTTGACGAATAGGGAGTCGTCGGTCTGATCCTTGGCCTCAAACTCCGTGGCCTCACCCTCGACGTATTTTTCGCCATCGCGTTTGAGGACGACTTTCATGGGATGCAGGACGCCGTTTACGTCCTTGTAATCACTATGCAGCGTTTCCTGGAGCCGCTCCTTGCCGGCCATCATCTGGTCCTTGATCGTCCGCTCACTCTTAAGGAGAAGACCGGTCGTCTTATCGAAGAACAGGTTGATGTCGCGATGGCCCTTATGCACAACCCGAACGCCGACGACCACCTGATTGTCCACCTTTGCCTCGCCCAGCGGCGATAATTCAAAGCCCTTATCCTTGAGCAAGGGCAACAACGACTCCACGAGGCCGGCGTACTGATCCTCCTTGGCCTCAGCCAGCTCGTCTGGATTCAATTCAACCGTATCGTCGTTGATCTTCCGCCAACCCTTTTTGCCGTCGAAGACCATCAGGAACGTGAACTTCATGCCGTTGACGTCGAACTGAAGCTGGATGCGCCACTTTTCGGGAGGCTGAATATTCCATTCATCGGTGTAGTCGATGGCCGCGCCCATGCCGTAGTACTGACCCTTGCCCTTGAAATGGACGGCCTTCACCTGGGCCAGCTTCTCCTCGCCGCCGCGGGCTCGGATGGCTTTGTCGATGACGGCCCGGAGGTCCGCTTTGTCGTCGGCCCGCGCTCCACCAGCCGCCGCCAGCGCCAGGACGATTGCCGCCACGCACCAAGTCGTTCGCATGGTTCTACCTCGTTGGAGGGATAAATCGGTCGACGAACGGAACAACCGCTCGTGACTCTAGCGTCTATTCGGCGATGGCCGCCGCGGATTTAAGGGTAGAAAAACCGTGCGACAGTGTCGAGCGAACCGTTTCACGGCAGCGGATAGATACGATCGGATCTGTGCAACTGAGCGAGTGGGTCGTTGAGCCACTGGAGCTGAGAAATGGTCTGGGCACCATCCTCTGCGGTGAAGCACAGTTCCAGCCGGCGATTGCCGACGTAGGGCATATCCTCAGCGGTAACGATTGCCGCATTCCGCTCCAACAAGCGGGCGATCTCGGTCTCGCCCAGTTTCCGGGCTCCCAGCTCGGGGCGATGGGGAGCGGCGAACATGTTCAAGAGCAGCAGTTCGCGCACCGATGTAACCTTGGCCGGCATCCCCTCGATGGCGCCCGGTCTCCCTGGAGCACCACGACGTCCAGAACCTGAATCAAGCGGGGAACGGCGTGATACGACACGGCATTGTAACGCATGGTCAAGAAGCGAGCATCTGCCGGCAGCTTTTTGTCGATCAGCTATTGCTGCTGCTGTTGCTGCGACAATTCTTCCGCAGGGGAAGTTTGGCGGAGGTTGCGGCTCGCGATGGCCATCAATGGCACTTGTAGCGGCGGCAGCTCATCTTGCCACGCCATCGACGGCAACCGCTCCAATGCCCGCGTCTCCACGCGCACCGAAATCTTTTCTTCTGCCTGGCCACGGTAGACGCCCTTATTGGGCGGGATGTCACTGAAATCCCGCCCGATGGCCACCTTGATAAAGTGATCGTTGACGGCCAAGTCATTCGTTGGATCGATTCCTACCCAGCCCACGTCCGGCAGCCAGGCTTCGCACCAGGCATGGCTCTGCGATTCCTTGTTGGGCCGATGCAGGTAGCCGCTCACATACCGAGCCGGGATGCCGAAAGAACGCAGCACCGCAATCATCAGGTGCGTAAAATCCTGACACACTCCCTTTCCCTGTTCGAGCACATCATCGATGGGCGAACTCGACAGGGTGACCGCGCGCGCGTACTCGAAATGGGAATGGATATAGTCGGCAACCTGGAGGACCAGTCCGGCCAGCGACTGGCCTGGTTGGGGGCGAAGGATTTCCAGTAGGGGTGCCAGCCGCGGAGTCGAGCGGACCGGGCCACGGAACTTCAAGTAATCCAATGCCCCGAGATCGAGTTGCTCCGGATCGAGGGGATAGGCGGCTTGACAGGAATGGAGCTCCAGGGGGCGGGGATGCGTTTCCACCAGGGAAGCGGCCAAGATCCGAACTTCGATATGGCCAGCAAGGACGTTGAAGTGATGGACGCGATTCCCGAAGCCATCCTGGTAGCGAAAGAGCTGAGTTAGCGGACTCACCATGAGATGAAACGACCGGCAGCTTTGCTCGGAACCGCTGACCGGCTCCATGCGGACTTCGGTGAGCGATTCCGTGACCGGCTCCGAATACTCCAACCGCGTCTCGTGTTGAACTTCCATAATCATGGCGTTTGCCGAGGGTTAATGAAGGGAATACTGCTCCTGAACGGCCCGGGTGACCTGGGCGCATCGCTCCAGGACATTGCCCAAGAACGTGTGCAGATCGTTTTTGAGAATCTGATCGAGCTCCACGAATTTCAGATCGCTCAGGACTTGACCCAGAATACGATCGACTTTGCTCAACCCGCGGCCGGGAACCGGACCTTCAATCGCTGCCAGCGAGCGGGCCGCCGCTTCCAAGCAGAAATGCACCGAGCGCGGGAAACTGGGATGCAGCAACAGAAACTCGATCACATGCTCGCGCTCAACCCGACCCACATAGAACCGCTGGTACGCCTCATATGCCCGGCAGCTACGGAGCACGCTGGCCCACTGCAAATTGGACAGCGACAAATCCGCCGGATCCGTCATCTCGTGCAGCAAGTGATACTGGATGTCGATGATGCGCAGCGTTTTATCGGCGCGTTCCAGGAACTTGCCCAGTTGGATGAATTGCCAGCCTTCGTCATGGTTCAGCGTCGTATCGCAGACCCCCTGAAAGAGATCGCTGCCGCATTCCACCGCTTCATAGAATTCGTGCGGTGACTCTCGCACCCGACCGCAAAACTCCGGGTCAGCCAATTGCCAGTACAGCTTGTTCAGTTCTTTCCACATCGCCGAGTTGATCGTGCCCCGGATACTCCGGGCGTTGTAACGGGCGCGCGAAATACATGACATGATGCTGGTCGGGTTGTCCAGGGCGAACGTGAACCACCGACTGATTAGCGCCTGCGGCGTGGAGGCGTTATCTGCCGTGGCAGAGACCGGCTGCTGGAGAATCGCCGCCAGGCTGGTCCAGTGAAGCTCGTGCGGCCCGGCCATCACGCCACGCAAATCGAGCTCCAGCAGGAAACAGATATCGAGCAGCCGCGCCACGTGTTCGGCTCGCTCCAGGTAACGGCTCATCCAGAAAAGGGCGTCGGCTACTCGACTCAGCATTGTATTCAGTCCGTAGTCCGTGGTCGGCGGTCCGTAGCCAGGCTGCTACGGACCGCCGACCACGGACGTTATTTTGCAAGGACCCAGGTATCTTTGCTGCCGCCGCCTTGCGAGCTGTTCACGACCAGGCTTCCTTTCGGCAGGGCCACACGGGTGAGAGCACCGGGTACGACCGTGATTTTTTCTCCACAGAGAATGAATGGCCGAAGATCCACGTGACGGCCTTCGAGATGGTCTTCCACGAAGGTTGGATGCTGCGAAAGCTGGATCGTCGGCTGTGCGATATAATCGCGCGGTTTGGCGCGGACCAGCTCGCGGAACTCGGCTCGCTGGCTGGCCGTGGACGCTGGGCCAATCAGCATGCCGTAGCCGCCCGATTCGTTAACCGTTTTGACCACGAGCTTGTCCAAGTTGGCCAAGACGTGGCTCAGGTGACTGGACACGAGCGGGCGGTACGTCTCGACATTGGGCAGGATCGGATCCTCCCTGAGGTAGTAGCGGATCATGTCAGGGACAAAGGGGTAAATTCCCTTGTCATCGGCGATCCCCGTACCGATTGAGTTGGCCAGCGCCACCTCACCAGCGCGGTAAGCATTCACCAGTCCGGGGACTCCCAGCGAGCTGTCCGGCCGAAACGTCAGCGGGTCCAGGAAATCGTCATCGATGCGGCGATAGATGACATCCACGCGCTCGAACCCGCGCGTGGTGCGCATGTAGACCCGATTTTGATCCACGAGCAGGTCGCGCCCCTCCACCAGCTCGATTCCCATCCGCTGGGCAAGGAAGGTGTGCTCGAAATACGCGGAATTGTAGATGCCGGGACTCAGGAGCACGATCGTCGGATCGGCACGCCCAGCCGGGGCAATGTATTTCAGCAGATCGAGCAAGGCTGCCGGGTAATCTTCGGTCGCCCGGACATCGTACGATTCAAAAATCTGGGGGAACACCCGCTTGAGCACTTGGCGATTCTGAAGCATGTAGCTGACCCCCGAGGGAGTCCGGCCATTGTCTTCGAGAACCAGATATTGGCCCTGGGAGTCGCGCACCAGGTCAGTGCCACAGATGTGAATGTAAATGTCACGGGGTACCTTGGCGCCCATGAACTCGCGTCGGAAATAGCCACCATCGTAAATGAGCTGCGGATCGACCACCCGGTCGCGGAGGATGTGTTGCTCGTTGTACACATCTTTCAAGAAAAGGTTCAACGTGGTCAGCCGCTGGACCAACCCGCGCTCGATTCGCTGCCATTCCTGGGCGGGAATGATCCGTGGCACCGGGTCCATGGGCCAAACGCGCTCGATTCCCTCTTCTTGCCGGTACACGGTAAAGCCGACGCCATCCTGGAGCATGGACAGGTCGGTCATGGCTTTGCGGCGGCGGAACTCGTGTGGACTCAACCCGGTCAGAAGCCGGCAGAGGGATTGGTAATGAGGGCGCGGATGAAACGCTCCGTCAAACATCTCATCATATGCGGCACCCAGGTGATAGCTCTCGAAGAGGCTGTTCTGGATCGCCTCAACCGACGGCGTCGCTGTTTCGATCATAATCCGCGCTCAACTCGTCCAGGAAAGGGAGAGTGCCAAACAGAAAAACGGAGGTACCTTGACGGTTCTTGGGCATGTGTGCTTAAACTACAGGCAGGGGACCTTCCGCGCCATCGGCCAGGGCGGCGGAGAGGATTCTCCAAGTTCTGCTATATCAAGAAATTGCGCCTCGTCCCCTCTTCCCCATTGAAAAAGGCGACCCGGCGCGGAAAGTCAAACCTAGACTAAAGGCAAGCGGCGTACCATTTCCTGGGACAGAAAGAAGGTTTTCGATCGAATGGTTGGTTGCTTCGCACGAACCCTGAGGAATTCCAACCGGCCTCGGGCCGGTACCAGAAAGGTTAGGGACGATGTCTTACTGTTTGGGGATCATCTTGCGCCGGGGCCTGGTGATGGCTTCCGACTCCCGAACGAATGCTGGCTACGATCAGGTGAACGTCTGTCGCAAAATGCACACCTTCGTCCAACCCGGGGAGCGTGTGTTGATTGTGCTGACCAGCGGAAGCCTATCCATCACGCAATCGGTCATCACCCTGCTGCGGCGTGATTTCGATCAGGGCGCTGGTCTGGCTTCTACCCCTTCACTATATGATGCCGCCCGCGTCGTCGGCGAGCAGGTCCGGCGGGTTTCTTTGGTGGACCGCGAGGCCCTGGAACGGGATCAGTACCAGTTCAATGTCCACCTGCTCCTGGGCGGGCAGATCCGCGGCGAAGTGCCGCAGCTCTATCTCGTCTATCCGCAAGGCAACCCGCTCAGTGCCACGGAAGACTCTCCTTACCTGCAGATTGGCGAGTGCAAGTATGGCCGGCCGATTCTGGACCGCGGAATCCGTTACGATCGGACGACGCTGGAAGAAGGGGCAAAATATGCCCTCATCTCCCTCGACTCGACCATGCGCTCCAACGTCACGGTCGGTCCACCGATCGACCTGCTGATTTATGGTACGGATGAGCTACGGATTTCACGCCATCGGCGGTTCGACGCTCAGGATCCGGATCTCCGGGACATCCGTGCCCAATGGGAGCAGGGACTCCGCAAAGCGGTCTTGGAGCTGCCAGAAGTTCGCTTGCCGGAAGCCTAGGCTGCAAACCGGGAACGAAAACAGAGAAGAAATAACGAAAATCCGCACCGTTGCGCGCATTCCGAATAGAGGGCCGCCCGGGGAACCCAATCCCCGTTCTCATTCATAAAATCCCCCGACCCCTCTAATGCCGCAAATTACGGTTGCCGATTTATTCCCTCCAGCGGGAGCGATCCAGGAATAAGCGGCGAGTGCCACCTCTCCTGGCCCTGCCTACACCACAGCCATCGGCAAGTTCCACGGAGGGATATTTTCATGCGTTGGAAGAAATGTTGGGGATTGAGTCTAGCAGCGGTTCTTGGTGGAACCATCTCTGCCCAGGGGCAATACCAAGCTCCTGCAGCGTTGCCAATGTCCAGTACTCCCCTGCCCTATCGCACGGTGGTACAGGCTACCCCCGAAGCTCCGCCAGCCGCCGAAGCGCCTTCCGGTGGCGGCAGCCAGTACTCGGAAACGCGGAGCGAAATGATCGCCGGGGAAGAAGGTGCGGCCCCCGCGGAGGAGCCCGCCCTGGGACCGACCCCTCTGCTCAAAGTCGGAACCTTGAATGAGTTGATCTACGGCGACCGCGCATCGGAAGCCAAGATCAAGTTCGCCGGGTGGTTGGACATGGACTACACGTTCCGGTCCACCAGCTCAGGCATCAACAACATCGCCCCGGTCGAAAATCGGTTCGGGAATGAATTCTTGGTCCGCGAGCTCGGCCTGTACATCTACAAGCCGCTCGATCCGAAATGCTGGTCGTGGGGCTTCAACGCCCTCTTCCTGACCGGTTCGGACGGCTCCTTCCTCACTCCCACGGCGGGCGGCTGGCGGAATACCGACCCCCGGTTTGGGGCCAGTTTTACGGACCTCAATGTGACCTTCCACTTGCCGATTTTGACGGAAGGCGGCATCGATATCAAAGCGGGCCGGCAAACGACCGTCCTGGGTCCGATGGGCGCCATTGCTTGGCAGCGCTACTTCGATTCCAGCGATTACGCTTGGTACAACGAGGAAGAAGGTCGCTACACCGGCATCTCGGCCGACTGGCACATCAGCAAGTGGCTGAGCTGGTACAACGGCATCGAGTTCGGCTGGGGCACATTCTATGATGAGATTGGCCCGGCACCGCAGTACATCACTCAGATCAACTACTGGCTTGATGAGGATGCCAAGAACACGAAGGTCTGGACGACGGTGTTGACGGGGCCCACGGGCAAATTCAGCACCGGCAACACGACGACGACTGAGATCGGCATCCAGCACAACTGGAACAAGTACATTTACCAGATTATCGACTCGCAGATTTGCTACTCGAAGGCGCCGATCTTCTTCGCGGTGCCGCACACGTACCAGGAGCGCGCTTACGATGTCTACACCTACCTCGGCGCGCACCTGACCAGTTGTGTGGATGTGAATAGCCGTTTTGAATGGTACAAGGACACCGACGGCGGCGGCTACCCCGGCGGCTTTGGTGTGCCCCACACCGACTATTTCGAGCTGACCCTCGGCATCGATTATCACCCGGTCAAGTGGGTCCAGCTCCGTCCTGAGATCCGCTATGATCACGCGACGCACCCCAATTTCGGAGATCAGAACGACAAAAAGGACCAGCTGAGCATCGCGACGGAATTGCTGCTGAAGTTCTAACTGGTCGTGGAGAACTCGGCAGAACAAGCCTGACGCGCTCGCGAAGGACAAGACTTCTTCGCTGGGGCGTCAGGCTTGTTTCCCATCTGTGCCTTTGAGCAGCAAGTCCAGTTAGGAGCCGTCCTGAACCGAGTCGCCGGAACTCTGGACTTGCGTCGCCGGGAATTCCTTGATTCTGACCTCGCTGAACTCGACCACCGTCCCGCCCCACAGCTGCTGCAGCACGATATGGCCAACCGTAAACCGCCGCCGTGGATCGGTGTAATCCACGGTGGTACTGCCATTCACCTTGATCACGATATGATTGCCCTCCGCGATCACATCCATCGTGAACCACTGCTTGGGGGGAAGGAGCGTTTCCTCGACACTGGCGACTGTCCCCTCGGGCCAGGCGAACAGGCTCCCCGTCTGCCAACCCTTGATCTCGGCCTCGTACCCGGTAAGCGTTTTCATGTCCCGCCCCCCGCGGGTCCAAGCGATGCCGGGCGACCCGATGCCAAACGGTGCCCGGAAAATGATTCCGCTGTTGCCGCCATTGTTGATCCGCCCTTTCACGCGCAAATGAAAGTCCTTGAAATCACTCCGTTCGCTGTACAGGTGACTTTTCGTTGAGCCGGAGCCGATCAAGATGCCATCCTCGACACGCCATTTACCGGGTTCCTTCGGATGCGTCTTCCAGCCGGTCTTGTCCTGGCCATTGAAGAGCGGCACGAAGTCTTGATCGTCGATTGCCGCATCCTCCTTTGGCACCCGCGCAGCCGGCGACGGCTTCGGCTCGAAGACACCGCCGGCCCACAAGCTCACCAAGCTGAGCAGCAACCCGCACATTGCCACAATGGACACCAGAAGCCGGTGCTTGCGTGCGGACAGTTTTCCGGGGAGCGATTGATCTGGACGAAGGACCCTGTGCGGTTCGGGCTCCGTGATGCTTCTGCAACTTTCCGTTACTGTGTCCCGTGCAGTGGTAGACCCTGGGTTGGGCACCAAAGACGACCGTTGCGATGGTTCGGCCGGTTCTCTGATCGACGAGCCGTTCGTGCCGGCCGGGACGAAGGGAGCGAGCGCCTGCACCACCGCGCTCGGCTCTTGGTATCGTTCTGCCGGATCCTTGGCCATCATTTTCTTCACGACGGCCACCAATTCCGCTGGAAGATCCGGCCGAACGAGGTTCAGTGGCCGGGCTTCGGTCGAATGGTGGGCTTGAAGTACCTCAAAGAGACTCTTTCCGGTGAACGGAGGATTGCCCGTGAGCAAGAAGTACAAGGTGCAGCCGAGGCTGTAGATGTCGGCGCGAATGTCCGCGCGCGCGGCATCCAGCGCTTGCTCCGGGGCCACGAAATCCGGCGTACCGAGCATCTGCCCGGCAGCGGTCAGGGCTACATCCTGTCGCTCTTCACGCATGATCTTCGCCAGGCCGAAATCAAGCACCTTGACGACAGGATGCTTTCCCTCGCGAGAAAGGATCAGGTTCTCCGGCTTGATGTCACGGTGAACCATTTGCTTCTCGAACGCATGTTGCAGCCCCAGCGCGGCTTGCTGTGTGTAGGAACAGGCCAACGCCACCGGCAACGGGCCGCCGTTCCTCACGTGCTTATCGAGATCCTCTCCTTCGATGTACTCCATGGCGAAGACCAACAATTCACCGGTCTGCAACGCACTATATGCCGTGACCACGTTCGGGTGGCAGAGCCGGGCAGCCGATTGCATTTCGCGAAGGAACCTTGCTTTGCCTCCAGCCCGACTGAGCACCGCTTGGTTGACTACCTTGAGCACCTCCTGCCGCGCCAGGAGCCCGTTGTTAGCCAGGTAGACCACGCCCATGCCGCCCCGGCCCAGTTCGCGGAGGATTTCATACTGCGGATGGTTCGTCAGCTCAGGGGGCAAATCGGAAATGGTAGGCGCGGCCGACAACATGCTTAGAACGCTGCCGGCAGGCTCCGACAACGGCTGGCCGGGAGGGCACGTCGCATGTGGGTCATTGGCTTGATGCGTCTCCATTGAAATTGACTCTCCCGGAATAACCTTTGGGCCCTGGTTGCGCAGTGCACACCGCAACCCCTGGGAAGGATAGCCTGGATTTCGGATTCATGTTTCACGGGAGAGGAGCAACCGGACCCTCAATTACTTCCGCTCCAACTCCTGCACGAGCTTCTGAAACTCTCGATGCGAGCGCAGCGGATCGAGATCGTGGTCCTGCTTCAGATGGGCCCCATCGTTGTAACCATCCTTCACCGCTTGCCGCAGCGTGGCCAAGGCGCGGTCGGCGTAATTGCGAATAGAGTCCTGACGCTGGGCATCGGAAAGTTGTTGATCGTGCTCGGCCAATGGCATGCAGCGGGCGAAAATGCAGGCAGCGGCATAGACATCGCCGGCCGTGACGCCGGCGGCCGCAAGGAGCTGGTCGGCAGCCTCGGCGGCCGCTGTGTATTCTCCCAGGTCCAGAAGCGTCTGGGCAAAAAGCTCACGGTTGGTGCGAAAGTGGCCCCGATAGCTGGGCTTTGCGGCATTGGCGTGTAAGGCGGCTTGATGGTGAGGCAACGCTTCTCGCAGGATCTGCAGGGCCAAGCCATTCTCTTTGCGATGGCGGTAAACCTCCGCCAGATTGCACATGGTGATGGCCACTTCATCGCGATGATCGGGAACGGCGGGGTAATCGGTGGCCAGCTGGGTCCGGATCTTCAAAGACTCACGGTAAGCGGTTTCCGCTTCATCCCACTTGGCCAAGTTCAGGCGCAGGTTGCCTAGGCTGTTGAGGGCATACGCCAATTCCTGGCGGTGGATCGGCACAGCGGGAAAGTCCGCCGCCAACTCCCGGTAGATGGCGACGGCATCGGCGAAGGCCGCTTCCGCCTCGGCCGATCTGTTCGTTTGCCGGAAAAAGATGGCCAGGTTGTAGTAGATCATGGCTACGCCCCGGCGATGCACGGGCACATCCGGGAATTCGGCCGCCAGTTGCTTCCTCAGAGTGAGGGCATTCCGGTAGCTCTCCTCGGCCTCCTGGGGGCGGTCTGTCTGCTTGAACAGGACGCCGAGATCGTTGTAGCTGGCGGAAAGTGCTTCGCGGTGCTTGGAATCACCCGGAGAATCATTGACCAGCTGCTTGCGGAGGGCGAGCGCCTGAAGGTAAAGCGGTTCGGCCTCTACCACCCGACCCATCGATTCAAGAAGAATGGCCAGCCCGGTCTGGCTCGAGGCGAGGCGTTGGCGATATTCCGGGACACCGGGCGAGTCCGCTACGAGCCGGGTGAGTACAGACACGGCGCTACGAAACGCCGTCTCTGCGTCTGCGGCCCGGCCTCTGGTTTGCAGGAGAATGCCCCGATTGCTATGAATCTTCGCCAAATCGCACTGGCAGCCGCGCTCGGAAGGGAAATCCGCGACCAACTGTTTCCCCGCAGTGAGGGCGTTGCGATACGCTTGCTCGGCGGCATCGTACTGGCCGAGGCGTTGCAAGATGTCGGCGGTTCGCAATTGCGCATTCACGACCCCCTGACGAACATCCAGGGTATCGCCTACCTCGTGGGCGAATTCCTGGTAGTAAGCCAGCGCCTTCTTTAGGAATGTCTCTTGCGCCGGCTGGAGCTTTTCCTGGCGGGAGAACCAATTCTCGATCAGCTCCGAGGACATTTCATCGAGCGCCTGGCGCGTCCGCAGCTTCGCCTTGGCCTCCGCAGCCAATGCTTGTGTTTTGGCCGTGAGCGCTTGGGATTCCGCGGCCAAGGCTTGCTCCGTTAGTCCCTTCTGGTGGTTGACCGCTAACAGTCCTACGGCCAAGGCAACGATCGCGGTCACCACCAGTGCGGCCGCCGCGGAAGCCCAAGCCCGATGCCGCCGCATCCACCGCACCAGGCGCGCCGGCAAGGCTTCCCGGTACACGGTCACTGGTTCCTCGGCCAGCCAATGTTCCACATCGGTGGCCAAGTCGAGCGCGGTGGCATAGCGCGCATCCGGCTGGAGAGCCATTGCCTTTTGGCAAATTGCATCGAGTGCAGCCGGGACATCTCGTTTCCGCTGGCGCGGCGACGGGATGTTCCCTTGCTTGATCCGTTCCAACACTTCGGGGAACGCACTTCCTTCGGTAGGAACGTGACCGGTCAAGACCGTGTAAAGCGTGGCACCGAGGCTATAAATGTCGCTGGCCGGTCCTACTCGATCCCATTCCCCGGCCGCTTGTTCGGGACTCATGTAGGCCGGCGTGCCGATCACACTGCCGAGCTGGGTGCTGATGTCTTCCTCTGTGGCGGGGATCGTCGCAGGTTGATGGCTATCGGTAGGAACGGCCCGATCGCGTTCCAGGGGTTTGGCGAGCCCCCAGTCGACCAACAGGGTTTCGCCGTATTTGCCGAGCATGATATTCGCCGGTTTGATATCGCGGTGCAATACTCCCCGACTATGGGCGTAAGCCATCGTGTTGCACACGGCCAGGAAGCGGGCCAGCAGCTGCCGCAGGGCCAGACTTCGTTCCCCGGGGTTGCGGCCCCGCGTATCGTTCTCGTGAAAACGGTCGATGGCTTGTTGCAGCGTTTCCCCCTGGATGAAGCGCATGGCATAGCAAGGCTGTCCATCCTGGTCGTGCAAGAGTCCGTGGACCGGCACAATTCCGGGGTGTTCGAGCCGGCTGGTGATCTGGGCCTCGCGCAGAAATCGGCGGCGGCTTTCCAGATCGTGTACGCGTCCCGGCCGGATCCGCTTGAGGGCGACTTCACGCTGCAGCTCCGCATCGTAAGCCAGGAAGACTTCGCCTAGGCCGCCCCGGGCATGCAACCGCAATGCCTGATAGCGTGTACTCCGGGGGGGGGACACGTCGGCGTTGGCCGTCGCTGTCTCCGAAGGCGTGGGATCCCGCAACGGGTCCAGGGCGGTGCTGGGCGAAGGTTCGGGCCCCTGGAGATGGGCGACCCGCTGCTTCACGGCGGGGACTAGGTCCGGGTAATCGCGACAGAGTTCTTCGATGCTCGGGGCCTGTCCCTGTTCGCGCAGCTTTTGCCAGCGCGATAGCAACTCCAAGATGTGATCGTCTGGAATCATCGGTTGGCGTTCAGGAGGTAGCCGGCCTTTTTCACCACTCAGTGCGGAAAATCTACCCCGACTATATCTGACCAGAAACCGCATGGCAAACAGCAAGGCCCTCCCGTGATCTCCATAAATCGTTACTTGCTGCAAAAGGCCAGATTGGCCTCCGGGCTCCCCGTTTCCTAAAGTCCGTCCGGCAGTGGACAATTATGATCCTGCATGACCCCTGGTCGAACCGCTCGACTGGCCATCTTGACCTGGGGAACCAGAAGGGATACCATCAGGACAATGCCGGGCCGTAAGAACGATTGCGCCCCGTGCGCTCAGGTCGAGAGGACCGCTGCTTCGGCCTGAATCACCATACCCAGCGGATCACGCCGTGCTGTGGGCCGTCATGGCTGGCCCCATCATCCCTGAAGCGCACTTTGACAAAGGGGTCTCAAGTGCCCTGCCCTAATTCTTTTCCCTTGGCTTGTCGCCGCGATCTCTGCGCCTCCGCGCGAAACTCGTCCCCGTACAGGAACCAACAATGCAAGCCTGAAGCGCCAGCGAAGGGCATGCGCGGACCAGACCGGTTTGTGCTGCCGGATCCCGAACGGTCATTGAGCCGGGGTTGCGCACAAAGACGCAGAGCCAACGCAAAGGGGTTGGCTCTTATCATGGGGTTGGGCATTGTTTTGTGTGGCCCCGAAGCCAAGGCACAAAAGCCGGATGGGCCCGGTTTACCCACGCCCCGGTTGTACGTGGTCCTGCCGAGCGGCGGGCAGGTTGGCAGCACGTTCGAAGCAAGCGTCACTGGGACCGATATCGAGGATCCGCAAGGTTTGCTCTTTAGCCAGCCGGGAATCAAAGCGGAACCGGTCGCGCCCCCGCCGCCCCCGCCGCCAGATCCCAAGAAGCCCGCGCCCAAACCGGCCCCTCCGCCAAACCCGAAGTTCAAGATCACCATCGCGCCGGATACACCCATCGGCATCCATGATGTTCGCCTCGTCAACAAGTGGGGCATCAGCAACCCGCGCGCCTTCGTGGTCGGCGATTGTGCGGAGGTTATGGAAAAGGAGCCCAACAACGACGTGCCCCAAGCCCAGCGCGTGGAACTCAATACGACCATCAATGGCGTCATCGCCACACCCACCGATGTCGATTATTTCGTTTTCGCGGGCAAACGCGGTCAACGGGTGTTGGCCAGTTGCCTTGCCTCCAGCATCGACAGCCGGTTGAGGGCGGGCCTGGAAGTGTACGATAGCGCCGGCCGGCAGCTGGCCTTCAACCGTCACTATCATGACAATGATGCCCTGCTGGATTGCACACTCTCGGCCGACGGCGACTACTACGTCCGCTTGTTCGAGTTCACACATACCCAGGGGAGCGGCGAACACTTTTATCGGCTCACCTTGTCAACCGCTCCCTGGATCGATGCGGTTTCGCCCATTGTTGTCGAGCCAGGGAAGACGATCCCGCTGACCGTTTACGGCCGCAACCTGCCCGGCGGCCAACTTGATCCAACCACCGTGGCCAATGGCTGCGTGCTGGAAAAGACCATGGTCATGGTGGAAGTCCCCAGCGACCCGGCCGCCCTCCAGCGTCTTGCGTTTCATGGACGGATCCCGCCCCAGGCCGCTGCACTGGATGGCTTCGAATTTCGGCTACGCAATGCGGCCGGCACATCCAATCCATTCCTGCTTACCTATGCCCGCGCTCCCGTGGTGGTGAGTAACGAGATGAACCACAGCCCGGCGACGGCCCAGCTGATTGCCTTGCCGTGCGAGATTTCGGGCCGATTTACCAAACGCCGGACCCATGACTGGTACACGTTTACTGCCAAAAAAGGGGAAGTGTACAGCATCGAGATCCTGAGCGAGCGTCTCGGGGCTCTCAACGACATGCATTTCACCCTCCGTCGAGTCGACACGAAGCAAGAACTCGTCAACCTCGATGACAATGGGGAGGTCCTGACGCCCATCACGTTCTATAACCGGACAGATGATCCGCCGGTGTATCGGTTTGTTGTCCCGGCCGACGGTTCCTATCAGCTCATGGCGGCAAGCCACGGGAGCGATTTCAGTGCCGGGCCGCGGCATTTTTACCGAATCCGCATCACTCCTGAGTTGCCGGACTTCCATCTGATCGCGCTGCCTTCCGACGGTCGACTTCCTGATGGGTGCTGCGTTCGCCAAAATGGGGACGAGTATTACACGATCCTCGTTTGGCGTCACGACGGGTTCACGGGGCCCATCACGTTGACGGTGGAAGGACTTCCCACTCGTGTGACCTGTCCGCCTCAAGTCATTGGCCCGAACCTCAAGCAGGCCGCCCTGGTCGTGAGTGCCGGCCTGAATGCACCCGAATGGGCCGGTGCCATCAAGCTCAAAGGGACGGCCACCATCCATGGCCAAGTGGTGGTCCGCGAAGCACGGCCGGCAAGCATCACCTGGCCGGTGGGGCAGCCCCAGGGGATTCCAACCATTAGCCGCCTCGATCGCAGCCTGGTCTTGGCCGTGCGTGATCACGCGCCGTTCAATCTGACCGCGACCGCCGATCAAACCACCGTCGTGGCCGGCTCCAAGATCAAGCTTGGACTGAAACTGGCCCGGCTCTGGCCGGATTTCAAGAAGGAAGTCCCCGTTGCTCCCATTGATCCCGCCACCCATCTGCCAGGCGGCCTGACCTTCGCCAACAATAATCAGCCGGTCACGATTCCCGCGGATAAAGATGATGCGCCTCCCACCACGGTCGATGTGAAAACAAACGTACCCCCCGGCACCTACAACCTGGTGCTGCGCGGCACGGTGCAGGTCCCCTACGGTAAGGACGCAAAGGCCAAGAAGGCCAACGCCACGATTGGACTTCCCTCCAATCCCATCACGCTGACCGTCCTGCCGAATCAGGTCGCCAAGATCAACGTGAACAACGCCAGTCCCACCCTCAAGATCGGTGCCCAGACCGAGCTGGTGATCAAGGTGGCCCGTCTGCATGCCTATGCGGGTGCGTTCAAGGTTCACTTGGTGCTGCCGCCCGACATGAAAGGTATCCAGGCGGACGAGATCATGATTCCTGCCGGTGAGGACGAAGCGAAAATCGTACTGCGAGCTCCTGCGGATGCCACGCCGGGCAATCGACAGAACCTCATCGTTCGGGCCATCGCCCTGATCAATGGCAACACGCCGCTGATGCACGACGTCAAGATCAACGTCAACGTGGTCAAGTGATTTTTGATTTGAGGATGGGTACGTGATGCGTTATATTGCCGGTCTCGGTCTGGTTGCGCTCTTGCCGGCCCTGGTGGCGGCCCAGCCGATCAAAATGGTCACGCTGGATCGCAAGGAGCCGGTGCTGTACGACAAGGACATCGAGCCGATCTTGGTCCAGAAATGCCAATTCTGCCACAGCGGATCCCTCCAGGAGGGGAAGCTGGATATGGCCAGCTACGAATCCCTCTTGAAAGGAGGCAAGCACGGCCCGCCGATCGTGGCCGGCAAGTCGGCGGAAAGCCTGCTCATCCAGCTCGCCGGCCGGGTGCAGAAGCCGCTCATGCCGCCCAAGGGGGAGCAACCCTTGGTGCCCGAGGAATTGGCCCTGCTCAAGCTGTGGATCGATCAGGGTGCTAAACCGCCCGAGAGCAGACGACAGCGGCAAAAGATTGTTCTCGAAAGCCTGCCGGCGCCGGTCCATCCGGTCCGCGCCCTGGCCATCCGGCCTGACAAGGCGGTGCTGGCCGCCGGCCGGGCCAATCAGATCCATCTCTACGAAACGGCTTCCGGGGCGTATCTCCGGTCGCTACATGCGCCCGGCTTGACCACGCCGGACGGGAAACCACTTCCGGCGGCCCATTCCGCCATCGTGGAAGCCTTGGCCTACAGTCCGGACAATCGGTTCCTGGCCAGCGGTGCTTTTCAGGAGGTCTTCCTTTGGGAGGGCTATTCCGGGGCACTGTGGAAGCGGTTAAGCGGATTTGCCGATCGCGTGGTTTGCTTGGCCTTTTCACCAGACGCCAAATGGTTGGCTACCGGCGGCGGTGCTCCTACGGAAGACGGCGAGATCAAGATTTTTGACGTGGATTCGTGCCGCCTGATCACCGAAATCAAGAACGGCCACAGCGACACGGTCTTCGGCGTCTGCTTCAGTCCCGACGGCACGAAGCTAGCCACGTGCGGGGCCGACAAGTTTGTCAAGGTGTTTGAAGTGCCGAGCGGTAAGCTCCTCAAATCGTTCGAGGGGCACACGCACCATGTCCTGGACGTAGCCTGGAAAGCCGACGGCAAGTTGCTCGTCAGCGGCGGTGCCGACAACGTGATTAAGGTTTGGGATTACGAAAAAGGCGAGCAGGTTCGCACCTTTGGCAACCTTGGCAAACAGGTCACGCGGCTGATGTTCAAGGGCACGACCTCAGAAATCGTGATGTGTAGTGGCGACCCATTGGTGCGCTTCTGGAACGTCGACAACGGTTCTGGCGGCGTTGCCTTCAGTGGCAACAGCGACTTCCTGTATGCCGTGGGCGTCACCTCCGACGGCAAACTCGTGGCCGCCGGCGGCGAAGAAGGGATCGTCCGGCTGTACAACGGTACCAATGGCCAACTGCTCAAAGCATTGGTTCCGCCCGGTATCACGTTGCCGGGCGCCAAGAAATGAGATTTGGGGCACGGCCTGAAACACAAGCTTACCGCGCCGGCGAAGGACCTTCGCTGGCGCGGCAAGCTTGCACCATGAATTCGCATACGGTCATTTAGCTGCCGACCGCTTGCCCGCTCAACAGGGCACGCCAGTTGGTTAACGAGGAGCCGCTCTTCCGCTTGACCGGAGACAGCGGCATGCCATTGCCGCCTTCCGGCTGGCGCTGGCGCTCGGCCACTTCGCCCTTCAGTCGTTCCACAGCGGCGAGGCGTTCACGCACGCCGGCCTCACGCTGAATACACTCTAACTGCTGGCGGATTTCTTCGCGCATCCGGTCCAGCTCGACGCGCTCCCGGGCCAATTGCGCCCGCTCACGCGATAATTGCAGCTCTGCGTCTCGGGCGGCATCTCTGAGCTCCGCGTTGCGGGCACGCAGCTGCCCAATTTCTTCGTTCAACCCCCGTCGGTCCGCTTCCAGCTGACGGCGGAATTCGGTCAGCTCCGCCTCATAATCGCGATCTTCCACAGCAGCGAACGGTGCGTCCGCCGTTACTTGCCGCGCCGCCTGGAGCTGTTCGATCAGGGCTTCCTTTTCCTGTAGTTGTAGGCGTACCTCGTGTAGCTCCGCCGGAGGGATTTCAGCCTGCGGCTGCTCGCGGGATGCGATTGCCACGCGCTGCTTCAGTTCTTCTAGCTGCTGATCGCGTTCGGCCACGATCTGCTGCAAGCATTCGTTGCCCATCCGAAGCACTTCCAGTTCGGCCACGCAATGGCTATGATTGCCCTGATATTTCTGCCTGAGATCCTTCAACAAGCGGGCAACCTCCTGGCACTGCTGGCTCAGGGTCTGCTCGGCGAGGACGATCTCCTGCTGGTGTTCACAGAGGCGGTCAAGCAAGTCTTGCCCTTCACGTAGGCTCGTTTCATTTCGCATTTCGGACAACTTCCTGAAAAGAGATGGTACCGAGCATCGCGAGTGCCGGCGGCCCTTTACCGCAGGGTGCTCGTTTTCCCAGCGCTGCTATTCGAGTTCGTTAAGGCAGACGGGATAGTGCAACTATAGCTCAGAGCCGGCCGGCAAGCAGGCTACCCCAATCGGCGGGCGCATGGCCACGTGGTCACACTTTGCGAGGGACCCGGCAGGCACTATAATCAGTAACAGCGGGAAAAAAGTTTTTGCACACGGCCATTAGCGAGCCCCCCATGCTTTCGTGGTTGCGCAATATTTATTTCGCGATCAAGACCGTCGGCCAGGGCATGTATGTGACGCTCTGGTATTTCTTCCAGACCTACCGGCGCCGCGCATTCACACAGCAGTTCGAGTATCCCGAGCTGCCCGTCCCGGTGAAGCCCCGTTACCGCGGGTTTCATCGGTTCGATCTGTCGACCTGTATCGGTTGCGATAAATGTGCCCGCGCCTGCCCGGTCGATTGCATCTACATCGAGAAGATCAAGAACCCCCTTGGCAAAGGCTTCCGGGTCAACGGTTTCAAGATCGACTACACCAAGTGCATGTTTTGTGCGCTCTGTGTCGATCCCTGCCCGGTGGATTGCATTTTCATGGGTTCCACGTACGATCAAAGTTGTTACAGCCGCGATGGCTGCATTGTGGATTTTGCCAAGCTGCCCTTGGAGATTGCCTGGGGCCAGGCGTCGCTGAACCCGATCGCGGTGGCGGCCTCCAAATTGACCGTCGAGCCGGTCTGGACGAAGCCCCCCGATCCGGTCGCGGAAAAAGCGGCGGCGAAGAAATAGCAGGATGCAGGCACGGATTGATCTTGTGGGAGACTCGCTTTGCCGCCCTTGGCCGACGGGAACGCCGAGTTGGTCCCCAGCCTTCCACCATGCCGTGGCAGGTGCTCGGTTCTTGGAGAGAGGAGAGAAGATGGCCAGTCAAAAACGGGTCGTGAAGAAGAAATATTTCACCGCCGCCGAAGCGAATGCTGCGTTGCCGCTGATTCGCGCAATCGTGCGCGATATCACCGAGCTTGCCAGCGACCTTCGTGATCGGCAGGAACGATTGACGCGCGTTCGCGCAGCCCAGCGCGGCTCCCTTTCGGAAGCCTATCAGGAAGAAGTGCATCTTGCGGAAGCCGAGATCGAACGCGAAAGTGAGCGGTTGCTGGAATACGAGCGGGAGCTTCGAGAGCTCGGCGTGGAACTCAAGGATTACTTCACGGGGCTGATCGATTTCCCGTGTCGGATGGACAACCGGGAAGTTTATTTGTGCTGGCGCTTTGGAGAGCCCGAGGTGGCTTACTGGCATGAGCTGGAGGCCGGGTTCGCCGGCCGGCAATGTTTGCACGCCCCGGCCAGCAAGAATTGACCTCCTAACGAAAGTTTGCTTATGCCCGGATTGCTTGGTTACATACTGTTGTTCCTGGTGGTCGGCATTGGTTTCATCTTCGTCCACTTGCTCGCGGGTCAGTTGATTCGGCCGGCGAAGCCCGATGCGGAGAAGCTCACCATTTATGAATGCGGGGAGCCGACCATCGGCAGCGCCTGGGTGCAGTTCGATTTGCGCTTTTATGTGGTGGCGCTGCTGTTTGTGATTTTTGACGTGGAAGTGGTGTTTTTCTTTCCCTGGGCGGTCGTCTTCGGCAAAGCCACGATGCTGGCCAAAGAGAGCCTGCCGGATGCACAACGCCCGGTGTTGACCGCGGAATTGTTGCCGGCTTCGGCAGCCGCCTACGTGATTCCACCGCAACGGGAGTTGCCGCCGATTTCCACGCAGTCAGCACGGGAGTTGGCCTGGTTCGCTTTCTGGGATATCCTGATTTTTTTCGGTGTCCTCCTCGTCGGCTTCGCCTATTTGTGGAAACGGGGAGACCTCGATTGGGTTCGGAGTACATTGGCGGAGCAGACGCCGGCGGCCGGAGCCAGACGCGCGCTCCCGTCCGATCAGGCGGAGGAGCTGGTCACAGCCGGCGTGGCATCGTAATCCGGAACGCGTTCGGTTTGACCGGGCAGGAGTAAACTTTATGGGATGGCTGGAAGGACGTTCTGAGGAAAATGTTTTCACGACGACCCTGGAGCAGGCAATTAACTGGGCGCGGGAATCAAGCATGTGGCCCATGACGTTTGGACTGGCGTGCTGTGCCATCGAGATGATGGCGACCGGCGCGTCGCGTTACGATATCGATCGGTTCGGAGCCGGCGCCTTCCGGGCCACGCCGCGCCAGGCCGATTTGATGATCGTGGCCGGCACGGTCAACTATAAGATGGCCAGCCGAGTCCGCCGGCTTTACAACCAAATGCCCGATCCGAAGTTCGTCATCGCCATGGGCGCTTGCACGTGTGGCGGTGGACCGTACTACAAGTACGGCTACAACGTCGTGAAGGGGGTCGATCTGGTGGTGCCGGTCGATGTGTACGTGCCGGGTTGCCCGCCGCGCCCGGAAGCTCTCCTGGAAGGCCTGATGCGGATCCAGGACAAGGTCAAGGGAATGAAAGACCTGACCAAGGGCCAACCGATCGAAGTCCCGATTCCTTCGCGCACCGGCTATGTGCTGCTGCCCCCGGAACTGGACAATATGGAAAAGGCGAATGCCTTTGCCATCAAGAACAAGGAGTTGGCCACCCCCGCCAAAGCGTAGGTGGTGGGGTGGTGCTTTTGGATGCCTTTATCCTCACGAGTCCCCGATGACAGCTAGCGAAATCATCGCCATCCTGGAACAGCAGTTCGGTCCCCGCATCAAAGCCAAGAAACTGGACACTCTCGATCCCTTCGTCGTGGTCGAGCCGGCCGATCTGTTCGAAGTCTGCCGCTTTTTGCGTGGCGATTCGCGCTTGCGGTTCGAATTCCTGAACTGCATCAGCGGCGTTGATTATTTTGAGCCGGACCCGAAGAAGGCCCCCAAGGCCGGTTTTGATCCGCATCTGGAAGTCGTTTACCACTTCTCGAGCTTCACGCACCGGCATCGTTTCGTCATCAAGGTCCTGTTGCCGCGTTGGAAGGACAACAAGCCCGGCGAGCTGCCGGAAGTGCCGTCGCTGACCAGTCTTTGGCAAGGAGCCAATTGGCATGAGCGCGAGGTTTATGATCTGAGCGGTGTTTGGTTCACCGGCCATCCGGAGCTGCGCCGGATCCTTCTATCGGAGGATTGGGTCGGCCACCCCTTGCGGAAAGACTACGAGTTCCCACTGGAGTACCACGGTATCCGAGGACGCTGACACCATTCAATCTTCCAGACTCAAAAACCTACGCAGGAAATCATGGCTACCGCAACGCTCCAAGACCCCACGGTAATCGAATTCGATGTTCGCACCGACGAGATGCTCGTCAACATGGGGCCGCAGCATCCGAGCACCCATGGCGTGCTTCGCTTGGTCCTCCGTACCGACGGTGAGGTCATCTCGGAGACAACTCCGCACCTCGGCTACTTGCACCGCTGTGCCGAAAAAATCGGCGAAAATGTCACGCCGATCCAATTCATTCCGTACACCGATCGGATGGACTACTTGGCCGGGATGAACATGAACCTCGGCTACTCGTTGGCTGTCGAAAAGCTGTGTGGCATGAAGCTGCCCGAAAAGGCCAACGTCATCCGCGTCATCATTGCCGAGTTGAACCGGATCGCCAGCCACTTGGTTGCCATGGGAACGTACGGCCTGGATTTGGGTACGTTCAGCCCTTTTCTCTATGCCTTCCGCGAACGGGAGATGATCCTTGATCTCTTGGAGGAGGTGTGCGGCGCCCGCCTGACCTACAGCTACATCACGATTGGCGGCGTGCATGACGATTTACCGTCCGGCTGGGTCGGCCGCTGCCAAAAGTTTCTTGATTACCTGAAGCCGCGGATCGATGAATATCACATCCTGCTGACACGGAACCACATTTTCATCAAGCGCACAGCCAACGTCGGCAATCTGACGAAGGAAATGGCGCTGAGTTATGGTTGCACGGGGCCGATGCTGCGTGGCTCACTCAACCGCACGGAGGGAGATCCGGAATGGGACCTTCGTCGGATCGAGCCGTACTGCGGTTACGAACAATACGAATTCCAGGTGGTCGTGCCGCCGTTTGCGGAGGCCCCACCGGAAACGGTGATCGGCGACGCCTGGCATCGGTATTACATTCGGATGATCGAGGTTGTGGAAAGCATCAAGATCGTCGAGCAGGGACTGGCGCGCTATCCCAGTGCCCAAGGCGCGCACCGTATCGAGCCACCCCGCCATCTCCCGGCCGGAGAGGCGTACCAGGAAACGGAGTGTCCGCGCGGTCAAATGGGTTTCTATGTCGTCGGCCGGGCGACCAAGGATCCGGTGCCTCTGCGAGTACGGGCTCGATCGTCTTGTTTCTGCAATCTCAGCCTCACCAACGAACTTTGCCGGGGTTGCCTCATCGCCGACGTGCCGGCCATCGTGGGCAGCATCGACATCGTGGTTGGGGAGGTGGATCGCTGATCTAGGGGCATCGGTCCATTCAAACCAGCCAAGCACCACGCGCGGCCCAACCCATCCAGGCCAACACAGCAATACCGAGCAGCAGCAGAGGTGTCGGTTCAGGCACCGGCGCGGCCAGGAAGCCATGAAAATTGAATGCCGCGTCCTGATAATCGCCGACGATCAGGCCGGCATCATTGATGCCCCACACTTCGGTCAGGATGGCACCGGGCACATCGATGGTGCTGAACGCACGGCCCGTGTCCAGAAAGCCGTGTACCAGACTATCCGTCGGAACCTGAAACGATCCCACCATCTGGCCCGCGTTATTGATTCCGTAAACATTGGTGGCTGTCGAGCCGGGTACATCGACCGTGGTGTAGCCACCTGCGTTGAACACGAACCCGTGCGTTTGTCCGGCCAAGCGATACTCGCCCACGATGACGCCGGCGTTGTTGATCTTGAAGGGTTCGGTGTTGGACGCACCGGGCACAGCGAACGTCGTGTAGCTGCCGCCGCTAAGCAAGAAGCCCCGGAGCTGGCCGCTCGGCCCGTACGCACCCGTGATTTGATCGAAAGCGTTGATGCCATTCGCAAGGGTGCCGGTGGCTGTCCCCGAAACATCAAGCCGGGTGTAGACGCCATCGCTATCCAGGAAACCGTGTACCAACCTTGCCGACAGATACCTTCCCACGACTTGGCCGGCATCATTGATTCCGTAGGGCTGACTGGCGCTTGCCCCGGGCGGAGCGACAGGCGACGAGCCTCCTCCGCTCCGCAGGAAGCCACCGCCGGCTTGATCGATACCCGTGATCCAGCCCTGGTTATTGATCGCGCGGGGAAACGGTTCCTGTGGCCCCAAGAGCGTGATGAGGTAGTCGGCCCTGGCCATGTGCGGACTCCCGACCAACAAAGTCACAGCCAGCAAGGGCATCGAACCGATTCGTCCCCAGGTCATCGGTAGCTCTCCCGCATGCTGCTCATTGCCACTCGATCCACTTCAGGTATTCCGGCAGGGAATGCAATTGATCCACGTGATCGGGAGCCGCATTGCCGGCGTAGCCAACGATGCGGAGTTTTCCGGCTCGCGCCTCGCTCAGCTGCTGCGTTTTCATCGGACCCCACGAAAGCGTTGCCTGCCGACGCAACCCCAATTGCCCGAGCAGATAGTCTGTGGTTTCGGTCGTGCTGGCGAACGTCCCCGGAAAAATCTCGGAATGCGTAAGGATCATCTGCTTCTTTCCGGCCACGGCATCCCGAGCAAATTGCAAGAACACCTGCAAATCTTCCGTTACGAGCTGCGATTCCACCGGGCCGGGGTTTCCAGTGCGATACCCGGCATGCAGTCCATCGATGAGCAGTACAAATTGCACCCGCTGGTAATAGCTTGGGACCTTGAGAATCGCGCGCACCGCTCCGTAGCCGGCACTCCAGGCGGTCAAGCCGACCGGACTGAAGCGTACGCCTGCTTTCTGCTCGGCCTCCACGAGGAGCTGGCCGAACCGCTGTGGATCTGCGAAGGCGCGGGCATAAACCCCGGAACCGGAGCCAAGCTGGATGGAGATGACCGCCGCTTGGCCGTGCTCGGCCGCGGCAGCTTCCGGCAGCCA
>DATGIQ010000431.1:0-19821 GCA_035295665.1 Gemmataceae bacterium | reverse complement strand
TCCAGCTGCAAAACTATCCGCGCGAGGCCCCTTTGCCCAGCCCAGCTGACGCAGCAACCCTCATAAAGCCAATGCGTTATGCATATGCGGAAGGGCGGTTACGCCCTTTCCGTTTAGGGTACCCAGGATCTCAAGGGTTGTAGAAGCCCCGGGGTTTTGCTGTACGGTCCTTCCCCCGGTTCGCCATGGCAGAAGTGGCCCGAAGCAGGAAAATGGCTCCTCCGCTGCCGCGCGCGTTGGCGATTATACTTCTTCGAAGTGTCCGAGCAGCTCCAGGCGATGTCCCGTCACCTGAAATCCTTGCTGGCGGAGGGATTCAACTAAATGAGGATCGAGTTTATCGAGAAGATGGCGATCGAAAGGAGTGGGCAAGTCGCACAGCTTCCCGGTTTTCAGACAGCGAAAATGGTAATGCGCTTCGCTGCGGCAATCATAACGGGCCGGGCCCGTGGCGTCCGGAAGCTTGTTGACCAGTCGCGCATCGACCAATGCTTCTAACGCCTTGTAAACGGTCGCCAGGCTGATGTTGGGCAAGTGCCGGCGAACACCCACATAGACCTGTTCTGCGGTGGCATGATCCCTCGTCGAATGGAGGTATTCGAACACCGCCGCCCGTTGCCGGGTAAAGCGCCAGCCGGCATCCGCGAGCGCGCGGCGCAACGCAGCCGATTCCGGCTCGGCGGGCAGTGCTGTCGCGGTGCGCTGGTTCATCGTTCTGTTGATTTAGATGACGCTCACCGTAACGTCAAGTTCGACAAGGATCTTGGATGAGCCTGAGCATTCTCTTCCGGTGACATCGAAGAGACGAAGGAAGACGAATTTGCTGTTCGCGCGACGGTTGACCTTTTTGCCAAAGGTGGTATGTTGCGCAGATTGTCATGAATAGGGAACGGAAAGTTACCATGAGCTGTACTCCTTGGCTCCTCGTACCGCTTTGCTGGATTGCGTTCGCACAGGCTCCCGCCCAGGCTGCGGAGCGATTCGAGCTGGTGGATGGCGATCACGTGGTTTTGCTCGGCAACACGTTGATTGAGCGCGAGCAGCGCTATGGTTACTGGGAAGCGTTGCTAACGCTTCGTTACCCCCATCGCCGCATCCAGTTTCGCAATCTTGGCTGGAGCGGCGACACCGTCTGGGGCGATGCGCGCGCGGGGTTCGGCTCCGCTGCGGATGGCTTTCGCCAGCTCAAGGAACACGTGCTGGCCCTCCAGCCATCCGTGATCATCATTGGCTATGGGCTCAACGAATCGTTCGCGGGGGAAGCCGGGCTGCCTCGATTCCGCGAAGGCTTGCGCGTGCTGCTGGATGCCCTCGCCCCTAGTAAGGCCCGCACCGTGCTTCTTTCTCCCCTGAGCCAGGAAGACCTGGGACGGCCGCTTCCCGACCCTGCTAAGCACAACCAAGACCTTCGACGATATCGTGCTGCCCTGCGTGCGGCAGCCCAAGAGCGCGGCCTTGACTTTATCGATTTCGATGCGCTGCTGGGCGATGGCGCGAAAAGCAATCCGCCGGCCCCGCTGACCGATAACGGAATCCATTTAACGGCCTTTGGCTATTGGCGGACGGGTGCCGCCTTGGAGCGCGGGCTGGGTCTGACGCCGTTGCCCTGGCACTACGAAATCGATCTGGAAGGCAAACCACGCAGCGCCGAGTTCAAAATCACGGCCAAGGCCTTGCCGCTGCCGCCGCTGCCGGCCGATGCGCCAAGGTCTGCTTCAGCGGGGTCTGATCCCTCTCTGCTCCGCGTTCGAGGTCTTGCTCCGGGAACGTACCAGCTCAAGATCGATGGCCAGCCCGTTGCCCTGGCGACGCAGGCGGAATGGAACGCCGGTGTCCATTTGATGCGAGGGCCTGAATGGGACCAGGTAGAGCGTCTTCGACAAACGATTGTCGAGAAGAATCGGCTCTACTTCTACCGTTGGCGGCCGCAGAACGAAACCTACCTGTTCGGCTTCCGTAAGCATGAACAGGGCCAAAATGCACGCGAGATTCCACAATTTGATCCACTCGTGGCCGAGCGCGAGGAAGAGATTGCTCGGTTACGCATCCCCGTCACCCACAAGTATGAGCTCGTCCGCACGGACGAAAAGATACGATGAGCAATCGAATTTCGAGCAGTTTCTCCAGATCCATTTGGAGTGCGGCCGCTCGAGGCCGCTTTAGATGGGTGCATTTCCCAAAGACCCAAAGCGGCCTCGAGCCGCCGCACTCCATAATCTGGACGCTCGTCCTCCTTGTCGTTTTGGCCGGTGCCGGATCCGTGTACGGCCAGCGTGACCTGACGCAGATTCCGGATCCCGATCCAGAGATCGAGCGGCGTTCCTTCCAGGTCGCCGATGGGTTCGAAGTAAATCTCTTCGCCGCCGACCCACTCTTGGCCAAACCGATCCAGATGAATTTTGATCCCGCGGGCCGCTTATGGGTTGCGACCAGCGAGGTGTATCCCCAGATCAAGCCGGGCCAGAAGGCGAACGACAAGATCATCATCCTCGAAGATCGCCACCAGACCGGCCGAGCTGACCAGACCACCGTGTTCGCCGACGGATTGCTCATTCCAACCGGTGTCGAGCCCGGCGATGGCGGAGCCTACGTAGCCAATAGCACCGATCTGCTTCACCTGGCGGATACCAAGGGGACCGGCCGGGCCGACCGTCGGCGGATCGTCCTGAGCGGCTTCGGCACGGAAGATACGCACCACATCATCCATACGCTGCGCTGGGGTCCCGACGGGATGCTCTATTTCAACCAATCCACATATATTCATAGCCATATCGAGACACCGCACGGCGTGCGGCGGCTGGGAGGGGGCGGCATCTGGCAGTTCCGGCCGGAAACGATGCAGCTGGAGGTGTTTCTGCACGGCTTGATCAATCCCTGGGGCCACCACTTCGACCGCTGGGGCCAATCCTTTGCCACCGATGGGGCCGGCGGGGAGGGAATTAATTATGTCCTGCCCGGGGCTTCTTACGCCTGGACGCCGGGAGCTAGCCGAATCCTTCACGGGCTCAATCCCGGCAGCCCCAAGCACTGTGGGGCGGAAATCCTCAGCGGCCGGCATCTCCCCGAAGAGTGGCAAGGCAACATTCTGACCAATGATTTTCGTGGCCACCGTGTCTGCCGTTTTGTGCTTCGCGAGGATGGCGCGGGCTTCGCGGCTCAAGAAAAGCCCGAATTGATCAAGACCAATCATCCCGCTTTCCGCCCGGTCGATATCAAGATGGGACCCGACGGGGCCATTTACATCGCGGACTGGTACAACCCCATCATCCAGCATGGCGAAGTCGATTTTCGCGATCCGCGCCGGGATCTGACGCATGGCCGGATCTGGCGCGTCACCGCCAAAGGACGGCCGCTGGTGCCCCGACCCGAATTGGTCGGTGCCACGACCGAAAAGCTGCTCCAGGCCCTGACGGCTCCCGAGGACTGGACCCGTCAGCAGGCGAAACGCGTTCTCAAGGAACGCGGGGCCAAGGTCCTTCCCGCCTTGGCTGCGTGGGTCCAAACGCTCAATCGCGTGGACCGAGACTATGAGCACCAATTGCTCGAAGCGCTCTGGACGTACCAAGCACTGGATGTTGCCGAACCAACCTTGCTGAACACGTTGCTGCATGCTCATGATGCACGCGCCCGGGCCGCGGCCATGCGCGTGCTCAAAGCCTGGCATACCCGGTTGCCGAACGCGACCGAACTGTTCGCCGCCGGTGTGGTGGACGAGCACCCGCGCGTCCGTCTCGAAGCTATCCGGGCACTGGGCGAAATCCCCGACGCGCACGCAATGACGCTGGCCCTGCGGGCGATCGATCGTCCGATGGATCTCTATCTCGAATACGCGCTCTGGTTGACGGCCCGCGAGCTGGAGCCCGAGTGGATGCCGGCCCTGCAAAAAGGCCGGCTGGACTTCGCCGGCAATACCCGCCACCTGCTCTTTGCCCTGCAAGCCGTTGCCACCGGCGAAGGCGTCAAGCCGTTGGCGGAGCTGATCCAATCAGGCAGAATTCCTAAGGAAAGCCTGGAAAGCGTATTCGCACTCCTTGCTGCCGTCGGCGGACGCGAGGAACTTCGGCTGGTTCTTGAACACGTGCTTCGGATGGGAAAAGGGCAAGCCGGCCAACAGACCGCCCTCCTGGCTGCGCTTGAACAAGCAGGGCGACAACGAAACGTTCGCCCTGCCGGTGAGCTGAATCGCATTGCCAAGTTCTTGACCGCCGAGAACGAGCCGCTACGGGCAGCGGCCGTGCGGCTGGTCGGCGTATGGCGGCTCGAATCCTTCCGTCCGCAACTTCTCGGCTACGCCCGCGCGGACCAAACGAGCGATTTGCTCCGGCGCGCCGCCTTCGATGGGCTGACGCAGCTCGGCGGTCCGGCAAGCCGAGAGGTCTTCAATCAACTCGCCGGTCCTCCGCACCCCCCCGAGCTGCGCCAGCTGGCGATTGCCGCGCTGGCAACCACCAACGTGGAGTCCGCGGCCCCTCGAGCGGCAGAGTTTCTCACCGAAATCCGCGGCGACACGGATCCGACGGAAGTCGTCACCGCCTTCCTGCAACGCAAGGGTGGTGCCGCAGCATTGGCGAAAGCGTTGACGAACCGAAGGATTGCTGCGGATGTGGCCAAGATCGGGGTACGGGTCGTGCGTGCCTCCGGCCAGGAGATGCCCGCACTGGTCGAAGCGATGACCAATGCCGGCGGCTTGACCGGCGGACCGCGTACGCTCACGGCCAAGGAAATAGAAGAGCTGGCTACGGAAGTAGCCCAGCGCGGCAACGCCGTTCGGGGCGAAACCATTTTCCGCCGCAAGGATCTCGCCTGCCTGAAATGCCATTCCATTGCCGGCGCCGGTGGGCAAGTCGGACCGGATTTGATCAGCATCGGGGCGGCCGCTCCGGTCGATTACCTCATTGAGTCCATTTTGCTGCCCAACAAGATCATCAAGGAGAACTATCATTCCCTGATCGTCGCCACCCGGGACGGGCGTGTCTTCACAGGAATCAAGGTCCGCGAGACAGAGTCGGAGCTGATTCTTCGTGATGGCGAAGACCGGGAAGTCACCGTCCCGATCAAGGCGATCGAGGAAAAGACGACCGGCGGTTCTCTCATGCCCGAGGGCTTGGCCGATGCGCTGACCCGCGCCGAGCTCGTCGACCTCGTTCGGTTCCTTTCGGAGCTTGGCAAGGTCGGTCCCTTGGCCGTCAGCAAATCGCGTCTGATTCGCCGCTGGCAGGTCCTGGAACCTACCCCAGCGGCACGCCAAGCCTTGGAGGGCAATCGATGGTCCGCAGTCGATGCGGATGGCGCGCTCGTCTGGAGTCCGGCCTACGCCACGGTGGCGGGAGTGCTTCCGCGGGATGCCCTTCTGCCCCTGCGCAATCATTCTGGGGAAATTGCAACCATACGCTGTCACCTTCAGGCATCTTCGCCCGGCAAGGTTCGGCTCAGGCTGAACTCGGCGGAAGGGCTCGAGCTTCGTCTGGATCGAACCCCCGTGGAAATGACCGGGGAAGTTCTACTCGACCTGGCTCCGGGCATTCATCGCCTCACGTTTACGATCAACCTGACCCAACGGCGGGACGGGCTTCGCTGCGAGCTGGACGATGTGCCGGGCTCCGCGGCACAGGTACAGATCGTGACCGGAAAATGAGCTGGCCGGCGACGCTGCCGAATCCCTGACTTGGGCCCAATGCATAGAATGGCTGTGGAAATCACATCCTTCAGCCAGATAGGAGGGCTTTTCCCCATGAACACCAAGATTTGCTTCCTTGGCTTCGTCACGAGCTTCCTCCTGAGCCTGCCGGCCACCGCGGCCGAGATGCGCGGAATTATTCTCAAAGCCGATGTCACCAAGAACCAACTGACCATCGAGGGTCGGGGCCTTGGCGTCCGGGGGGCGATTGTTACGTTGCAGCTGGAGAAAGATACACAGATTCAATTAAACCGCAAACCGGCCGTATTGGCCGATTTAAGTCCCGGCCGAAGAGTGCGCGTGGTTTATGATGTTCACGGCGACCAGCGTGTGGCCCTGCTTATCACGCTTCAAGGCGGCCCGCCGAGCCAGGCTCCTTCCGAGATGTCACCGAGCGGCAATGCGAATAGTGTCTCCGGCATCCTGCGGCGTGTCAGCTTCACCGAGCGAGAAATTGTCGTCGTCACTCCGGCAGCCAAGGAGGGCGGGGACGTGGAGGTCATCGTTTCGGTTCCGGAGGATACCAAGATCGCCAAGGATCAGAAGGCCATCGCTTTTGATGAGCTCAAGGAAGGCGACCAGGTGCTCGTGCAGATCGAGAAGCACGACGGCAAGCTTCTGGCCAAGTCCATTCAACTCGGAGCTATCGCCCAAGTGCCTGCGAATCCCGACTCGGGCCAACACCATATCGAGCGGATACGCAAAGCCTTGAAGTTGATTGATTTCGTCTTACAGATGATGGCCCAGAAATCGAAATAGCATGCGGCCGCGGTTACTTGCCCGTGTGACATACCCGGAGGTAGCCGGCACTCGACTGGAAGAACCGCCGCCGCCGCTCCTTGGCTTTCGGCGCCGGCTCTTTCTGCAAGGCTTGCAGGTCGGCCAAGTTGGCCTGGCAAAAGGCACAACCGACGGTGCTCAGGTGAAACGTGATGTAATCCTGGAGCGCCGGGTCGAGGGCCTTGAGGAGATAACTCCCCAGCTGTTCGCGGTTGGGGCAGCTGAGCCGCTCCCGGCACCAGATCGCGCCGACGGAGTGTTCGCCGCGGTCACGTTCCTGCATAAGACCGCGGAGCATGCGCTGGAGAGGCTCCGATTCACGCAATGCCTGCTCTACCTGGGCCGTCTCGGCTTCGCTTAAACAATCTTCCAGGTAGCCGTGCAATTGTTCGCGGGTGATCTTGGCCATGGAGCGGAGCCCGTGGGTTGGTGGCCGGTTCGCCATACACCCTCTTATTGAACCAGCGGGACCTCCTTCCCGTCAACCGGTTCCGCAATCAATCTTGCAACTGGGGAAAGATGTCCGGCGGCAGGCCGGCCGCGCGAATCTTCTCGGTCAGTTTTTTCACGGCGGCAAACCGGTAGTTGGCAACCTGCTGCTCGGTGATTTTCAGATGGGCAGCGACGTCGCGATTGCCCCAACCTTTCACCAGCAACAGTTCCAACACCTTGAGCCGCATAAAATCGCCGCGTTCCTTCCACTGTTGAATGATCGAACCGAGACAGCGCACCACCGCATCGCTTTCCAGCTGGCGGCGTTCCTGACTGCGGGCCAGACTCGACGCCGCGGGGTGCAGGTCGAGTTGCTGTTGCAAGACGTCGCCGTGGTGATCGCTCGCCGGATGCAACGGATGCCGGCCGGAACGACGCAAGTGATCGGTGATTTTGTGCGAGGCGATCGTAAACAGGTAGGTCTGTAATTCGCGCTGGGCGTCGAAGTGCGGCAAGCTATTGAGGAAGCCGATAAACGTTTCCTGGACCACATCTTCGCTGGTGGCTCGGTCGCGCAAACGCCGTTCCACAAATGCTAACAATCGGCCCTCGTAGCGCGCAATCAGGGTCTCCCAGGCACGCTGGTCGCCTTGACGAATTTGTTGAATCAGCAAACGATCGCCTTCGGATGCCATGACAATGCCTAACCGGGTCGGGGCTTTTCCTATTCTAAGGGAGAGTCATTGCGGCGTTCAATCCTCAATCGAACAAAAAGGGAACCGGTCCCCTCCTCACGGGAGGCCCGTCCCCTACCAGGAAGGCTCTCGATCACAATCGGGCGCTCAAGAAACCCACCAAATGCCCGCGCCCACAACCGACACAAAACCAATGGCGGCAAGCCTTAGCCAGGCTGTGTAATACCCCTTGGTCATCTCTTCGAGCCGCAGATAACCCGCGATAGCTCCGAGGAAGGCGACGACCCCGGCCAATAGTTTGCCCAGCAGCACCATGCGCGACTCAGAACGAACCTCCCGGTCCTTTTGCAACATGGCATCCCATTTGCCGCGGTCAATTTCGATCCAGAGGCGAACTCCTTGCAAGCCGCGCAGGGGCTCCTCGGAATCTTCCAGCGCATCCCGTTTCTTGATCAAGTAACGGTGGATGTAGTTGAGATTCGGCCGCCATTCCAGCGGATGATCTTCGCGGAGCGCGAAGCAGTCCACGATGACCCGACGCGCGTTTTCCAGAGCCATCTGCTCGGCATCGGCAACCGTCTCGCCCCAACCATCAACCGTACGGGAAAGAAGAATCTCCGGCTCCTTGGGTGGAACCGCAGAGCGCGGCATGGGAACAGGAAAGGCAACGGGTGGTCGGGCAATTCGTTTGAATACACGCCCATTCGCCTGAACCCAGGGTCCGCTGGCCAGCAGCCCGAGAATCACCAAACTGGTTAGCCGTATCGGTCGCATGGCGGCTCCTCCCATCGGCAAATCAAGCGTAGCGCAAACGCATCCGTCGGGTCACCGGAGGGGGCGGCTGCTCCCAGGGGCTGACCAGCTGGATAATCGCCGCCGCCGTTGTCAGCACCAGCGTTCCCCGCCAGGGCTCGGGCCAAACCAGGAGCAACACCACGCCCCAAAAGCCGGCTGCCAGAATCGGGGCGAAGCTGAAACGATGCGAGCGCCGGCGATCGGCCAGCTTCCACCAGCGGAGCACGAACAGCGCCAGGGCAAAATAGGCGAGGTGGCCGGCCACGTTGAGGCCCCCTTCGAACGGACCCATGAGCCACGCCGCCTTGGCCACCTGCGGCGAATCATCCCCGACGGCCACCAGGGACGCCGGGTCCAACCACACCGCCACCAAGCCGACCGCCACGCCCATCCCCATCATGATAATTCGACGGGCCCACGAATCGCCGCGGCGACCGCTCCAAAACTTGCCCGGCACCAACACCGCCCAACAGGTCGCTACCGTCAGAAAGTATTCCTGGTAGATCTCCGTTCGCTGCACGGTCTGCTGGGCAAGGGCCGTCCAGAGCGTCGTCGACACCAAGGCCAATACGGCGGCCAACATCAGGGAGCTACACAGCTCCGCAGCCTGGCCACGCAGCGACGGTGCCGGAAGAGCCGTCGGGATCGGCTCGGGTCGGGACGGCGGCTTCTTCAAGGGAAGGGGGGGCGTCGGCACCTGCGGCGGCTGCATTTTGAAGGCCGGCTGGGGCTCGCGGCCGACTCCCTCCACTTCCTTGGCCATCTCCGCCAGGCTCACATACCGATGGGCCGGATTCTTGGCCAGGGCCCGGCCAACGATCGTGACGTAGTCATTGGGCAGCTTGCTGAGATCCGGCGGGGCCGTCAGGTGCTTCATGAGGATTTCGCCGGCACTCTCCCCGTCAAACGGAACCCGGCCGGTCAACATTTCGTACAGGACAATGCCGGCAGCGTAGATATCGATCTGCTTGTTGTAGTTCCCCGTGGAGATCTCGGGGGCCATGTAATGCACGGTGCCGACGCTTTGGGTCTGGGCAGTGCGCTGGCTGCTGCTGATGAATTTGCTTAGTCCGTAATCACCCACCTTCACCAAGCCGTTCTCGATGAAGATATTCGCCGGCTTGAGATCGCGGTGGACGATGCCGTGATCGTGAAGATAGCCCACGGCTTTGGCCAGCGCCAGAAACCACTGCTGGGCCAACTCGCGGGGCAGACCATCGGGATGCCGGTTGAGGACCGCACTGAGTGGTTCCCCGGCGATGTACTCCATGACGACCCAGTGGTCTCCCTGGGGATCGCTGCGCAAATCGTACAGGCTCACCAAGTGGGGATGTTTGAAATTCAGACACTGGGCCATGCCGCGCAGCTCGATTTCCAAATTTCCGCCGCGCACCAGCTTGAGAGCCACTTCCTTGCCGCCGTCACTCACTGCATAGTAGACTTCCCCGAAGCCGCCCCGGCCTATGCCGCGCTTCAGCGTATACCCGTCGAGAGGCCGCTGTCCCGAATTGTAAATGAATTTCATCGCAGCACCCGTCAGCAGTATGTTCGATTTTGGATTGGCGATCAAAAATCCACAACCCAAAATCTCCTACCTCCGCCCCAACTCCGTTCCGACAGGTTCTATGGTGAAGGCAAAATCATCGCCCGTAACCGTCGAGTTCGGCCGCAGCAGGCCGCGTTCCGGGCAGCGCCGGCCGTCGATGATCAGGTTCCCTGCATAGCGAACACCCAGCTCATCCTTGTGCCGGTACAGGATGATCGGCTGAGCCAAATCAGGCATGGGCACATGGACCTGGGAATCCGGACCCATTACCAACGTATCCGCCATCAGCAACACGCCATCCACGGCCAGCGGCAAACGGTGTCCGCTGGCCAGGTCGAGCCGAGCCGAAGCGCTGACCGGCACGGGCTGCCGAAACTGGAGCTGGCAGGTCGCGCCCAGCGTGATCCGGTCCCCCGATTGTAGCAGCGCCCGATCCGTCGTTTGACCGTTCACTTGCAGAAGCCGCGCTGCCTCCAGCAGGTAACCCTCCACATCCCTTGTCAACGACGCATGGATTCGCGAAACATCCGCGAACAAAGGAATATCCACATAGACATCCGGTGTCGCCTGGCCCAGCGTCACGCGGTTCGCCAAACAGACGAGATAACCGCCCACGCCGTCGATCCACAACAAGAAGCGCTGCTGCGGTGCCGGATGAGCCGCCGGGTCCGCGGCCGCTTCCGCCACGCGCGGGACCGAGGCGATGGTCTCCGGCTCGAGGACCCTCCAGGCCTGGGCTCGTGCCTTTCGCGCCTCCAGGTGTTGCGGAGCGATGGCCAATACCTGCTCCGATAAACGGACGACTTCCCGCCACTGGCGTTGCTCGGCCGCCTCGTGCAGCTGAACCAGGAGGTTCGAAAACGCCTCGTGTTGATGCTCCAAGGTCACTACGAACTGCTCCAGGGCTCGGTCCTGTCCGGGTAAGAGCTTGCGCACTCGCCCGGCAGATTGCAAAGCCTGGGCAAATTCGCCTCGACCCGCCTGTTCTTTTGCCAGCGCCCAGCTCTTGGCTGCCTCTTCCAACAGCGGAAGCTCAGCCTGTTGCACGGATCGATGGCGGAGCTGATTTACCATTTCGAGAGCCCGAGCTGGCTCGCTTGCTTCCAGGAGCGTCCGCACTTCGGCAAGGCCCAGCCGGGTCAGGTCTTGCCGCAGCCGGTAGGCCGCACTGTCCGCGACACCCATTTGCTCAGCCGCCACCAAATCATTCCATGCCGCCGCCAAGTTCTCGTGCTCCAGATGCCGTTCGCCGCGTTCCACGTACCCGTTGGCGACTTGCTGGAGCAACTCCCAGGAACGCTTGTGCCCGTGGGCGGCTGGTTGACACAAGAGGCGCTGTGCCTCCTCCAGCCGCCCATTCTTGAGCGCTTCCTGTGCCTGTCGCAGTGCCAGCCATGCAAAGCCGAGCATCGGTTCCCGTGTCGCGAGGAATGAGGAGACGTAGAATCGTCAGGTTGCGAGATGCGGAAGGCTGCTTCTTCCTCCGCTCGTATCCGGACGGCCTACCGCTCCTTTGCTATTATAAGCAAAAGAACCCGAAGGTGATCGGCTTGCAGCTCCCGTTGGCCACCCCGAGTGGCCTCTTGAATCCCCTTTGCAGAGGATACCGCTCACCTCCGGGTTAAGTTTCTCTCCGAGCAGATTCCATCCACGATTCCGTTGCCTGCCTGGAGTCTTCGATGCCACCGATTCCGGAGCGTTGGTTTCCCTTCTTCGGTCTCGAAGACGCCGATCACGGCGGCCAGGTCCGTGGTCTTAGTGGTTCTGCGCGGCGAGGTTGGCGTCGGGCTTGCTGTCGCCCAGGTACGCTTCAACCGCCTTGATCACGTTGTCCTTGGAGGGGACAACCTTCGCCGTGTCAGCCGGGGGATTATCGGGGAAGAACTCCGCGGCCAGCTCGCTCGCGGTCTGCTGGGCGCGCATTTGATCGCGGATATCTTCGAGCCGGCTCTTGATTTGCGACAGCCGGCTGTCGTCCAGGTGGAACTGACTCCGGGTCTGGGCCAGGCGAAGTGTTTTCAATTCGGCTTCCATCGTGTCAACCAGCACCTCGAGCTTTTCCTTCTCGCTCCTCATGCTCGCCAGCTGTTCTTTGGCGGCATCGAGAGCGGTCTCCTTGGCTTCGAGCATCTTTTCCTTGCTTTCGAGCTCCCGTTCACAGCGTTGGCAAGTGGCCAGATCGCGGGCCAGCTTGGCGCTGATCCGGTCGGCGCTGTAGCGCTTGTCGTTGTAGACAAACGACACATTTCCCTTCTTCAGGTCTTCCTTCAGCGCGAAAATCACGTCCTTCTGCTTGGCGAGGTTGGTTTTCGTCGTGGCAATATCTTCCCTGAGCCGTCGGACCACTTGAGTCTCTTGAGCGATGCTCTGGATGTGATTGCGCATATCCGGAATCAGCTGACCGATTTCCGTGCGGGCGCTTTCGAGCTGAAATTCAAGCGGCACTTGACCTTTGGCCGTTTTCTGAACTTTGTGCCAAGCGGTCTTGGCATAGCTGCCCATGTGGGTCGAGTTCAAAATGAACAGGCCCGCCACAACGGCCAAAGCGGCAAAACCGATCTTCTTCAACATGATGCTTAACCCCTTTCCAAAAAGATCCGCAGGCGGCAACAGAGTTCCCAGGGGGTTGACTACCCCCACCTACCTGGTTATTCGCCCAGTAGATCGCGGGATTTAGGAATGGTTTTGAAAAATGGGGACAGGAATTGCTCACTCAGAAAACGGTTCTCGACATGCACGAACCGTTCTTTCGTACAGGCACGCATGAAATCGGTGAGAAGACCGGCTCTGATTGACCCAGACGCTGCCTCCATGCGAGGCTGCATGGGTGCTGGGAATTCTTCAAGAGAAACGCATGCCCCCCGGGACAGGAGAGGAAATCGTCTGTGACGCGTCTGAACCTGCCGCCGGCCCGCTCCTCACACCGAATACCGCCGTCCCATGCGCACACTCAACATCAAGTAGCAACCATGTAAGCCGACGATGCCGGCGACCAACCAGGCCAAGATGCGGCCGGTTTGGACGAGGCGAGCAGCCGTCTGTGCGTAAATCGGCAGCGCGCCGCCTACTTCTTCCAGGCTCTGTCCAAGATCGACGAGGGTATGCTCCTCATCGTCCAATCGGCCATCCAGCTGATCGGTTACCAGGGGAAGGATGGCCACGAATGAGTCCGCGAGCTGGACAGTTTGCTGCATGGCTGCCTCATACTCGTCTCGGTGCTCGACGGCATGATCGAGTTGATCATGTGCGGCGGCGAGGATGCTGGCGAAGCGGGCAAACGTCTTGCGTAATTCCGGCCAGCGGGCGAGGGTGCGATCGAGGCCTTGTTGGACCTGGCGCAGGGCCGTGGCCGCCTCTTTCATCCGCTGCGTATCGCGGAGAATGTGGGCCAGGTCGCTGCCCAGCTTGGGCAGGGCGTCGGCCAGCCGGGCGGCGTGAGTTGGGATTTCCTTGAGCAGCGGTTCGACCTTGCTCTGATTTTTCAGAGCCAGGCCAAGTCCTTCGCGCACCCGGTCCACCAGGGAACTGCTTTCACCCAAGGCCGCCCGGATCTCTGGAAGGTCGGCCGCCATGCTATCCATTTCCTTGCCAGCGGCCGTCGCTCCGGCGGCAGCCTTGCGCATGCCGGTGGCAATCTCATCCCCTTCCGGCCAAAAGGGCCGTTGCTGAAGAACCGGCCGGCCGCCCTGGAAGGAAAGCGTCGGATAGGTGTAGCCGGCCAGCCGTTCCACTTGTGCGGCACCGGTGCTCAGGGCCGTCTCCAGGCCGTTAAATCCTTCCCGCATCGTATCCAGGCGTTGCGCTTTGAGCAGTGTGTTCATTTTGTCCAGGCCGCCACGGAAACGAGCGAGGCTATCGTAAACGTCTCGCACCGACTTCATGTCCGGAGGGGCATCTTTCAACAGGCCCGAGAGTCGTTGGGCGTCTTCCCGCAATGAAGCGGTGGATTCCTCGATCTGATCGGCAGCTTGTTTGGCAGAGGGAACCATTCTTTGATCGATGAAGTTGGCTGCATCTCCCAGTCCAGCGCTGAGCTTGCCGACGGCGGCTGGGTCAAGGGTGTCGGCAACGTTGCTCAGGCCGACCGCTACTTCTGCCAGCGCATCACTCATGGTCCGGATCGTATCGAAATCGACCGATTGCCCGCGGATCATCGTGGTCACTGCCCGGGTCTGCTTTTGGAGCCGGGCGGACAGTTGCTGCAATTCCATCCGCCGCAGGCTTTGCACCTGCTGGTGGAGGAGCTTCGCCTGGATGCAGGCGCGGTCTGTTACGCGTTGGGCACTCTGGAAGCTGTGTTCCACATCGGCCGTACTTGGAAGCTGGCAGCCCAGGCTGATGAGCACGCCTCCAACAACCAGCTCAAGGACGCCGAGAAGACGAAAAACCGTGCGGCGCATGTCGCACTCCTCGGGGCACCGGGCCACGGCACCGGCGATCAATCCCTCTGTTCCAATTATAACATTGTCGAGGCATCCAACCGCAGCCCCGAATTCCGCTGGCTCAGCATGATATAATGCAATCGGATCGGCTGGTTAACGGATTCCCCAGCCATACCGAGTTCTGGTCTCATCATTCAGGGAGTCGCGCATGAGCACATCGACGGACACCGAACGCGGACAGCCGAGCTTTGCCGAAGCCGCCCTCCGGCTTAGCGGTAAGACCGACGAGGAAGCCCGCCGGACCGGAGCGGTGGATCGAGCGGACGAGCAGGTCGAAGCCTTGTTCGCGCCGCAGTACCAAACGGCCAACAGTCCGGTGCACAAAGCGGTCTGGGATGGCCAGGTGCCGCTCGCATTGTTCGCGCCCCCCCCACTGCCGGCGTCGGCTCCCTGCGATATCGCCATGCAGAAATCGCTGGAAATCGTTCAGCGCCGGCGCGAATCGGGCCGCCTTTATAACGACCAGGGCAAGATTTCTGCCGAATCGTTGCAAGAACTGGCGGAAGCCGGCTACTGGGGGATGCTCATCGACTTGCGCTACGGCGGCCAGGGAGCGCCCTTCGCTCGGTTCGCGCCGTTCCTGACGCGCATGGCCACGCAGGACGCCATGTTGGCCGGGCTTGCCTCCGTGCATGGTTGCATCGGAGCCGTCGATCCGGTGCGCACGTTTGGCAACGCGGAGCAGAAAGAGCGGCTGCTGCCGCGTCTGGCCAGTGGCCAGGCTCTGTCCGGATTCGCCCTCACCGAACCGTGTGCGGGCTCGGACCTGACCGCGCTGCGGACGACCGCGGTTGCCGCCGGAGATCATTATGAAATCACCGGCGAGAAGCTCTTTATCACCAACGCGATTCCGGGCCGGACGGTCGGCCTGGTCGTGATGCTCAACGGTAAGCCTGCCGTCGTCATCGCCGAACTGCCCCCGGTGGAGGACGACCATTTCCAGATCGTACCCTACGGACTGTATGCTTTGCGGCACGGCTACAATAACGGGCTGCGTTTTCACAAGTTCCGTGTCCCCCGCGAAAATCTGCTCCAGCCTCAACAGGGCGATGGGCTGACGATCGCCTACCACGGCCTCAACCTGGGCCGGATCGCCTTGTGCGCGGGGGCAGCGGGAGTCATGCGCGTCTTCCTTGCCAATCTTTTGCCATGGGCGGAATTTCGCCGCACCTACGGCCAGCCAATCAACACCCGTGAGCTGGTCAAGCGCCGCATCGCCCGCCTGGCCGGTCTCATTGCCGGGGCGGACGCTCTGGTCGCCTGGAGTTCCTGGCTCATCGATCAGGGATATCGTGGAGAGCTGGAGTGCATCGTGGCCAAGATTTTCGGCAGCGAAGCACAAAAGGAAGCGGCCATCGAACTCTTCATGAAAACGCACGGCGGCCGATCGTTCCTCAAGGGCCATCTGTTTGGCGATAACGTCTATGATTTTCTGGCACCGTGCATTTACGAAGGCGAAGGCGAAATGCTGGGCTTAGCATTTTTCAAGTCGGTGTTCAAGGAGCATGGCAAACGCTTTGTGGAACCGATCGGCAAAGCCTTGCAACAGCGCGGCATGAAATCCTTCAACCCGGCCAACCCGCTGCACGGTTTTGCCCTTCGCCGGGAGCTGATTCCCTATGGCAAATGGTGGCTCGGCCAGAAGCTGGCCCGCCGCGACCGCCAGCAGGTTCCCGGCATGGACAGCCGGCTGGCAGGGCATGTCGATTTCGCACTGCAAACGTTCCAGCGTTTTCCGAGCGAGCTGAGCGCGGTCATGCGCAAACATCAACTCAAACTGGCCGACCGCCAATGCCGGATGGCCGAGCTATCTCAACGCATTCAGGATACCGTCGTCATCCTGGTGACTGCCCTTTGGGGACATCGGCAAAAGAACGAGATTTCGATCTCGTCCGCGGATATGCTCTGTCGCGATCTTCGCCGCAAGTTAACCGGCGAGCGGCCGAGCGATCGCTATTTCCGCGATGCCTGCAAGCTGGCGGACATGATCTTGGCGGACGGTTTTGAATCGTTAGCCGGCGTACCGCGCGCGGAGATCCTCATGCGGTATGAGAATTCGACAGGCAAGTAATGGAAAACTTGCTCACGGCGGGGCGAGCAAACCCTTGTCGCGCAATAATTGCGTTGCTCAGGCGGCCTGTTCGGTTGTGAGTGGGAGGACAGGAGAGTGCTTTCCGGTTCGATGAAACGGTTGGAGACTTCGATCCAGGCACGCGAATTTGAAGTCGCACAGTAGGGCTCCGGCAAGCGTGGCTGGATGACCGCTTTGAGCAAGATGATCATGGGATCATGGAGATCCACAAAAAACTCCGGATGCTCCAGGTACCGATCCCTGCAAGGAAATGCGATGGCATGCGCCTTTCCTCCGAGCGGTGGCGAGCTCGAGATGTAATGATCCGCTGAGCCAGGATGATCAGGGAGGAGGGCTTGGCCCTCCTCCCCGACGCATGCTTGCTACGATAATCGGGTCTTTCCCGGCACGGGGACCGGCGCGACGGGCAGGCTCATCTCCCAGGAAAGCCGTTCCGGCATCGTATCTTCCTTCGAATGGAGAACCTGATCCCAGGTGACCAGCTTGCCGGTATACGCCGCCTCCCGGCCCAGGATCGCCGTCAGTGTGCTCTCCGCAACCGTTTTCAGCTCGTTGATCGGCTTTCCGGAGCGGATGCACTCGATCAGGTCGGTGTGCTCTTGCACATAGGGGTCGACGGTCCTGCCCCGGCCTTTGATCGCGACGCGCTGGCCATTGACGGAATACTGGTCGGGCCGGCTCGTGCCCTTGGTTCCAACCAAGGCTTCGGATACGTTGCTTTCGCAGCCCCTGATTTGCCGGCACATGCTTAGCATGTGCACGCCATTGTCATATTCGAAATCGATGGCAAAGTTATCGAAGATGTTGCCGACCTCTCTCGGATTCCCCACCGGCCGGGCAATTCGGCTGCCCATGCCGACAGCCTTCACCGGGTGCTTGCCAAGCGCCCAGTTGCACACGTCGAGGTTGTGCACGTGCTGCTCCACAATGTGATCGCCGCAGGTCCACAGGAAGTGGTACCAGTTATGAATCTGGTAGGCCAAATCCGAATCTGGAATGCCATGTTTGGAGAGCTCGGACCGGTCGCGGAACCAGATGCCTTGACCGTTCCAGTAGCAGCGCATGGCCGTGATATCGCCGATCTCCCCACCGTGAATTCGCTTCATCGTTTCCAGGTAGCCGGCCTCATGGCGGCGCTGCGTGCCGGCGACGATGCAAAGATTCTTCCTTTTCTGGGCCTCCTCGTAGGCGGCCAGGACTTTGCGAATGCCGGGGCCATCCACGCCCACCGGCTTTTCGGTAAAAATATGCTTGCCGGCCGCCACCGCCGCTTGCAGGTGCGTGGGACGGAAGCCCGGCGTCGTGGCCAGAATGATGTAGTTGGCATCGCTGTGGATGACTTTCTCATACGCATCAATGCCGGCGAAGCAGCGCTCTTCGGGCAGATTCACTCTATTTCCCAGCTTTTTCACTTCTTCTTTATTCACCAACTTCTGCAGCTGGCGGCGCAGATCATCGGTGCGGAACTTGAAGGCGTCGCCGATGGCCACGATCTCGACATTGGGTGCCGAATGCAGCACGTTGTCGACAGCGCCGGACCCGCGGCCGCCGCAGCCGACCAAGCCGACCTTGATCGTGTCGCTGCCGGCCGCATGGACATTGGTCAACAGGCTCATGTTCGCTGCCAATGCCGTCCCGGCCACCGCAGTCGTCTTCAGGAATTCACGCCGTGTGGTTTGGCTGCCCTCAGCATGTTCACGGGTCATAGAGTGTCTCCCTTTCGTTAACGGGCGAGTCGGTAAGTTTGTCCACGGGCCATCGCCGTGGATAGATGACGTCAGTTGCTTTCGCGCGTGGTCAGTGAGCGTAAGCCTTTCAGGTTCTCCTGTTCTTCGACGGGCCGCACAATGCGGAAGCCGACAAATTCCGCATCCGTCAGCCACCAGATGCTCTGGGGCCGTTGGGGATCGCGCTTGATCCAGCTCTTGTCCGATCCCCGCCGTGCGGCGCTGCGGAGCCGAGCCGGTTCGTCTGCCCAGGAACCGCCCCGAGCGACGTGGGGAAAGCGGTCGGCGTTGGGGATCAAGACTGGCGACAACGTCGGCTTGTCGTTCGGAAAGCTCTGGTAGTAATCCTTCTTGTACGTATCCAGGCACCACTCCGCCACGTTGCCGTAGATATCGTAGAGGCCCCAGGGATTCGGCTTCTTTTTGCCAACCTCGTGGGTCACATCTTCGGCATTGCCGGCGAACCAGGCGTAGTCGCCCAGTTGTTTTGGGTCGCTGCCGAAGAAGTAGGGAGTCGTGGTGCCGGCACGGGCGGCATATTCCCACTCGGCTTCGGTCGGCAACCGGTATATCTTGCCGGTCTTGGCCGACAGCCAGCGGCAATATTCCATCGCGGCATGATGAGTGATGCACAACACCGGATGCCCCTCGCGGCCGTGGCCAAACGTCTCATCGGCATACGGCGGCGTGGGACGCGACACGGCATCGGCCGCTTTGTCCTCCGGCTTCTGGTTTTCGCGCTTGGCCCCTTCTTCCTGCTTCCAGTATTGGTCGTATTCGTCCCAGGTCACTTCGGTCTTGCCCATCCAGAACGGACGAATGGTGACGGGATGCTCGGGACCTTCGTCGGCCTGCCGGCCGGCTTCATTGGCGGGACTCCCCATGACGAACGTGCCGCCCGGAATCGGCACCATGTCGAACTTCACATCGGAGCCGGCGATCTTTTCGGTGTACGCCTTGTGTGCCGCCGGCGCGGAAGCCGGAGCTTGGTCCGGCGCCGATCCCCGTGCCGGGCTGGCCGGATCATGCCAGAGCATCGCGAGCACCAACAGCAAAAACAGACACCATCCGAGCGAGTACTGCACGAACCGACACATCTGTGATAAGCTCCAGGTTGACGGGCCGAGGCGGCCCCAAGCATTCAATCCAGCAATTGTACCGGACGCGCACACCAATGAATACACTTTTCTTGATCGTGTGCGGATTCTTTCTGAGTGTGCTGCATGCCGAGCCCTCGCTGACTCGCTTTGGCTTCACCGAGCCGCACATGGGGACCCTGTTCAAGATCATCGTGTACGCTCCGGATGAACCCGCTGCTCAGCGGGCGGCGAAGGCAGCTTTCCAGCGGATTGCCAACCTCGATGCCATGATGAGCGACTATCGCCCGACCAGCGAGTTGATGCAGCTTTGTCAGAAGGCGGGCGGCGCTCCGGTGCCGGTCAGCGAATCGCTGTTCTTTGTCCTGGCACGCGCACAGGAAGTGTCCCGGCTTTCGGAAGGCGCTTTTGATGTGACGGTGGGCCCCATCGTCCGGCTCTGGCGCCGGTCCCGCAAGACTCAACAGATGCCCGACCCGGAGAAGTTGGCGCAGGCACGCGCCCTGGTGGGATATCAGAATGTCCGCCTGGACAAGCA
>DATGIQ010000430.1:0-5106 GCA_035295665.1 Gemmataceae bacterium | reverse complement strand
TGGCAGATGCCGCTCGTAAATCCCCTCAACGATTCGCTGCTCGCCTTGATCAAGAAGGATCCGGGGGCTGAGCTTCTGCTCCAGGGGCACGCCGGTATGCGCATCTTGCAAGCCGAGGTTCTTCCGGAAACCAAGCTGCTCCCTTGGAAGGGAGGCACGGTGCCCTGCCTGGTGATTGCGTATGAGGGCGACGATCTTACCGCCCGGACATGGGTTCGCGCGGACAACGGCTTGGTGCTTCGTCAGGAATTTTCGTTTTGGGGCGATCAAGTGGTGATGGAGCGTGATCAGGCGGCTGGCGTGCCCTGAAGAGAATCGTGCGTTTTTCGGTACCACCAGCCTGACGCGCCCGCGAAGGTCTCCGCGGGTGCGTCAGGCTGGTGTCGCAACCTTACGGCGGTAGGAATGATTGAACTCAACGAAGCCACAAAGCGATACGGTACCAAGGTCGCAGTCGATCGGCTGACGCTGCACGTGGACGCCGGGGAGCTGTTCGCTTTCTTGGGACCCAACGGTGCCGGCAAGACCACGACGATCAAGCTCATGTGCGGACTGCTGTTCCCCACGTCCGGCACGGTCCGCGTCGGCGGCTTCGATATGGAGAAGGAGGGCGACCGCGCACGCCAGCTTATCAGCTACGTCCCCGATCAGCCGTATCTCTACGAAAAACTCACCGGCCGTGAGTTCTTGCAATTTATCGCCGACATGTACGGGCTGTCGCGACCCCATGGTCTGAAGCGGATCGAAGCGATGATCGAGTTGTTCGATCTATGCGATTTCGTGGATGATTTGACGGAGCGCTATTCCCACGGCATGCGCCAACGTACTGTCTTCGCCGCTGCCCTCTTGCACGAACCGCGGGTCCTGATTGTCGATGAGCCGACCGTCGGTCTGGATCCACGCAGCATTCGGCTCCTCAAGGACCTGCTGCGCCAAGAGGCCAATCGTGGCACGACCGTGTTTCTGTCCACCCATTCGCTGGACGTGGCGGAGAAACTGGCCGATCGGATCGGCATCGTGGAGCACGGCCGGCTGATCTGTTACGGTACCCTCGACAGTCTACGGGCCCGAGCCGCCCTGGACGGCTCCCTCGAAGATGTCTTCCTGGTCTTGACCGAGGAAGCGATGCGCGAACGCGAAATTGCCAAAGGAGCCTGATTGCCTTGCCGCCTTCGGATGCCAATTCTGCTTCCCAGCGTTCGCCCAACACGGGCGTCGCGGCCGGCCAACTGATCTTGTTTCAATGGCTGCGTTGGCACCTGCTGCGCAACAGCTTGACCACGCTGTTCCACGGCTCCCGCGTTCGGCTGTTTACGATTGTACTGTGCAGCGCCATCATCTGGTTGGGCATTTATGCGGTGAGTGTCTGGGGCTTCCGCCGTCTGGAAGAGCACGAAATCCCCTTCGCCGGTGGTATCATCGGCACGCTGTTTGACATGCTCTTCCTCGCCCTGGCCATCATGCTCATTTTTTCGAGCGGCATTATCTTGTACAGCAGCCTGTATTCGGCCGCGGAAACGTCCTTTCTCCTGAGCACGCCTGCCTCCGCCGATCAGGTCTTCGCTTACAAATATCAGGGTGCGCTCGCCTTCAGCAGCTGGGCCTTCATCCTGCTGGGCACGCCGATCCTGCTAGCCTACGGCTGGGTCTTTGCCGTGCCGTGGGGGTTTTACGTCTTGCTCCCGCTATTTTTCCTTGGGTTCGTGCTTCTGCCTGGTTCCGTCGGCGCGCTCTTGTGTGTGCTCCTCGTCCATTATGCCCCACGGCAGCGGAAGCAGGTGCTCGTGGCCGTAGCCTTGATCCTTTTGGCCGTCTGCGTCTGGTGGGGGTATCGTGTGAGCTTGTCGGCACGGACCGCGATGGTCAATGCCGATGCGCTACAGCGTTTGCTCGGCCAACTGGCATTTGCTCAGGGTCCCCTGGTGCCCACGCACTGGATGGCCCGCGGACTGGAAGCGGCGGCGCGGGGTGATCTGGCGGGGGCCTTCTACCCGCTTGCCTTGATCTGGAGCAACGGGCTGTTTCTGTATGTACTGGCCGCCTGGACAGCCCAGCGGCTCTATCGTCGCAGCTATGATCGACTGTGGACGGGAGGGACGCTGCGGCGGCGGTACGGCGGCCACTGGCTCGATCAGGTGCTCAACACGTTGACCGTCTTTTTCCACCCGCAAACGCGGCTGCTCATCATCAAGGACTTTCGCACCTTCCGGCGCGATCCCGCCCAATGGGCTCAGGTCTTGATCTTCGCAGGGTTGCTCCTGTTCTACTCGGTCAACACGCGCCGGTTCTATCAGCGGGATATCGGCCAGGTCTACCAAAACGGCGTGAGTTTGTTGAACTTGACGGCCACGGCTTTTCTGTTGTGTGCCTATACCGGCCGGTTTATTTATCCGATGTTGAGCCTGGAAGGGCGCAAGTTCTGGATCTTGGGCCTCTTGCCTCTTCAGCGCGAACGCCTGTTGTGGGGGGAATTTGCCTTCTCCGCCACGGGTGCCCTGGTAATTGCCGAACTCCTGGTAATTTTGAGCGACTTGCTGCTGGGCATGGACTGGGCCGTGCTCGTTTTGCATATTCTCACCGTCGGCGTGCTGGCTGCCGGGCTCAGTGGGCTGAGCGTCGGGCTGGGGGCATGTATCCCGAACTTCCGGGAGAGCGACCCATCCAAGATCGCCGTTGGTTTTGGCGGGACATTGAACCTGGTCCTTGGCCTCTTGTTTTTGCTGGTGGTGATCGGATTGATGGCCGCCCCTTACCATTTGCTTGCAGCGGTCAGCCTGGAACGGGATGCACCCGCCCATTTGCCGGTGGCCCGGCTCCTCCTGGGGGTGGGAGCGGGCGTGGCGGTGGGCGTACTGGCTGTTGCGATTCCCTTGCGCTTGGGAATTCGGGCGTTGCGGACGATGGAATTTTAGGATCCGTACCGCGCGACAAGCTACCTTGACCCTTCTCTCCAAGATTTGCTATACCCTGCTTCTTCGGCACGGCACATGGGATTCGCCGAGAGGCTGATGTCGTGCTTTCTCTTGAATTTGCATCCAGTTCTGCCCCTCACACGGTACGGTTGGCCCAGCGGAACCGCGGCACGCAAGGGTCGTGGGGTACTCCGTTCGCGGCATCGCGAGGACAATGATGGCAAGTAAAACCGCTCTCATAACCGGCATCACGGGGCAAGATGGCAGCTACCTGGCAGAATGGCTGCTCGACAAGGACTACCGCGTTTGCGGCATGGTCCGCCGAGCCAGCACCGAAAACTTTCAACGTATCGATCACCTGCGGCAACGCATCCAGCTTTACCAGGGCGACCTGCTGGATCAAACGTCGATCACTACCATCCTCGAAGACGTGCAACCCGACGAGGTGTACAACCTGGGGGCAATGTCGTTCGTGCCCACCAGCTGGCAGAAGCCGGTGTTGACGGCCGAGTTCACGGCCGTCGGGGTTACGCGCGTCCTCGACGCCCTCCGCCAGGTCTGTCCCAAGGCCCGCTTTTACCAGGCCAGCAGCAGCGAGATGTACGGCAAAGTGCGCGAATCGCCCCAAACCGAGCTGACGCCATTTTATCCGCGCAGCCCCTATGGGGTAGCCAAGGTGTATGGCCACCACATCACGGTCAATTATCGTGAAAGTTATGGGCTATTCAGCTGCTCGGGGATTCTGTTCAATCACGAATCGCCGCGCCGCGGTCTGGAATTCGTCACACGGAAAATCACACATGGCGTGGCCCGCATCAAACTCGGGCTCGCCTCCGAGCTCCGCCTGGGCAATCTCCAAGCCAAGCGCGACTGGGGCTTCGCCGGCGATTATGTGCGGGCGATGTGGCTCATGCTCCAACAAGAGCAGCCGGATGATTATGTGGTGGGAACCGGGGAGACCCACAGTGTCGAGGAATTTGTCCGGATCGCCTTCGAGCGCGTGCATCTGGATTGGCGTCGCTACGTGGTCATCGATCCGCAGTTCTACCGCCCGGCGGAAGTCGATGTGCTGCTGGCTCGCCCTACCAAGGCACAGCGCCAGCTCGGCTGGCAACCGGAAGTCAGCTTCGAGCAGCTGGTCGCTTTGATGGTGGACGCCGACGTCGCTACCCTGTCGAAAGCCGTCAACAACGGGCAATGGCCGATCGAGAACAGCAAGCGTGCAGCTTGATCGAGCGAGGAGTTCCGCGCAGCGGGCTGTTGCCCCGACTGCGTTCCTCCGCGCGGGACCCCTTCGGCAGCACTCGGAACAGGCAGAGAGGGAAGTTTGATGGAACCCACGACGCAGCGGGCGCTGGTGGTCAGTTCGGTCTTTACCGAGAACGAGATGGCCGCCAAACTGGGCCGGGAAGCGTATTCCTATCGCTTCGTGTTCCGCGCCTTTGAATCGCTGTTGCGGCGGTGGGGTCCCATCTTCGAAATCACCCGGCCGGAAAGCCGGCTCGATTATGCCCTCTGGCGTGCCCGCCAGCAAAACTTGGATCCGATCCATCTCAGCTTTCTGCCGTTGCAGATGACGTATCTGACGCACGGAGCCCCGAACATCGCCGTCCCGGCATGGGAATTCCCCGATATCCCCAATACCGATTTTCAAAACAATCCGCGCAACAATTGGCGTCGCATCGCCGACCAATTATCCGTGATCATCACCCATTGCCACATCACCCGAAATGCGTTTTTGCATGCCGGGGTCAAGCCGCCGGTGCATCTGGTTCCGGTGCCGATCCCGCCGGAGTATTTCCAGGTGCCGCCATGGGAACGAGGCCAGCGTGTTGTCCTGGACTGTCCGTGTTATGTCTTCCCGCTGCCAGAGAAAACGCCGGACCACCAACCCAATCCCTGGCTGGCTCCCTCCACGAGCAGTACAAACTGGAAGGAAAGGGCCAGGCAGATTTACCGAAACTCTGTGAAGCCGCGCTTGCCCAGTGGAATCCAGAAAGGGGTGACGTTCGGCGTTCGCACGGTCCGTGCCCTCCGCACGGCTCGGGCCGAGGTAGTCGAGGTACCGTACCCGGTCACTCCGAAGTTGGAACTGTCCGGCGTGGTTTATTCAACGATCTTCAATCCGTATGACCCGCGGAAAAATTTCCAGGACATGCTCAGTGCGTATCTGTTGGCCCTGGGCGATTGTGAA
>DATGIQ010000429.1:0-15871 GCA_035295665.1 Gemmataceae bacterium | reverse complement strand
ACGTGACGCCAATTACACGCTGTACCTCTACCTGAACAAGGAGGGCAGGACAGCCGAGGCGGAAGCTTGCCAGGAACGGATGCAGCAAGCGAAAAAAGCCCGCGCGGAGTTGGCGCTCCTCACCCAGCGCTGCCAGGCCACTCCCGAGGACCCGGCCCTGCGCTGCCAGATTGCCGAGATTTTTCTCCGCTTCGGCGACGAACAAGAAGGGCTGCGCTGGCTCTTGACCAACGTCCAAAACCATCCCGGCCATGCTCCGTCGCACCTGGCGTTGGCGGATTACTATGATCGGCGCAACCAGCCGGCGAAGGCGGCGGAGCATCGACGTCTGGCCGGCATGATGCGGTGATCGCTTTCGTCGACCTCAAGAACTAGCTTTTCAACCGGGTAGCATCCTGCTGGACCAAGAACCTGTTCCGTTCCCATTTGGCTGGCGCCGTTGATGCCGTAAGGCCGGGTCATGGCGACGCGGCTTGCAAATGGATTTCGCAGGTCCAGGCCAATTCCGGATCGCCGCGTTGCAGCATTGACTGGCAGAGCGTCCGCAGCTTCGGCTTCACGGTAACAGTCTGCGTAATGCCATTCAGGGCAATTCGCAGTGGTTTGTCCAGAGCAATCATCCGGCCATCCAGAGTGAGGTCGAACTCCTTGGCATGGCGCGTCGCAAGGATTACTTCGTTGCCTTGAAGGCGGGCGTCCATGCGTTGGCCTTTCTCCGGTTGGGCGACCGCCAGCCAGAAGTGATTCGTGATGACAGGATCGGTCAATTCCCAGGTGATATGGCGCGGCGTCACGTTGCGCGTAAACCCATACATTTCCTTGATCTTGTCTCGATCCGGCAAGCCACCGTGGCCAAAGCCTTGCTTGAACTCGAATGCCACCGGATAGCCACCGCCCTCTTCGTGCTGGAGCCGTTGAATTTCCTGGTTAAACTTTTCACAGCGTTCGCGGCGGCCATAGGCCGTGTCGTTCTCGCCAACCATGAACGTGAACCGTGTGTTGCGCAGGCATAAGGGCGAGATCGTGCCGTCGGTCGGGGCCGCGGCACTGGCGTGAATGGCCGCAAACCGATCCGGGATCTTGGGCCCGATGTAGAACGCTCCATAACCCCCATGGGAATAGCCCATGAGGAACACCTTATCGGGATCGACATCGCCAAACAGCAAGAACTGCCGAATGAGATGGATCACCAAGGGCGGCACATATTCATCATAGAACCCATTCCAGGTGTCATTGGGTGCCCGCAAAGCGAGGTATTTGTAGCCTTCGACCGAGGGCTGGTCCTTGTAGTACGATTGCATCCGCTTCCATTGATCATCGTTGACCTTCGTCGGTACGTTGCCGCCGCCGTGCATGGCGATGAACAACGGCCAACCTTTCTCCGGCCGCTTGCCGACTTCCCGCACGGTGTAGGCACTGAGGTAATCCTTGTAGCGCACCTGGTTGGCGTCAAAATCCTTTCTCATACCCGCGTGGATCGGCGCGGTCTGAAAGGCTTTCCAGACCGCCGAGCGAAAGGACGCCTCGTGATCAACCAGGAGTTGATCCAACTTCGCATCAAACTCCCACTTGGCCTGCTGCTCCGGTGTTGCGGTGAAGAACGCCCGTGCCGCTTGTTCGATGAGCCGGACCTGCTCGTCGCTGGGGGCCGATGGTTTGGGCGCCGGCTCCGTGGGGGCTTGTTTACGGGCATAGCGATCCGTCACGTTTTCGGCGGAGACCTCCTGCTTTCCTGGCGCCCATACAAGGGGGAATGGGACGGCGGTCTTTTGGAAACTGGCAGCGTAGATGGCATGTTCGGGGACATCCTTCTTCGCCTGGCCAGCTTTGCCCGTAAACCAGCCGCGATCAAGGCCTTCCTTGTCTTGCTCGCAGGCACCGGTGAAGTGCCAGCCTTGGTCCCAGATTTCGACCCAGGTATGATTGCCGCTCTGGTCCACCCACCGCGGCGTGCCCACCAGCCGTGCAGGAATGGCCACGCTTCGGCAAGCGTCGGCCAGCAAGATGGACAAGCCAGTGCACGATGCCCGCCCCTGGGCGATCGTTTCCTTGGGGCTCTGGTGCGGTTTCTTGCGCTGCGTTGAGTAGCGAACCTTCAGCTTCTCGAAAACCTGGACATTCAGGAGCTGCGTTGCTTCACTCGGCGTTTTGCAATCCTTGATTAAGGGCATGCACAAATCATAGAGTTCCCGCCGCCAGGCGTCGCGCTCCTCGTCGACATTGGCATAGGGGAGGACCTCGTTGAGAAAGATCGCATCGGGGATCTTCGGGCCCCATGCGACCTGCCGGCGGGCTTCGTAGGCCAGTTGGACGTTCTCCCGGAGAAAATCGGCCTTGAGCGTGAGCAAATCCTTATCCGGCATGTTGGTGATCAGAAAGATCATCCCTGGCCGTTGGTCCGACGGCGTATCGTTCAGAGCCTTTTCCAGTTGAGGCCGGTTCATGCCGGCTTTGCCGAACGCTTGTTCGACCGCCGGTGGCCACGAGGCGTCCTGGTTCGGCGCACCCAAGGCCGCCTGGAACAGCAGTGGTCCCATTGCCAACAACACCCCGGCGAGCGAACAGCAAGTGCGGCATTTCATGGCAACATTTTCTCCCAGAACCAAGCCATTGCATGTCCCGCCATGTCCGACCGTGTTCTAGGAGTGCTGCGTGAGTTCGGCAATAGAACCTGAGACCACCACACTAGCCGACAGCACCGACATTCATGGTGTCCGCGAGGGGATCCGACAAGCCGTTGACTCGGGCGGCGAACAGAATATCGACCCTATGGCGCAGAACGGTTTGGTCGCCAGCGATTCGGCGGTGTACCGCCTGCGGATTCTCCACGTGGACGACTGGGGAAATGGTCGATGTGGCAGCGGCGGTCTTGCCGAAGGTCGGTTCTCCGAGCACGAAAATGGGAAGCTCAAGCTTCCAAGCTCCAGGCGGAGGCACCGGCCCGGGCACAGTCGAGATTTCGAACATGCCTCGGCCATGGGTGCCCGCCCCGAGCAGCTTCAGACCAGCGTTGTACTGTAGCCCAACTACCTCGACATTGGGCATGCCCGTGCCGTAGACCGCCCAGGTCAGACCGCCGTTGGTGGAAGCATACACTCCATTATCCGTGCCGGCAAAGAGCGTGTTATCCGGCGTGTCGATGGCCAGGGACCACGTCGGCAAGTTAGGCAAATTGCCGCTGATGTCCGTCCACGTGGTGCCGGCGTTCGTCGTCTTGAAAACATGACCCGGGCTGGTGGCCGTCCCGCCGATATCCTCGCTGAAGGAAGCCGTGACAATGTACGCCGTATTGCCCGTGGCATCGGTAGGGTCGATTTCGATATCTTGGAACACCCTTCCGGCCAAGAAGGGAACCCCGGTGATCGGATTGGTTTGTGTCCAGCTGGTCCCGTCGTTGGTCGTTACCCACACATTGCCATCGGCGGTGGCAGCGTAAACCACGTTGCCCTGCGTAGCAATGGCCGTGACTCCGGAGGCGTTCGCGTTATACCCATTCATCCCGGGGGTGCCGATGGCTTGCCAGGTGTCGCCGTTGTTGGTGCTCTCGTTGACAAAGTTCGTGCCGAGGACCAACCGGTTCGTGTTCATCGGATCAATCACATAGGGAAGATAAAAGCTTGGCGCCTGGGGATCGTAGTCATCCGGCTCATTTCCTTGGATGCCGTTGGCCTTGCCATTAAAGGTCATGCCGCTGTCATCGGAGCGCTGGAAGGTGATGCCAAAGTTTTCCGTGTACACGTGCATGGGATTATTTGGATCGATGCGGACAAAGCCGCCGTCTCCACCGACCACCACGTTCCAGGTCCCGGTACCGGTGTAGATTTCCGTGCCGTTGTCCTGGCTGCCGCCAATGGCGAAATTGGGGTTGGTCGGGTGCAGGGCAATCCCGGTGAACTGGGTGATGGCCAGGTTGCCGGTGAGGTCGGTCCATTGAATGGTGCCGACGGTGGCGTTATCAAGCCGTTCAATCCCGCCATCACTACCATCTAGCAGCCTTCCCATCACATCAAAGCCAATACCGTGGTGGTCCGGATGGGGTCCGACGCCGTCGGCGGAATTCCCACTGATGTCGGTCCACGTCATCCCACCATCACTCGTTTTGATCACTTGGAGCGAGCCGGCGGCATAGGCGGTGTTCCCCGTGGGATCCTTGGGATCGATGGTGAGCGTCTGATCATACCAACCTTGTGTCCCAACATAGTTGATGTAGTTTGCCGAGGTACTCGTCATGACGGCGTTCCAGGTGGTGCCCCCATCTGCGGACTTTTCGATGGCGAGGACGGCGTTGTTATTGGCGGGGTCGGAAATGGAGGCGTAGAGGGTACTGGACGCGCCCACATCGGTGACGGCCAGGGTAATGCGTCCCGCGCTCATTCCACCAGGGAAAGCTTTGAGCTGCGCCCACGTGGCTCCGCCGTCGCTGGTTTGGTACACGCCGTTCGCCGGGAGACCCCTTGACGTTCCGACGGCGGCATACAGCATCTTGGCATTGCCGGGGTCCATGACCAAATCGGAAAAGGCATTCCCCACGGTTGGATCTACAATGCCAGCGGTGGTGTTCGTCCAGTTGATCCCGTCGGTCGTCTTCCAAATGCCGGGGTTGCCGAAGGTCCCGTTCGTGGCTGAGCCCTTGACGGCCGCATAAGCGGTGTTACCGGTGGGGTCCGTGGGGTCGATGATCACTTTGCTGATCGCGAGGCGGTTGAAAACGCGATTGCCACTGAGCGTCCAGGTATTGCCGCTGTCTTTCGAGATCAGCGCCCCGCGGCCGTAGAAGCTATCCAGAGAATTATTGGCTTCACCGGTTCCGGCATAGATGATGCGCTGGTTCGGGCCGCCGCCGGGCGCGATGGCGATGGAGCCCATAAACAGCGTGCTCTGGGTGTCTGTCAACGGTGTCCAGGTGGGATTGGCATTCGTGGCGTTATTGGTCTTCCAAACACCGCCGCCGGCAGCGGCGATGTAAATCGTATTGGCGTCGGTCGGATCTGCCGCCAGACCGACGATGCGCCCGCCGATGTTGGTCGGCCCGATCGGGTTCCAAGCTGCCGGCGCGAGTCTGCCCTCGAGTGCTTCGACCATCGGTCGAAAGCCCTGGCGGAGTCGGTCGTGCCGGGATTGTCGGAACTCAAAGCGGAACCACTTGGAGATCGGAGCAAGCATGCTTCGCCCTTTCCATGGTGCAAGGGAAGACGACCCACCGCCAGGCCGCACCCCAGCCTTCGCGAATGGGCTAACACGCAGAGAAACGCAAGTCAACGTTGCCGAGGTTCACTGGACGACCGGCTACGGCTCCCATTTCCTCAACGCGAATCGGAGCTTGTGGGAGCGCGTCTATGATTCCTTACCCTCTCAGGGCGGAAAACCTACGACGCGGATGAGGATACTTTTTGAACTTTTTGAGCCGCCAGTGCGCCGGGCTCTCCTGGAGCATTCCCCAAGGGCTATGAAGAAACGGGAATACGTCGCTCTTGCCGTTGCTGGTTTGGGGCAAAATTTTGAAAATGAGTCGTAGGTTTCGCCCCTGACAAGAGTACTTACTGATGGAGCCGACACCGTCGTCCTCGACGCGCGTCAGTCTGCTGGTGCGCATCCAGAATGACCCGACCGACCAGGCGGCCTGGGGGGAGTTTGTGCAGCGCTACGGCCCGAAGATTTATGCCTGGACGCGGCAACGAGGACTTCAGGAGAGCGACGCCGAAGATGTAACGCAGAACGTGTTGCTCAAGCTGGCCAGCAAGCTGCGGACCTTTGCCTACGACCCAACGCTCAGCTTCCGGGGCTGGCTGCATACCATCACCCAGAACGCCCTGAGCGACTTTGTATCCGAGCGGCGGCGGCCGGGTGAGGGGAGCGGCGACAGCGGCGTCCTGGCAATGCTGGGGACCCTGGAGGCCCGCGCTGACCTGGAAAGCCAGCTGAGCGATGCCTTCGATCGTGAGCTGTTGGAAGAAGCGATGGCTCGGGTGCAAGGTCGGGTAGCAGCGCATCGCTGGTTGGCCTTTCAGTTGACCACCGTAGAGGGGCTTTCCGGAGCCGAGGCCGGGGCACGCCTCCAGATGAAAGTGGCCAGCGTGTATACGGCCAAGAACCAGATCCACAAGATGGTTCAGGAAGAGATCCAGAAGCTGGAGCAGGGCTCCCGCTGAGAGGCAGGGTGAGATGCACGAGATGCAGGGGTGTCCTCCGAGTGAGCAGCTCTCCCGCCTCATTACCGCAGAACTGGCCGACCGAGAACGGTCCGTTGTGGAAACGCATGTCGAGTCGTGCCTGGCATGTCAGCAGGTCTTGGAGGAGCTCACGGCTATCTCCTATTCTCAGGAGAAGCCGAACCAATCGGATACGCGAGAAAAAGGGATTGTGCCAGCGCCCGATTTCCTGGACGCCCTGCTGCGCCAGGTGCCAAAGACTGCGGGGCGGGGGCTCCGCCGTTTTCGTCCTGCTTCGACGGATGGGACATCCGCTGTCTGCGAGCCCGATGGAGCCTGGCCCAATTTGCCGGACTACGAGGTAGTGGGGGTGCTGGGTTGCGGCGGCATGGGGGTCGTGTACAAGGCTCGGCAGCGGAAGCTCAATCGCTGGGTGGCCTTGAAAATGCTGCGTGGCGGCAAGTACGCCGAGCCGGAACAGCGGGCGCGGTTCCAGGCCGAGGCGTTGGCGGTCGCACAATTGCACCACCCAAACATCGTGCAGATCTACGAGGTGGGCGAAAGCGAAGGTCTGCCCTACCTCGTGCTCGAGCTGGTGGAAGGCGGAAGCCTGGCCCAGCGCGTCCAAGATGGACCCTGGGCGGCAAACCAGGCGGCTCCATTTGTGGAGACCCTGGCGCGCACAGTTCATTTCGCCCACAACCAAGGGATCATCCACCGCGACTTGAAGCCGGCCAACATTTTACTGGTGAGTGGTGGAGGGGTGCGCGGTGAGCCGTCGAAGAACCCGTCTGCCGACGACCCGCCACGCAGCACGCACCACGCACCCCTCACTCCCAAGATCACGGACCTCGGCCTCGCCAAGCAACTCGATGTGGACGAGAAGCTGACGAATACCGGCACGATCGTCGGGACGCCCAGCTACATGGCACCGGAACAGGCGGAAGGCCGAAGCAAAGACGTGGGTCCGGCCACGGATGTGCATGCGTTGGGAGTTATCCTGTACGAATTGCTAACTGGCCGGCCGCCGTTCCAGGGAGCGTCGACACTGCAAACGCTGGAACAGGTGCGTCAGCACGAACCGGTGCCCCCGCACCGTCTGCAGCCAGGTGTGCCGCGCGATCTGGAGACGATCTGCCTCGAGTGTCTGCACAAGGAATCCCAGCTCCGCTACGCCAGCGCCCAGGAACTTGCCGATGACCTGCAGCGCTTTCAAGAAGGCAAGCCGATTTGGGCGCGTCCAGCGGGGCTCGTGGAACAGGGTTGGAGATGGGCCCGGCGACGACCGACGCTGGCCGCCCTGCTGCTCGTGATCGCCCTAATCGTGCTCGTGGGCTTCCCTGGTGTGACATGGCTTTGGCTCCAGGCAGAACAGGAGCGGCAAGCCAAAGAAGAGCAACATCTGCGGGCTGATCAGGAGGCCCAAAAAGCCCTGGTGCAAGCGTACCGGGGCAACCTGGCGGCCGCGAATGCCTCGTTCAACGATCACGACGTCAGCGATGCGGCTCAGTACTTGCGTGCGGCTTCACCGGCATTGCGGAGTTGGGAGTGGCAGCATCTCGCCAGCCGGCTGGACGATAGCCGGGCCAAGCTCCAGTTTCCGGAAGCGGAAGCCATCGGTCTTTGTCTTCCGGAAAATAAGATTGTCGCAGCGGCGAACCACCAGGTCAAACTTTGGGACGCCTTGACCGGTGCCTGCCTCGGGACGCTGACGCACGACTGTTCCAATCGCCTCGCCGCCATACCGACCACGAAAGGATCCGTCCTGGTCGTTCAAAATCGCGATCAAACCGGTTGGCGTTTATACAGTTCGCCCCTAGCGCTAGGCACTCGTGGCCGTGAACTTCCTGTTGCCCTGGATCGCGAGCCATCGGTTCTTGCCGTGGATGGGGATGGAACTCGCATGGCCGTCGCTTGGCCGGGTCAAACAAGCGATTTTTATTTTTCCGTTTTGGATCTCGGGGATGCAAACCGCCGCCTGGATTTCAAAGTCAACACCGCCGAGATCACCGCGCTGGCCTTTAGCCCCGACGGTTCGCGGATCGCCTCCGGCTTGCTCTCCGGAGCCGTCCGGATCTGGGATCTGGCCACAGGAAAGCCAGTCGCCTTGCTCCAGGGGCATACGCAACAGATAAGCACGATGACATTCAGTCCCGACGGCAACCGCCTGCTCACGGGTTCGTTCGATGGCATGGTGCGTCAGTGGGATGCCCAGACGGGACGATGCCTCGACGTGCGGCGCGGCCACAAGGACCGGGTTCTTACGGTAGCCTATAGCCCAGACGGTGATTGGACGGCATCCGCAGGACTGGACCGGACAATCCGGCTGTGGAGAAGCACGGAAGATTCGGAACCAGCAGTCTTGCTCGGCCACACGGATAGCGTGCGGCAGATCGCGTTCAGCCGGGACAGTCGCAGGCTTCTCTCGGTGGCTGAGGATCAAACAGTCCGAACCTGGGAGCTCGTCTCACGCAACGAGATCTGCTGTCTTCGCGACCATTCCGATTGGATCAACCCCGTGGCCTTCAGTCCGGATGGCACGCTCATCGCCTCCGGCGGCGGGGACAAGACCGTGCGCCTGTGGGACGCCGCTACCGGGGAGGCATTGACGGTTTTACCCCATACGGCGTGGGTATCCAGCTTGGCCTTCAGCCCGGACGGCACGTGGCTGGTGGCAGGGGAATGGCTCGGCAGCATCCGCATTTGGGACACAGCGACCGGCCAACTCCAGAGCGCTTGGACCTGGAAGGAGAAGCCACCCATTATCAAAGGCGTCGCGGCGAGTCCAGACGGGACACGGATCGTCGCCGGCTATTACAATTGGGGTAAGCCGGTGGACACGCCACAAGTGCGGGATCGGAAAACCGGTCGCGTTGTGGGCGTTTTGGCCGGCCAGACCGAAGGCGTGCTAGGGATTACCTACTCTCCCGACGGTAAGCATCTCGCCACGGCGGGTCGGGACGGTACCGTCCGTTTATGGGATGCAGAGACGTATGCGCAGTCCGCGGTGTGGCATGCCCATAGCAAAGAAGTCAACTCCGTGGCCTATAGCGCGGATGGCCGGCTTCTGCTCTCCACTGGTGCGGATAATACAATCCGGCTATGGAACGTTGCCACCGGGCAGTGCCGGGCGATCCTACGGGGGCATGCCCATAATGTGTATACAGCGGTGTTCCATCCTGACGGGGCGCGGATCGTATCCGGGGGGCGGGATCGTTTCGTTCGCTTTTGGGATCCAGCGACGGGTGAGGAGGTTGCACGCTTCCCCGGCCATTCGAGCTGGGTCTTCTCCCTAGCGTTTAGCCCGGATGGCACGACGCTGGTTTCCGGCTCCGGCGATGGGACGGTTCGCCTCTGGGACACCGCACCGCTGGCGCGCCGCCTCCAAGCACGCCAGCAAGCTCAGGCTTTGCGCCCGGAAGCGGAACGAATCGTGGCACATCGGTTCGAAGAAGTTCATGAGCCAAGCCTAGTCGTACAGACCTTGCGTGCGGATCCCTATCTGAGCGACGCCCTTCGTCGCGAGGCGCTGCACGTGGTGCTGCGGCGGTCGATGAAAGAATCTCGCTGAGAGGGTGGAAATGCTTACCTCGGTAGGCCAGTTCGTTCTACCGGAGGCACAGGCATCGGTGGGCGAACGGGGCCGGCTCCTGCCGCACGATGACGGTCAAGATTCCTGCCAAGCTCAGATGCTTCCAGACCGACATTGGCGTAGACTCCTTTGTGCAATTCGGAGAGAAATCCTTCTCCTTTTTGGCCTGGCTCGCATGGTTTGCGTTGCGCGGTCGCTGCACGCTTCCACCGGTCTTCAAGCCGATCGTTCCGGCGAACGCTCTCCCGGCTCTCGACACCGATAGCCGACGCACAAGTTACCGTCGCAAACGACTGCTTGCAATGTCGCTCCCCAGCGCGCGGACCCGCGATCCTTCCGCCTTCACTCGGTCCCGGAAGCAACCGCATGGAGTCGTTATCCTACCGCTGCTCCGATATCTGCTCCGGTTTAGTGTGGTTTCTCGACATGCTTGGGCAACGTCGGCGGAGGCGGTGCCTTGACCGCGACGCGGGCCGGATGGGGAGCTTGCGGCACTTGCAGCGTTCGAACCGCCGCGGATCGTTCCACCGGGGTCGGACCCTTCCCCACGAACTGGGCCTCGTGCGCTTGCCGCTGCTGTTGCACTTGGCGGTACCACTCCGTCGATTGGTGTGCTTGCATCTGCTGTTCCTTCGTTACCGCTCCGAGTTTGACAGCCGGCGATTCCACGCGCGGCAAGGGATGGACAACGGTCATGTTGTTGATGACGGTCTTGTTCACTGCCGGCTCGCGGCGGTAATTCTGAAGGACCTGGTTTTGTTGCGTCAGGGTCCGGGGTGGCAAGGGTCCTTGACCGGTGTGCCAGGCCGCGTGCAGATCGCGGATATTCCGCTCCCAGCGTTCCCCATCCGGGCGATGGCGGTAGTAGCTGAAGAGCGGGTCGGGGCTGTGCCGGTCAATACGGCGGTCCATCCAGAATACGTATCCGCGTTTCTGGTAGGCTGGGCCGAAGTAATCACCGAAGTAGTAATGCCGCCCCGCAGGGCCGACGAAGAGCGTCGCCAACAGATTCTCCGCCCGGACGACGAAGTGTGGCTGGAAGCGCCAATTCACCTGGGTCAACAGCCGGCGATCGATGCGGACCGGGGCGAAGAGCAGGCCACGGGTTTCCACAGGATAGTCCCAGAAGCCCTCAACGAAAATGCAGCCGGAAGGAGTCCAAAAGTAGTGAGCCGGGATCCACACCCAGCCAGGCTGGTCGGCGATCCAAAAGCCCGGACGCCATAAATACCGGGTATCCTGATATACCCAGCATCCGGGAACATAAGTACTGGTCGCATCCGGAGCCGGTGTGCTGGGAGCCGCGTTGAGCGGCGGCGGCGGTGGGGGCACGATCGGCACTTGCGTTTGCCCCAGCGGCATCCAGAGCCCCTGGACCCACTGCCAGCCACCCGCTACTTGCTGCCAATGGCCGGGCAACCACTGCCGATCGGGAGGAGGAGCACGCCAGATCCCGCTGACCCAGACGAAATCGGATTGGTCCTGGTCCCACGCCCAGTAACCAGGAATCCACTGGATGTTGTCCCCTTGGGGCTGTTGGTCAGGCGGCAATTCCTCAATCGCATTGGGCGGCTGCCTGGGTATCACGGGCGTGGGTGCAGGATTGACATCGGCCACCTGGGCGAACGCTTCGTGCACCGGACCCCGCGTTAATACCTCGACCCCTTGTGGGGGAGCATCCGCTGCTTTCGTGGCCGAGCCATAGAGAACCAGCCAGGCAAGCCCGATCACGCATGAAACCAAAGCCAATAGGCAGGTGCGCATGGGAAAACCTCATCCTTGGGTCAGCAACACAGGAAAATATGCAGAGCACGCACGGTGACTTTTTAGCAAAGACCGTGCCTTGGCACAAAGGGCAAACGCGCCTCTGGCACTTTCTCGTTGAAACCCCGATGAAAGGAGCCCGTCCTATGGAAGCGTCCGAACATCGGAGGCGTGGAATCGGTTGTCTGTCCCACCAATCCTGACTATGGCTTCGAGTTCGTGCGGCGGAGCTATAGTGATCCCATTCAGATACCCAGTTCGGGACACATTTTCCGCTCCCAGACTCTCCGGCTAAGCTGGACCATCGAGATGATCTGGCTGCCCCATCGTTCCTGGCTGGCCGCTCGTGTCGAAGGCCAGAGCAGTCTCGCTCGGCTGGACATCGGCGTTCACGTTACCGCACCTACGATCCACGCTGGCTTCGGCTACAAGATGGATGAAGGCTATCCCGGCAGTCCCCTGCCGCTCGAAATGTGGAACGTGGGCCCGCTTGATGTAAAACTGGAAGCGGGAATGCGTGTTTGCCAACGGATCTTCGAGATGGTCGATGGCGCCCCGGAGAAGGGCTATGAGGGCAAATTCTCCATCCAGGGACCAACCCCACCCTCATGATTCCGCCTTGTGGTGCCTGTTATCCACGGTACGTTTGTGCCGCCACTTTAGCCCCCAACCACTTTCGCGTGGGTAATCTCGCCCCGAGGCGCCAAGTACTGACGTAAGAATTCCGCGAAGGCAGCGGTTTTGTTGATTTTTCCTTCATCATACCGGCCAAGTTCCTCGTACCTGCCGTCTCCGAGCGGCTTAAGAATGACGTAGAGCGGCAACTGAGCGGTACCGAATCTCCTGCTCAAGAAGTCACGGTTTTCATCGGCGCTCGTGGTCGGCTGATGCTGCGGCGGCACGACATCGGTGTAGAGCTCCACCAGGGTGTATTGGTTCAGGAGTTGCTCGATCGCTGGCTGCGAGAACACACTGTTCTCGTTGTAGCTGCAGTTCGTTCAGCCAAGTCCCGTAAAGTTCAGAAACACGTAGCGTTTGTCCTGCTCGGCACGCTGGAGTCCTTTGTCCAAGTTGCCAAGCCAGACAGGACGTTTCGATCGCACCGTTTTGGTGCCAGAACCGTTTTCGTCCGCTGACTGCTCGGCCGTGACCTCCGGCTTATCGCGGAGGAGGAACGCATCCACCCACTTGAATACGGTTCCGCGGGGCCGCTGGGGTTCGCCGCTATCTTGTTTCAGGAGCCCGGGAGCCAGGTAAAAGGCCAGGCTCAGAAACACCAGACTGAACAGCAGGCGGACGACGCCGAGATGTTCGGGAACCTCGTAATCATGCGGCAGGCGATAGAGATTGAGCAGATACAAGCCACACAGCAAGGCGAGGGCGACATAGATGCCCAGCACAAAATCGTACGTCAGGAATTCGGCCTTGGCGAATCGGAGGATCTCCGCCGTCCGGAGAAATTTAAGGGCTGCCGCCAGCTCCAGAAAGCCCATGACCACCTTCATCGCGTTCATCCACGACCCGCTCTTGGGCATTTGCCGCAACAAGGTTGGGAAGAGGGCCAGGAAGAAAAATGGAGCCGCGAACGTTCCGGAAAAAGCCAATCCGCCCAAGAGGATTTCGTACCAGGGCCGGGATTGCACGTCGAGGCCGGCGAAACCGCCCAGGAAGGGGGCCACGCAGGTAAAGCTGATGATCGTAAACGTCAGGGCCATGAAAATCGTGCCGGCCAAACCGCCGCGGCTCTCTCGGGCGGAAGTGAAGTTGGCGAGCCCGGCCGGCAAACGGATCTCATACATCCCGAACAGACTCAAGGCGAAGATCAGGAAGAGAATCCCCAGCACGAGGTTCGTGCTCCAGAATTGGCTCAGTTTCTGGAAGACTTGGAGCAGCAGGACCGCACCGGCGGTAAGCACCAGCACAATCGTTGCGCTGTACACCAGAGCCATCTGCACCGGATTGTGGTGTTTCTGCTCTGACTGCTTGAGGAAGAAGCTGACCGTGATGGGGATCATCGGGAAAACGCACGGCGTCAACAGGGAGATCGCCCCCCATGCAATTCCCTGCAAGACGAAAGCGATCAGCCCCGCCGCGTCCCGTTGGGAAGCCGTCGAGGTGGGAGTGCTGGGCGGCGCTTCTTTTTGGGGAGGCGGGACTGCTTTCTTCTCCGCCGGGGCATCGGGAGGCGGGATGATCTTCAGTTCCGGCGGTTTGGCTTTCATCCGCTCCTGGAGTGCGGGCGTCAGAGGCACCGGGTCAGCGGCGGTGACATCGAGCTTGATTTCGAACTGAGGCTCGCCGATGACGCAATTGCTGGCATTGCAGGCTTGCGCCTTGATGGTCACGAGGACTGTTTTCGCGCCCGGCACTGCATCGGGCAGGATCAGCAGGTCTTGTTTCCACGTGAAGGGGTTGTCATGTTCCAGAAACCAACCTAACCCCTCCTCGCGCTTGAATTGGGGATCGCTCTCCGCAACCGGCCAGAGGGGCTGGATTCCGGGTACCTGGCCGTATTTGATCGTCGAAAGCTGACTTGGATCCTGCAACGGATTCGCGGACCGCTGCGTCAGCGGATAGGTGTGAAATCCTGGCCGCGGAGTCCCTTTGATCATCAGTTGCACGGTTTCGCCGCGGCGGGCTTGGTTCGGTGTCAGGGTAATCTCAAAATCGATGCGATCGTCAATCGGCGTCGGCTTCCCTTTGGATGTTCCCTTGGCGATCGTTCGATCCTTGGGGGCGGCGGCCGCGTCCTTCGTTTGGTTGGCTCCGGCAAAGGGGTCGCTGGGATCCTTTTTCGCCCCCTGCCCTACCTTGTCGGCTGCCTTGTTGCCCCCGGCAAACGGATCATCTTGCCCGGCCACGAGTAACGGAAGGCTCAACAGCCAGAACCAGGACAGCAGACGTAAACCGAGCGTCCGGGCCGTGCTCGGGAACGTTTTCGAATCAATCGACAGCATAGCTCACCTGGGGCCTTGGGCCAGCTTCGGTGCCTCGATCCCATGCAGCTCCACGGTGGAGATTGCTTTGGACTTCAGATCTACGACGCGGATGCGATGATTGTTCGTGTCGGCGATGTACATCTTGTCGCCCGCAATGCTCAAGCCAGCTGGCTCGCTCAAGACCGGCCCGGCCAGCCATCCGTCCGCTTTGCCGCCAAAAAACGTGGTGCACGAGCGCTTGTGCGGATCGATGACCTTGATTTTACTATTGTACGTATCGGCCACATACAGCTTGCCCCCAGAGTAAGCCACGCCAAGGGCATGCTGAAGGCGAACCTGGTTTCCGGTACCATCCACGTCGCCGAACTCGAACAGGCCCTCGCCGACGACCGTTTTGACCTCTCCCTTGCCGTCCAGCGGCACGGCGCGAATGGCGCTGACTTCGCTGTCAGCCACGTAGAGCATGGTGCCGTCGCTGGTCAATCCGCTCGGCTGAGCAAAGCAGGCTTCGCTCAACGGTCCATCGTTGATGTTTTCCCGGCCATTGCCGGCGTATGGAGCCAATACGCCCTTATCCAGCTGGAGCGTCCAGATCTGGTGGTGTCCCGCCATGGCAATGAAGAGCGTATTCCCATGCAGATAAAGGTCCCACGGGCTATTCAGACCAACGCGGAGCGCTTCCCCACCCCGACGGCGCTCCTCTCCTTTTTCACCGCTGCCGGCGACCGTCCTCACGTGATGGTTTTTCAGATCGAGTGCTCGGATCAGATGGTTCTTGCGGTCGGCCACATAAAGCGTTTCGCCCTGTAATGCCAATCCTTGTGGGTCGTTGAAGCTCGCCTGGTCGAAGCTGCCGTCGGACTTGCCGGGATCACCCGTGCCACAGACGGCAATTTTCTGGCCCGCCAGATCGGTGATCACGATTCGGTGGTGGGTGCTGTCGGCAATGAAGAGCCGACCGCCGACGCCATCAGCCAGGATCTTGCCGGGAAAAAAGAGCGGACGGTTGCCGGGCTCTCGGGAACGGGCCAGGTCGAAGCGCAGCGTCCCCTCTTTCAGCGTTTTTTTCGCCCGATGCTCTTTGATGAGCTTGGCGATGGCACTGTCGACGGCTTCACCCAGACCTTCACCGGAGCCGCGGCCGACAAGATAGCCTTCTGGATCCACGAGGTAAAGCGTCGGCCAAGAGTTCACGCCATAGGCTTGCCAGATTTTCATGTTGGCGTCGTTGGCCACCGGATGCGTAATCTCGTACCGCAGGATGGCCTTGCGGATACTTTCGGAATTTTTTTCGTTGTCATATTTGGCTGAGTGCACACCGATCACGACCAGTTCGTTGGGATATTTTTTCTCCAGCTTGGCCAGGTCGGGAAGCGTGTGGATGCAGTTGATACAGCACAACGTCCAGAAATCGAGAAGCACGATCT
>DATGIQ010000428.1:0-3737 GCA_035295665.1 Gemmataceae bacterium | reverse complement strand
AGAAGGGCGCGGCCAGATCCACCCCCGGCGGTGGCCCCTGCATCCAAACGTTGCGGACCTGCGGGACTCCGAGAACGACGGTGAGGCCCAGGGGCAGGGCGATCCAGAAAAAGATGGTTCTTCCGGGAATCGCGTGCATTGACGCTTGAAAGTGTGGACAAGGTTCCCTCTCATGGAGTTACGTCAAAAGCTCCCGAGGAGGGAACGCATGTCCACGAGCCTACTGTACCACGCCTTCGGCATCGTTGGCTACCACTATCGCAGCCAACATTTCCACGAGGGGAAAGTGACCTTCCGCATCGAGCAGCCGCGCGACCGCCTCTGCTGTCCGCAGTGCGGCGGCCAGGACGTCTGGGTCCGCGGCCACGAGGAACGCACCTTCCGCACCGTGCCGATGGGCGCCCGGCCGACCTGCGTGACCCTGGACGTCGCCCGCGTCTGGTGCCCCGCCTGTGACTGCGTGCGCCAGGTCAAGATCGGTTTCGCCGACCCCAAGAAACGCTACACCCGCTCCTTCGAGCGCTACGCCCTGGACCTGTGCCGGCACATGACCATCAAGGACGTGGCCGAGCACCTCGGGGTCAGTTGGGACACCATCAAGGACATCCAGGCCCGCAACCTGCAACGCCGCTTCGGCAAACCCAAGCTGCACAAGCTCCGCGAGTTGGCCATCGACGAGGTCGCCATCGGCAAGGGCCATCGCTATGTCACGGTGGTGCTCAACCTGCGCAGCGGTGCCGTGGTGTTCGTCGGCGACGGCAAAGGCACCCAAGCCCTGGAAAACTTCTGGAAACGGCTGCGGCGCGCGCGGGCCAAGGTCGCCGCCGTGGCCACCGACATGTCGGCCGCCTACATCCGCGCCGTGCGTGACCATATGCCCAAGGCGGTGCATGTCTTCGACCACTTTCATGTGATCAAGCTGTTCAACGAGAAGCTCACGGCGTTGCGCCGGCAGCTGTACGCGCAAGCCGCCACCGACCGGGAGCGGAAGGTCCTCAAGGGGACGCGCTGGCTGCTGCTGAAGAACCCCGAAAACCTCGATGAGCAACGCGATGAACGGCAACGGCTGGAGGAGGCGTTGCGCCTGAACGCGCCGTTGGCGACCGCCTACTACCTCAAGGAAGACCTGCGGCAGATCTGGTCGCAGCCGAACAAGCGTACGGCGCGGCGGGTCCTGCGGGACTGGTTGGCCCGCGCCCGCGCCAGCGGCATGCGCATCCTGCGGCAGTTCGCCGACACCCTGGCAGACCACCAGGAGGGCGTGCTGAACTACTACCATTACCGGATCTCGACGGGCCCTCTGGAGGGCACCAACAACAAGATCCAACTGATGAAGCGTCAAGCGTACGGCTTCCGGGACCCGGAGTTCTTCAAGTTGAAGATCCTGGGCATCCACGAAACAAAGCACGCATTAGTCGGATGAGCCCATCGAACTGCATTCCTGGACCCGCTGAGACTCCGCTTATAGGCGACACCGGCCCAGAGTGCGATCACGATCATGGCGCCGAGGACGGACAGGATGAGGTTGCCGGTATGGAATTCACCATCCACGGCCGGCCACCAACTCCAGGAAATCATTCTGCCGACCACGGCTCCGATTATGCCAATGAGCATGGTGCCGAGGATGTGGGTGGATCGCCGTCCCGGGTACAACAACCGGGCGGCGGCCCAGGGTCCACGCATCAAATCCTCAACATTCTCCGGCGTTCACTTGAAAAGGACAAGGGACCGAGCGAAAGATGGCACGGGAATTCATGGAAACGCCCGTCGCGGGGAGGTCGCTCGTGTCAAAGTCCCGCCGTCTTTCGCCGATTGGCATCCGCAAGTTCTTCGCCAAGCTGCCTGATCCGCGCCGACGGGTCAGTCGCGTCCGTTATCGGCTGCTCAGCCTGATTGTGATCGCGATCTGTGCCACCATCGCCGGCGCCAACGACAGCGAGGAGATCGCTCTGTTTGCCCGCACCCATCGTGCCTGGCTGGCCCGGTTGATCGAGCTACCCGACGATCCCCAGCAGACGCCGTCGCATGACACCTTCGACCGGGTGCTGTCAGCATTGGATCCGCTTGCGTTTCAGAAATGTCTACTGGCGTGGCTGCAGGCCTTGCACGAACACACCCAGGGTCTGATCGCCATCGACGGCAAGGCGGCGCGCGAAGCCATGGCCCGTGCGGGCGAGCGGGGGCCGTTGACCTTGGTCAGCGCTTGGGCGTCGGCCCACCAGTTGTTCCTGGGCCAAGTGGCGGCAGCGCCGGGTTCCCAGGAGCTGGAGGCGCTGCCGCGTCTCTTGGAACTCTTGGACTTGGAAGGGGCCATCGTCACCTTGGATGCCTTGGGATGTCAGCAAGCCATCGTCGAGCAGATCGTGGACAAGAAAGGCGACTACGTGATTGCGGTGAAGGGCAATCAGCCGACGCTGCAAGCCGCCGTGCACAAGACGCTTGACGAAGCCATAGCTCAAGAACCCGCGACCGCGGCGACGCTTTGGAAGAAAGACAACCGTCGTAGGCGCCAGGAAACGCGCTTGTACCTGGCCGCGCCCGTGCCGACGGAGGCGGCGGAGTTTGACGCGTGGAGGGGCGCCAGGAGTGTGGTGTCCGTGACGCGCGACTACGTCGATGGCAAGGGGCAAACACAAACCGGGACGCGTTATTACCTCAGCAGCCTGCCGCCGAAGGTGAAGCTGTTGGCTCAAGCGGTGCGTGGTCACTGGACGGTGGAAAATCAACTGCATTGGGTGCTGGACGTGACCTTCCGCGAAGACCACAACCGCTCACGGGCTGGCCACGCGCAAGCGAATCTAGGCGTGCTGCGCCGCTTGGCGCTCTCCATGCTCAAGAACGCGCCGGGGCTCAAAGGAAGCATCGATTCTAGGCGCAAACAAGCTGGCTGGGACGAAGCGACGCTGGAAAAGGTGCTTTTCGGCAGGCAAGCCAGCGAAAGTTAGACGCGTGGACCCTGTACTTCATCGGGCGATCCTAGCGCGTTTTGGCAAGGCTGTCAAAGTCTGGGCTGCCAGCGACGGTCATGGCTAATAGTCGTCTGGCATGAGGACGGTCGTCACCGAGCGGTCGGCTTCGGTGATGATCCAGAACCGGCGTTCGCCAGTGCCGTAGGCGGAGAGCAGGCGGAAGCCTTCCTTGAGCGAAAGCTCGTTCTCGCTGGCATCCTCCGGCGGGAGGTCGCCCCAATCGCCGGAAGCATGGCGGCGCAGCCCTTGGTGGACGGCGATGGTGTCAAGATGCTGCGCGGCGCTGGCGGTGATGACCACCTCGCCGAGCGGGAATCTCGGTGTGTCGGTCTTGGTCATAATGGATTCCTTTCCATGTGGGGGCGGACGTTGAGCGTGGATTTCTCAAGCCTGGCCACGGCGATAAGCCGGGGTTGCGCTGAAGTGTTTAGGGTAGTATTCATAAAAGACTCCATTTGTTGTTGGTGAAAAAAGCCGGCGGGCGGGAGTACCCGCCGGCATCCGTCTCAGGCGGCTGCCTGCTCGGATTCCTTACGCGCCTTGGCGTCGGCCTGCTGCTGGTGCATGACCTAGGTGTGGGCCATGTCCAGAAGCTTCGCCATCGCCAGCAGGTCGTCGAAATTCAGGCTGTCGGTTTCCTTCCAGGTCTCGTCGCCCTGCTTGTAGCTGCGGGCCGGGATGACGCTGTACCAGTTGCCCTTGTCGCTCGTGTTGCGCCAGATGGTGACCTGCAGGACGCCGTTGCGGATTTTGTGAGCCGGTTTAGAC
>DATGIQ010000427.1:0-36281 GCA_035295665.1 Gemmataceae bacterium | reverse complement strand
AGCGCTGGCCCTACAAGTTATTGAATGATTAACCGACACCAAAGCACGCGGCTACTGTCGGTGCCCACAGTCACTCACCGGAACGATGGGATGTCGGAAAAAGGCACTTGCTATCGGAACGATCAGCTGTCGGTTCGCAACCCGGTTGGCGTCAACACATTTCCCCATGTCACATAACCACGGTTATCCGACCGTGGACCCATTGAAGCGTCAACCGGCACAACCACCGACGCGGGGCACTTCTCTATAACCACGGTTATCCGACCGTGGACCCATTGAAGCAGCGGCCAGTATTGGACTACCCGCTACCTCGCCAGTCATAACCACGGTTATCCGACCGTGGACCCATTGAAGCATGATCGTACGATCCTCCAAGTGCGACGGCCGGGACCATAACCACGGTTATCCGACCGTGGACCCATTGAAGCCTGGCCCGTGGGATCTAGGTAGTCCAGCTCGATGATATAACCACGGTTATCCGACCGTGGACCCATTGAAGCACGACTACTTCGCCGACCGGGAGGAGTTGGAGCGACATAACCACGGTTATCCGACCGTGGACCCATTGAAGCCCGGTCCACCAGGGCGAGATTCTGCCGCTGCTTCCATAACCACGGTTATCCGACCGTGGACCCATTGAAGCCCTGATACATTTCCTGGTGGGCTGCATCGTGAGTGCATAACCACGGTTATCCGACCGTGGACCCATTGAAGCCCGCTTTGGTCATACGGCAAGGCTGGTCTATTTTCCATAACCACGGTTATCCGACCGTGGACCCATTGAAGCGCTGCGGGCTTTGTTCGTTGCCACGCGCTATCTCCTACATAACCACGGTTATCCGACCGTGGACCCATTGAAGCCCAGTGGTCTTCAGGCGACGATCACGAGGATCATGGACATAACCACGGTTATCCGACCGTGGACCCATTGAAGCGCCTGGCATGGTGAGGAAGAGGACGGCAGGGAAGTAGCATAACCACGGTTATCCGACCGTGGACCCATTGAAGCCCAGGAAGACCAGTTCTGCAAAGACCTCAAGGCACGACATAACCACGGTTATCCGACCGTGGACCCATTGAAGCTACTCGGTGCCCTCGGGGTCGGCGTACTCGCGGACGCATAACCACGGTTATCCGACCGTGGACCCATTGAAGTGGACGGAAGGCATCTCCTCACAAAGTTAGCAAATCCCGCCACCGCTCCGGCAATCGCAAATCCTTCTCTACGTTCGATTGAAGAACTCATCGGACTCCGCAATCGCAATCAAAATCGCTTCCTCACTGGCTCCCTGTGCCATCGCCGCCGTAGACGCCGCCATCCCGACGCCATCCGCCGTGCGGTTCAGGAGCTGGGTGTAATAATTCTGGACCAGGTCCTGCTCCCCTTCGGCACTGCTCAAGACGACCTCGGCAAATCTCACGCGGTCCATCCCGGCCGCCAAGGCTTGGCCGCCCAGGGATTGGCCGACCGCATCCACCGTCCTTCCCAGGACATCGTGGTACACATTCGTCAGAAACGTCGTATCGTCACTCCCCGACCGGCTCTGGAAATATTCCGGTGAGCCGAGGATGACCGCTCGCACCTGTTGCAGCGGACCGCCCGCTTTCAAAAAGCTCAAGGACAAATCGAGCCCAACCGGGTCGGCCGCCCGAGCAAGGTAGGTTTGGTAGAGGTTCTGAATTTCATGCGTGCGGCCTTCGTCGCTGGTGGCAATGGTCTCTGCGACCTGCGCACGGCTCATGCTATTCTGGCTCAGAGCGGTCGTGAACGTGTTCAGGCCTTGCGGATCCGGTGCCCGGCCAAGCAGATTCTGGTAAAGCTGCGTGACATAGCTCTGGTCCGTAGCCACGGGAGCCGCCTTCACCGTCAAGTTGAGCGGCGTGGAGGTCGCGGTGTTGAAGTTGCTGTCTCCCGCGTAAACCGCCGTGATCGTGTGCTGTCCCTGGGTCAGTGCCGAGGTCTGGAATGTGGCCTGGCCGTTGGCATCAAGCGTGCCGGTTCCCAGGGTCGTCGTGCCATCCATGAACGTGACCGTACCGGTCGGCGTTCCGCTTCCCGGCACGACTGCGGTGAGGATGGCCGTGAAAGTGGTCGCCTGGCCGGCGGTCGCGGGATTGGGCGACGCCGTCACGGTGACGGTGGCGTCGGCTTTGTTGACCGAAAATGTGATGGCCGACGACGTGCTGCCGGTGAAAGCGCCGCCGCCGTTGTAGACGGCTATGAGAGAATGGCTCGTGCCGGCCGTCAAGGACGTCGTGGTAAAGGTAGCGGTGCCGTTGGCGTCGAGCGTGCCGGTTCCCAGGGTCGTCGTGCCATCCTGAAACGTGACCGTCCCGCTGGGAGTGCCCGAACCCGACGCGACGGCTGAAACGGTGGCGGTCAGAACCACCGCTTGGCCGAAGACCGTCGAGCTAGTCGGCGAGACCGTGAGCGTCGTTGTGGTGGCGATCGGCTGGGACACGGTGGCCGCGCTGGTCACCGCGGCCGTGCTGCCCGCCACATCCCCTGCCGTGTTGATGTCCGTGATCGTCACGCTGGCCGTGAAGCTGCCCTGCGTGCTGTACGTATGGCTGCCGGTCACACTGAAAGAGATCGTGCTTCCGGCGACGATGGTCCCGGCCGAGGAGGTGCCATCGCCCCAGTCGATGGTGGCCGTGTAATCGCCGGCCGTCGCGTTTGGATCATTGTCGGTGAAGGTTGCCACCAGGAGATGGTTGCCCGCAACTCCCGCGGCGGCGGTGATGGTCGCGGCCTGAGCGGTGAGCGGCGCATCGGTTACGGTACCCGTGCTCGTGGCTGTCGCGACCGCCCCGAGACGATCGGTGATGGTCACCTTGACGGGATACGTCCCCGCTTCCTTGTACGTGTTGGTGCCGGCGACCGTCAGCATTCCGCCGCTGCCGAGCGTCACCGTTCCCGCCGAGACATGGCTATCGCCCCAGTTGATGCTGGCCGTGAAATCGCTGGCCGCGGCATTGGGATCCGGATCGGTAAACGTGGCCACCGTGATGCCATTGGCCGACGTCCCTTCGCTGGCCGAGACGCCAACGCCCGTGGCCGACAGGGCAAGGTCGCCGACGCCGACGGTGATGATCTGCGTATCGAACAAGCCCTGAGCGCTGCCGCGACCGGTAGCTCCCTGCTGCGCAACACCGACCAATACCTGGACCGGGCCCGTAAAACCCGCATTCGGTGTTACCGTGACCACATTGCCATTGACCGTTGCCGTGGCTCCGGGGTTGGTTCCCTGGACAATAGCCTCGTATTGCACGGGATCATTCTGCAAATCCGTGCTGGACAGGTTGATGGTCACCGGCGTATTGACGGGAGTCACGCCATTGGAGACCGGACCCAGGATGGGCGGGTCGTCGGTCGTATCGGTCATGGCCTGGACCGTCAACGTTTGTGTGGACGTTCCGCCCTTGCCGTCGCTGGCGGTCACGGTGATCGTGGACGAACCGGTTGCCCCGGGGACAGCCTGGAGCATGAGAACCGTGTCGGTCGTATCCTGGATTATGCTGGCGCTGGTGATCACGACCGGCGTCGTCGGCTTGTCACTGCTATCGACCGGGACGGCGTCAATCTTGCTCAGCACATCGAAGCCTCGGACCAGCTGGCCGAAGATCGCCTGATTGAAATCGAGGATCCGCTGCGGACCGAGGGTAACAAAGAACTGCGAACCGTTGGTGTCCGGACCCGAGTTGGCCAGGCCGAGCTGGCCATTGCCGCTGTAGATGGCCGACGGGTTGAACTCATCGTTAAACGTGAATCCGGGGCCTCCCGTGCCGTTGCCGTTCGGGTCGCCGCCCTGGATGACGAAATTCGATACGACACGATGAAACGTCAAATTATTGTAAAACTCGCTCTTGACTAGCCCCTCGATGGTGGCCACCGTGTTCGGCGTCAAGTCATCAAACAGCTGAAAAACCATATCGCCAAAGCCGGCGACTGAAATCTTCAAGTAGGGATGGGGGTTGTTCCGCGGGGTCACGGTAATCTGGGAATTGCTGCTCGTGGCGGTGTACGTCAACGGATTGCCGTCCGCATCCGTGGCCGTGACCGGCACGAACAAGGTTTTGCCCGCGGGAATATTCAACGGCGTGAAATTAATCGGATCGACCACCGGCGCTGCCAGAAGACAGCGGTCTTCCAAATCTTCGAGAATCGGCCGAAGGGAACGGCGCTGGGGCTGGTAATTTCGCTCCCGGCGTAGCCAACGGGGCAATCCAATCTGCATAGCGTCACTCTTGCAGAAAAAGAGGTTTCGTAAATCGGTCGAACCAAGAACCCACAACATATAGACGAAGGACTCAACCACGCCGATTGTTGCCGAGGCCAAAACTTCTTTCTCCAACCAATCTCACCATCCATGTTTCGGCAGGCCACAAGCCGGACGCTGGCCAAGCACCGCAAGGTCCTTCGCTGGCGCGTCCGGCTTGTAAGGTCTTCGCCGGCACAGCGGCCTCTCATTGCTCAACGAAATTCTTGGCTCCAGGCGGGCGCACGCGTTCAAATCCGCTGGCACATCCCGAATGCTTGACGTAGAGTTTTGCAGGAGAAATCCGGACCCCGCACGGGAACGGATGGCCCCACCGATCGCCCTGTCACCACCGCACCCGTCCCGTGGACATGGCTGGCAGTAACCTTGTTTTCCAAGGAGTTGCGGCATGTCGTTCACCGGATGGCTTCAACAGCAGTTCCGTAAGGCGAATCCTTCTGGCACCGGCCATAGGGCAAAGCCCGGGCCCTCTTCATGGTTGGGTTTGGAGCTGCTGGAGTCGCGAGTCGTTCCCACTCTCCTGGGCAACCCGCTGTTTCCAGCCGACAATCCTTGGAATCAAAAAATCACCGATGCCCCCGTGGCTGCCAACTCCGATACGTTGGTTGGCAGTATCGGCCTGACCAGTCACTTCCACCCGGACTTCGGCACCACCTACGCCGGTGCCCTCAACGGCATCCCCTTCAACGTCGTGTCCGGCACGCAGCCCAAGGTTCCGGTGACGATCGATGCCTACCCTGATGAGAGCGACCTGCTTCCTATTCCCATTCCCAGCAACGCCGTCATCGAAGGCGACCCGTTGCCCTCCAACCAGAACACCGGCGATCGGCACATGCTGGTCTATGACAAGGACCACAACCTCCTTTACGAAACATTCAACACGCATCGGCCATCCGAAGAGCCCGACGGCCAATGGCACGCGGATTCAGAAGCGGTCTGGGACTTGAGCAAGGATTCATTTCGCACCCCCGGCTTCACCTCGGCCGACGCGGCGGGGCTACCCATTCTGACCGGGCTGGTGCGGCCCGATGAGGTGCTCGATCAAGGAAAAATCACCCACGCACTGCGCTTCACGGTTCCACGATCCGACAATGCCTACGTGTTTCCGGCTTCTCACTATGCCGGCAGCAACAACCCTGTCCTGCCCCGGATGGGCGAGCGTTTCCGCTTGAAGCAGAGTGTAAATATCTCCGGCTTCTCGCCTGCCAACCAGGTGATTCTGCAAGCGCTCAAGGATTACGGCATGATCGTGGCCGACAATGGCAGCGGTTGGTACCTCAGTGGCGAACCGTCATCCCGCTGGGATGATAACGATCTGCACAATCTGAGCCAGATTGTTGGTAGCGACTTCGAGGCGGTCGATCTCACGCCGGTTGTCTCCGGCCTGGACCAGAATTCGGGAAGCACCGCAGGTGGAGCCACGATTACCATCACTGGCCTGAACTTCTCCGGCGGGGCCGGCCAAACACAAATCCTCTTCGGCACCGTCGCCGCCACGAACGTCACCGTGCTCTCCGACACCCAGCTCACGGCCACGATCCCTGCCCATGCCGCCGGCACCGTGGATGTGGTTGTGCAGTCGCCTTACGGCACGTCGGCGGCGACCGCAGCCGATCGGTACACCTTTGGCCCATCCTCCGCGGCCAATCAAGCCTTTGTGGCTCAGGCATACCTGGACCTGCTCCAGCGGCCGGCCGACACCGGCGGCCTGGCCACGTGGACGACTCTTCTCAACCAAGGCATGAGCCGGACGGCCGTGGTCGAGGCGATGGAGAGCAGCCCGGAATACCGCGCAGATGTCGTGCAATCGTTGTACACGCAGTACCTGCACCGGATCGCGGACACGGGTGGGTTGACCGGCTTCGTGGCTTTCCTCGGAGCCGGCGGGAGCGCGGAGCAGGTGGCGGCGATCATGGCGGGATCGTCCGAATACTTCCAGACACGGGGCGGCGGCAGCAACAGCGGATTCATCACAGCTCTGTACCAAGATGCCCTCAACCGCACTGCCGATGCAGGTGGCCAGGCGGCCTTCAGCCAGGCCCTGGCAAACGGCATGACACGCACGCAGGTCGCCGCGGCGATCGTGAGTAGCGCGGAGTGCCACCGCGACCTGGTGCAGGGCTATTATCAAGCCTTTCTGCGCCGCGCCGCCGACAGCGGCGGCTTGAATGCGTTCACCACGTTGTTGGGTCAAGGAACGCACGATCAGGACGTTATCGCATTCGTCATGGGATCGAACGAATACCTGGCGCGGCTTTAATAGCCCGGCAGCTCCCTGAGGCAGCTCAAGCTTCTGGGAGCCGCCGCAGGTAATCCCGAACCTGCCCTGCGGTGCGTAAACGCAGGATTTCCGCGGCATGATCGGAAAGTGTTGTCAGGGGTGCGAGAGCAAGGGTTCGGCGCACCGCTTCCAGCTGATGCACGGCCACGCTGACCGAGTCAACCTGTAACGCTGCCAGTACCAACGTCCCCTGCGGATCGCAGGCCATTTCACCACAAACGGCAACCCGGCGGTTCGCTCGGTGTGCGGCCAAAACCACGGACTGAAGGAGACTGAGAAACCCCGGGTGCAGGGCATCGTTGGGGTCCGCGCCCACGGGATCGGCGCGATCGATTCCCAGCGCGGAGGCAATCAGGTCATTGGTGCCCAGGGCGAAATAATCGACCCGGGCAGCCCAGGTATCCACCATGGTTGTGGCCGCCGCCGCTTCGAGCATGATGCCCAGGGGCACATCAGGGCCAAACTCCAGGCCATCCCGCTGGAGTTCTTCCCGTGCCCGGTCGACGGTCTCCAGGACAAAATCGAGCTGTTCGGTGCGGATCACCAACGGAACGAGGATGCGGGCGGGGCCAACCGTGGCCGCGCGGAGGATCGCGCGGACCTGGTCCTTGAACAATTTCTGCAGCGGCGGCGAACTGAGGACGAGCCGCCAATCCAGGGGATGCGTGGCCGCGGAAGTCCAGTGTGCATAGTGAGCCAGCTTGTCGGGGCGCAGATCGAACGTCCGGATGCTCACGGGCCGGCCCTTCATGGCTTGCAACAGCTTCCGGTAAATGCCGACCTGCTCGTCTTCGGTCGGCAAGGTCCGCCGAGCCAAGAACAGGAATTCGCTGCGATAAAGACCGACCCCGCTGGCTCCTTGGTCCACGGCCTGGCGCAGCTCGCAGAGCAGGTTGATGTTGGCTTCCATCCGCGGCAGGCCCTGGATCGCTGGCTCGCCGCTCGGAACCGGCAGCGCCGGTTCCGCGGCCAGGCTTTGCGTGGCGGCCAGCGCCTCACCAACCGGCGTCAGCGCGGAAGCGCATTGCGGCCCGGGGTCCAAACAGATCTGGCCGAGCTTGCCATCGACCTTCACTCTTCGGCCGGGACGCAGACGGCCCACTAGCTCCGGCACCTGACCGACCATGGGAATGTTCAGGCTCCGCGCCAGGATGGCGGCATGGCTCTGCGGGCCGCCATGTTCCACGACCACCGCAGCCAGGCGATCAAGGTCGACGGAAAACAGGTCCATGACCGAAGCTTCGCGGGCCACCAGCACGAGCTTGTCCGTGGCCTCGTCGGAAGCCGGGGGGCGTGGCCGCAAGTGCCACAGGACCCGGCGAAAGACATCCTTGATATCGTAGACGCGTTCCTGGAAAAGCGGATTGGTCAGTTTTTGGAACGCCAGCTCGTATTTGTCGAGTGTCTGAAGGAGAGCTTCTTCCGCAGTACAGCCGGCCGCCAGGCATCCGGTGAGGTCTTGCTCGATGGTGCTGTCTTGCATGATCATGAGCTGACCCTGCAAGATCGCGCCATGGTCCTCCCCCACCAGCATGGAAATGCGGTGACTGAGTCGCGTAATTTCCTCTCGGGCCACAGCCAGCGCTGCGTCGAGCCTGCCCTGCTCCCTGCCGGAGTCCGTGCTTCGCCGCTCACTTGTGGGTTGCCATTCCCGGAAGCCATCCACCAGATACGCCTGGCCAAAACCAATCCCGGGACTCAGAGGCGTCCCATGCAACGTGCCCGGTTCCAGTGCGATCGGAGAAGCCAAGGTTTCTTCCGACCGGTGCGCGACCGCTACGACCTGCTCAATCAACCGCGCTTCGCTCACCAGCGGTGCAAGCTGGGCAGCCACGGCTACGAGCATGCGCATTTCGTTGGCTGAAAAAATGCGCGGTTCCAGCGTTTGCACGACGAGCACGCCCTGGAGCGTCCCGCCCTCCACGAGCGGTATACCGAGAAAGGAATGATACGGGTCTTCACCCGCCTCGGGGAAATACTTGAACCGAGGATGGGCAAACGCATCGCTGACCATCACCGGGGCCATTTTCTCGGCAACCAAGCCCGTCAGCCCTTCGTCGAGGCGCATGCGCACCTGGCCGACACTTTCCGGTTTTAGCCCGACGGTTGCGCCTAGGACCAGCTCCCCCTGTTCGGTTCCCAGGAGATAGACCGAGCAGACATCGGTGTCAAAACGTCCCTGGATCAACTGGACAATATTCGCCAAGGTCTCGCCCGGATGATGGCTATGCGAAACGAGCTGACTGATCTCCTCGAGCGTCAGGAGCAAAGAACTTTCATGCGTAGGAACAAGCTGGCTCATGTCCAATGGCTGACCGTACGACCTGCGAAATCCGCCTCACAATTGCAACAACCATGCCCATCGGTCGGCAGGGCTTGAAATCACAGTTGAGCATAGAGTTACGAACGCGACAATTTACCGAGATTTTGGACCCGAATCACATATAAGCCAATCCGTGACTCTAATGCAAACAGCGCGCGAAAGCTAGCACTTCTTGCCATATTCGTAGGCAGCGACTGACTTCTTATTGGGCGAACGCGGGCCGGCTCAACTATTGTCACGGTGCGCGGCTTGGGCGGACTACAAATTGCTGTCCCGTGTGAAACGTTTCGATTATAAGGCCCGTGGCATGGCTACGGACGGTGATGGCCCCGTGGGGCCAGGTGCCCAGGAATCGGGCGCCATTGGGGCTGTAAGGCTCTGCCGGGCGCGCCGGGCCCCGTGGCCGGCCTTCGCAGGAAATGACTACTCGGGGCTGCGCCCATCGGGCCAGCTCGGGAATATTTGAAAATCGGCTGCCATGATGCGGAGCCATGAAGATGTCGGTCCGCACCGGATCGAGTGCCAAAACACGGGTCAGGCCGGGACCTTCCAGATCGCCGGTCAAGAGCAACGTATGTCCTGCGTGGCGGATGCGAAGCACCAGGCTGCGCGCATTTTCGTTCCCCTCGGGACCAACAGCGGGTGGGTGGAGCACCTCGCATCGGACATCGCCGGCCACAAGGTGATCGCCCGCCTGGACCGTCCGGATCGGAACGCCTTTGCCCCGGATGGCGGCCAAGATTTGTTTCACACCCGGCGCATCCTTGGCAGCAAAGCTCGGGGTCGTCGTTACCTGACCAATCGCAAAGCGTTCCAGCAAGGCCTGCATCCCGTTGAAGTGATCGAGATCGGCGTGGGAGAGGAACACTTCATCGATCCGGCGGATTCCGCGGTACCACAGATACGGTGCGATGTGGCGCTGGGTTACCTGCGGCCCACCGAGGGCGCCGGCGTCGTAGAGTACGGTGCGGCCATCCGGCGTCTCCAGGACGGTACATCCGCCGTGTCCGACCGCAAGGAACGTGCAGCGCAACTCGTCGGCCGGCAGCGCCAGGGCTCCTGTGAGGAGACCGATGCAGAGCCACGCAACGCCCGCCAAGCTCGCCCAACGCCAGCGCCGTTGAACCCAGCCCACCGTGATGGCCAGCAGCAACCCGGCGTAAAAGAACCACAGCCACCAGCCGGGCACTATCCCAAAGTACCCGTAGCTGAATGGCAATCGCTCGCTGCACTGGACCAACCCATCACAGCCGGCCAAGCACCACTGCACCACCCAGGCAAACGGCACCGTCAGCAGCGGGAACACCGCCGCCAACACCAAGAGGACGAAGCCTGCGATCAGCGCGATCGAAGTCAACAGAACCAAGGGTGGTCCGATGACCAGGCCGGCGAGCGAGATCACCTGATAGTGGAACGCCACCAACGGGAGCAAACAGAGCCAGATTACGAACGTAACGGCGTAGCTCAGCCCAACGGCTCGAAGCATGCCAACAGAGAACCGCCGCCAGGCGGGCTCGGTTTTCTCTGTCAAGCGATCCAGCGCATCCTGATCCCGCTGGAGCCAGCGGGCGGTTCCCCAGTACAGCACCGCTACGGACAGGAAGGAGAGCTGGCAGCCCGCCGTGCACAGGTCGGTCGGATTGAGCAGGGCAACGATCAGCCAGGCGAGGGCAAACGAATTCGGCAACAGGGTCCGACGGCCCAGGACCAGGCCGCCACAAGAAACGCCAACCATGATCGCCGACCGCATCACCGGCGGCCGTCCTCCGGTCAGCAGTGCGTAACTCAGCAGGAACAGGGCCACGAACCACGCGGCTCGGCTGCGACGGATCTGGAGCAAACGCACGGACCACCACAGGACCGCGGCCAGCACCACAAGGTGTTGTCCGGAGATCGCCAGGACGTGAATCACTCCGGTGTGGATATACTTCTCCCAATCCTCGTTGGTCATCGAAGAGCTTTCGCCCAGGAGCAGCGCCGTGGCCACGCCGCTCGCCTGGGCCGGCAGCGCCTGATCCAAGGTCCGCTGCGCCCAGCCGCGGAGAACGCCAAGCCAACCGCCGGCTGTCCAGGGCCAGCCCCGTGCCAGACGGGTCACGCCCGCCGTGGTTTTCACGACCTGTAGCTGCGCGCGAATCCGCTGATCGAGGAGGTAAGCCGCCCGATCAAATTCGCCGGGATTTGCTGGACCCGATGGCGCCGATAACCGTCCCACCGCTTCAATCTCATCGCCGGCATGCAAACCAACGACCGGACCGTCCACCGTCAATAGCGCCCGGCCGGACACGGTGAGCCAATCCTCGGCCCCGCGCAGCTGCACAACCCGGAGGATCGCGATAGTGGGATCTCCCAGCCCAGGATCCGGGCGCGGAATGGATTGGAACGGGCTGGGCGGCGGCCGGTGTTGGATGCGGGGCTCCTCTTCCACGATGCCGCGCACCTGCGCAATTCGGGCTTCGGTCGTGACCCATTCGCCGATGTCGTCGGCAGGGTACACATTACGGTAGCCGTGGTGATAGCCGGCACCCAGGGCGGCTGCGCTGAGGCCCAGGTAGACGACTGCCAACCCGCGCTTGCCGCTGTAGAAGGCGACGGCCCAGGTCAGGATGCCGGCCGCGGCCACGAGCAAGCTGAACGGTAAGGGAATAGTCAGGGTGCGATCGAGAGTGATCCCAGCGGTGACGGCCAAGGCGATCGGAACCAGGGGCGCGCGCAAAATGGAATCGTCCAGCGGGGAGGGAGTTGCTCCCGTTGGAGGGAAGAACGTTGGATCGCGCGTTGCGGATGGGCCGGTAGCCATGTGCGTAGCGGGGTTCTTGCAGCACCAGGGCGTCGGCTCACAGGGGCTCCGTTACCGTTTCTTGTCGTCGTCGTCTTCCAGCAAGAACTCGCCGGGATCGAAATTCAGATGGCGTTCTTCGCGCTTCGGCCGAACGAGACCGGCTTTCTCCATCAACGGGACGCTCAATACATCCTCATCTTCCATCTCTTCGAGTGCTTTGTGGCCGGCTTGCAATTCGTAGCTGATCTTGAAGCGCCGCTTCGCAATCGTGATTTCGTCACCGGGATGCAGGTATTTTTCCTGAACACGGACATTGTTGACCTTGATGCCATTGGTACTCCCCTTGTCGCGGATGTGCCAATAGCCATTGCGGAAGCTCAATTCGGCGTGGAGTCCCGATACATTGGGGAAGTGCAGGCAAATATCGCAAGACTCCCGGCGGCCAATGGTCAACTTGTCGCGGATGAGAGGAATCGGGTCGCCTCCACCATCCGGCACCAGCTCACCATGCGCTTGCAAACTCATGGTTTACTTCTCGCTGAAAAAGCCAGCCGTCCGTTGCGTGTGTGGCGGGCACGGGTTTGCGGATGCTGATCCTGTCCCGAGCTTCCGGACCCAAATCATTATAATAAACGGAGCGGAGGCTACGAAAAGAGACGTTTTGCGAATTCTTCGACTTTTGGCGGCCAAACGCAGCGTGAAAGCTGAACCTGGCGGGAAGGACACACTGATGGTCAACTCGAAGGCCATGCCGGCCGGCTTTTCGGCGGAACACCGCTACTATGCCTTCAGCCGATTCTTGAAGGAACACTTCGGCACCAAGGTGTACCGCGTCACCATCGATGCGGGTTTTACCTGTCCCAACGTGGACGGCACGGTAGCGGTCGGGGGCTGCGTCTATTGCGATAACCGCAGCTTTAGTCCCAACCGCCGTCTCCCCCGCGCCACCGTCCGGGAGCAGGTGCAGCGCGGTGTCGCCCTCCTCCAGGAACGCTACCGAGCGGATCGGTTCTTGGCCTATTTCCAGGCAGCCACCAACACCTATGCTCCGGTTGCAAAACTCCGCCGGCTCTATGAGGAAGCCCTGGAACATCCGCAGATCGTCGGCCTGTCCATTGCCACCCGGCCGGACTGCGTTCCCGAGCCGGTCCTGGAGCTATTGCAAGGCTACGCCCGGGAACGGTACGTCTGCCTGGAACTGGGACTGCAAAGCCTCCACGATCGGTCGTTGGACTGGATGAACCGGGGCCATCACTACGATGCCTTTGTCGATGCCGTCCAGCGCTGCCAGGGACGCGGGCTCGATCTGTGCGCCCACGTGATTCTGGGGCTGCCGGGAGAAACGCACGCGGACATGCTCGCCACGGCACAGGCCCTGGCCGGCTTGCCGGTCGATGGCGCCAAGATCCACAATCTCCACGTAGTCCGCGACACACCGCTGGAAACGATGTACCAAGCCGGCGAAGTCCGGATGTTCGAGCGCGACGAGTACGTCCAGCTGGTGTGCGATTTTCTTGAGCTGCTGCCGTCGCGAATGGTGATTCATCGGCTGAGCGGCGATGCCCCGCCAGATTACCTCGTGGCCCCACTCTGGTGCTTGGATAAGCCCCGCTTGCTCGAAGCGATCCGCACCGAATTGCAGCGCCGCGACAGCTGGCAGGGGAAGAAACAGACGCATCCATGAAAGCCTGAAGCGCCTGCGAAGGAACCGGCTAGCCTTTCGCCGACGCCTCAGGCTTGTGCTGCAAGAATCCGGACGGGGCCTTACCGGCCGTACCAGTAGCCCGGATAAAACCCGCCGTAATCGGAGCAGAACGAATCACCGACGGGGATCGGGTTCTGGAAGTGACAGGGATACTTCCAACCACAGTAGGGTTCCTGAGTGGCCATGGCACCGCACGGACCCATGGGCCAATACATGTACCAGGGTCCGGGCACCACTCCCAGGCAGGGGAAAAAGTGACCCTGGCCCCCACAATCGCAGCATCCCCAAGCCGACGCCTTTCGCTCCGTGGCGGCCAACAGCAGCATGGCCAATAGTGCCGTCCACACAAAATGTTTCATGATGACTTCCTCACAGGTTCCGAAGGCCCGAGCCGCGCTTTCCAGCGAGCGCGATGCGACAGCGGGCAGTTAACCATTGCCTACACGCTTCGGTAGGGCCAGGGGAAAGGTTTCCGGGGAGGCAAACTTCGCCGGTTGGCGGACGTTTTCCGCTGCATGGGTGGGCCAGTCGGCTGGAAACGCTCGATTGATTAAAGTCCTACCGGGACTGCGATCGATGCGCGCCGCATAACCGTCAGACGTGGCCAAAAAAGCCCGAAAGTCCCCGTCACGGGGCACGCCGTACCGGGCTCTCAAAACGCTGCTTCCAGAATCTCCAGGAGATCCTCTCCCGTTACGGGACGTGGGTTGACGCGCAAGATTCGCTTGATGCTGAGAGCTTTTTCCGCAAAGGCCGGCAATTGAGATTTCTGAACACCCAGATCACGCAGCCGCAGCGGGATGCCGATTTCGGTCCGCATGCGTTCGACCGCAGTGATGGCCCGCTCGGCGGCTTGCGCTTCTTCGAGCCCCGTTGTGTCCTCACCCAAAAGACGCGCCATCGTGGCAAACTCTCGTCGCCGCGCCGGCAGATTGAAACGCATGACGAAGGGAAGCAGGAGTCCATTGCCGGCCCCATGGGAACAGTGTGTGGCCCCGCCCACCGGGTATTCCAGCGCGTGTACCAAGGCGACACCGACGTTGGAAAACGCGAGCCCTGCCAGGAGGGCTCCCAGGGCCATTCCTTCGCGGGCCGCCAAATCGTCGGGGTGGCGCACCGCCCGGCACAGGTTCGCGCCAATCTGGGCGATCGCTTTCTCGGCCAGGCAATCGCCAAGGGGATGGCGGCCCTGGTAGACCGTCCGTTCACCGGCGGGAAGGGGAAAACGGGGGTTGTCCACGGCGGTGTAGGCTTCGATGGCGTGGGTCAGCGCATCGATCCCGCTGTCGGCCGTCAACTTGGGCGGGCAGGAAACCGTCATCATCGGATCTACGACGGCAACCCGGGGCCTGAGATAATTGCTCAGGATGCCAACCTTCATCCTGTTTTCCGGATCGGTGAGCACCGCGGCCGCGGACACCTCCGAACCCGTCCCCGCTGTCGTGGGCACACAGATGAGCGGCAGGATCGGTCCGGGCACGTTATCGTCCCCCACATAATCGCGCGGAGTGCCGCCATGCGTCAGGACCACGGCCGCGATCTTGGCCAAGTCCATGTTGCTGCCGCCGCCCAGGCCAAGCAGGACATCCGGCCGAAACTGCCGGGCCATGGCGATGCAGGCGTCGGCCGCTTGGAACGAAGGTTCCGGTTCTCCCCCGTTGAAGAATTCCAGGGCAAGGTTGCTCCGTTCCAGCGGGGCGCGGATGCTGGCCACCACGCCGGCTTTTTGCAGCACTGCATCCGTGACGATCAGGATCCGCTTTGCCTGGAAGCGCTGGGCCACTTCTCCCAGCTGGTGAATGGCGTTGCGGCCGAAGAGAAGTTGTCCGGCGGAATGGAAGGTCCAGGTTTCGCGCATGGCCAGGCTCCGGTGCTGCAAAGAATCGTAGGCACGTGCTCCCGTCCTGAACAACATAAGGCAACGCACTGGGGAAAGGAAGAGCATGCGGTCAACGGGCAAGCGTGGTTGACAAAACGGTGCGGTTCCCGCATCCTGCCAAGATCATGGATGCTACCAAAAGTCTTGTCCCGTCTCCGCGGGCGGTCGCTCAGGGCCGGCTCTGTATCGCGCTGGCGGCTCTGCTCTGGAGCACAAGCGGAGCGTTCACCAAAGTTTTGACCCGCGACACGGCGCTGGGACTGAACACGCCCCCGATTGCACCGCTCCAGATCGCCTTTTACCGGGCCCTGTTTGCGGGCTTGGTTCTCTTGCCGGCGCTCCGCCGCCGCGACATTAGCTTTCGCCCCTTGATGCTCGGCATGGCCGGCTGTTTCGCGATCATGAACGCAACCTTTGTTTCCGCGCTCGCGCTGGGCACAGCCGCCAACGCCATCTTGCTGCAATACACCGGCCCGATGTGGATGTACTTGGCCAGCGTCTGGTGGTTGGGGGAAGCGCCCGACCGGCGCAGTTTCGCGGCGCTATGGATCAGCCTTGTGGGCATCGGCATCATCGTCTGGGGCGGCCGGCTGGAGGCTCAGCTGGATATCATCGCGATCGCGCTGGTCAGTGGTGTGACGTATGCTGGGGTGATCGTCTTTCTGCGCGTCTTGCGCGATGCTTCCGCACGCTGGCTGACGGTGCTGAATCAGCTGGTCAGCGCGTTGGTGCTCGTACCATTGATCTGGAATCAACCGTTGCCAACGGCTGGGCAGCTGGGTGTCCTGTTTGTCTACGGCGCGGGCCAGATGACCATTCCCTACTGGCTGATGGCCCGCAGCCTCAAAACGATTAGTCCGCAAGAAGCGGGGATCATTTCCTTGCTGGAGCCGCTGCTGAATCCGCTCTGGGCGTATTGGATTTCCGGCGAGCAGCCATCGGTCTACACGGTGGCCGGCGGGGCGTTCATCCTGGGGGCGCTGGTGTGGCGGTATTGGCCGCGGCGATGACCCCCAGTGGCATTGTTCAGCCGAAATTCCATCCTTGCTAACCCCTCTTGATCCATTCCCAAATCTCGCTATAGTCCGTCCGCTTTGCAGGAACCGCCCATCGCGGGGAGGAGCCAGGCCTGCACCAGGGCGCGGAGTGAGCCCTGAGAGTTTCTCATGGAGGGAAGAGGATGAAACGAACGAGCGCAGTGGTTTTCTTACTGGTGCTGCTGGCCTGCCTGGCCGGGTGGGTGGGCAACATGGCTAGCGGTCAAAACGATCCCCCCGGACAGCCGGGGTTCACGCCGCCATCGGCACCGCCGCCGGCGCCCATCACCTTGCCGCCACCCGCTCCCAACCCGAGCGGGAAAATGGGCAATGGCAAAGCGCCGGTGCCCAATTACAACGAGGGGCCCGCTTTAGGGTTTGGTTCCGGTGAAACCCACGCCGCCCCCCCATCTTCACCCATTATCCCCGCCCAGTACGCCGCCCCCGCTCCCAACCTGGGAGTTACCGAAAATGCCTTTGTGGAACAGGGCCCTGGGCAATCCAATGACAACCCGACCGGCCGTCAAGAGCCGGCCGTCAGCCTGGAATGGATCGGTCCGCCCACCGCCAAGCTGGGCCAATCGGTCACGTATCAGATCATCATCAAGAACATCAGCTCCAGCCCGGTCCAGGGAGTCGTGGTGCGGACCCGTCTCCCCCAGGGCGTCACCGTCCAGGCCACCGAGCCGAAAGCCGTCAACGAAGTCAATTTGCTGACGTGGGACCTCGGCATGCTCCTGCCGCGACAAGAGCGCCGGCTCGATTTGCAGCTGTTGCCCGATGCCAAGGGGGATCTGGCTTGCCAAGCCCTGGTGACGTTCACCGGCTCCTCCACCGCCCGCATCCGGGTGCGCGAACCCAAGTTGATCCTGAAAGCGTCGGGTCCCGATAAGGTCCTGCTGGGCGATGTCGCTACCCTCGCCTTGACGGTCACCAACCCCGGCGACGGCACCGCCGATCATGTCAAAGTCAAGGCGGCGCTGCCGGAGGGCCTGGAGCATGCCCGTGGCCGAGTGGTCGAATTCGACCTCGGCAACCTCGGACCCAACGAGACGCGCAGCGTGCAGCTGGTTTGTGCCACCAAAGCCGGCGGCGAACAGAAATGCGAAGCGGTGGCGACCGCCGAGGGCAATTTGCGGTCCGAAGATGCGGCTAGTTTTGAAGTCATCCTGCCCCGGCTGGATTTGACGGTCAGCGGTCCGAGGCTGCGTTATCTCGATCGCAAGGCCATCTACGTCTTCAAGATCACCAATCCCGGTAGTGCCCCGGCCAGCAACGTGACCATCAACGACCAGGTCCCGGAAGGCTTCAAGTTCCTTGCCGCTTCGGATGGCGGGCGGCATGATTTCGCAACGCGCACCGTTTCCTGGTTTGTCGGCGATTTGATTCCGGGACAGAGCCGGGAAGTGAGCCTGGAAGTGCTCGCGATCAACACCGGCGAACACAAGCACAAGGCCAACGTGATCGCCGCCCGCGGCTTGCGGAATGATGCCGAGATCACCACCCGCGTCGAGGGCCTGCCGGCCTTGCTGATGGAATTGGTGGACCTGGATGACCCGGTGGAAGTGGGCGCGGATACGGCATATGAAATTCGCGTAACCAACACCGGCTCCAAGACGGAAACGAACCTTCAGCTCATCTGTACGGTTCCGGAGAAGATGGAGTTCCGCGGCGCGACCGGAGCCGCCAATTGCCGGTTCCGCGTCCAGGGCAAGGACATCATCTTCGAGCCGCTGCCGAAGCTGGCTCCGCGTGCGGATGCCATCTATCGCGTCAACGTTCGTGGCGTGGCACCGGGCGACCTCCGCTTCCGCGCTCGCATCACGGCGGACGGTTTGACCGAGCCTGTGCTCAAGGAAGAGAGCACCAAAGTTTACGGAGATGATGCCATCAAATAAGCCTCACCGCAGCGAGGGCGCAAAGCAAAGCCCGCGGGGGAAACCTCCCGCGGGCTTTTTGTCTCTTGTCCGTTTGGCGGCGGTTCTCCGAACCGCCGCTAAGCGAAACTTATTGCGGATGGGCCCGTTCCTTCAGCTCCACCGCCAAGGCACGGTACAGCGGGCCACCGAGATACCGCGATGCCCGGCCCTGGTTCAGGATTTCCCCGTGCACGGTGACCAGGTCGCCTTCCCGGAAATTGGTCATGCTCGTCGCCGGGGCCAGCACCACACTTCCGCCGTAACGGTCTTCCTTATCTACCGGTGCGTACCGGACAAACCACAGACCCTGGTCGGAGTGGATGTGGATGTAGAACAGTTGGCCGGTAACCCAGCTGTAATCATCCGCATTGGCGACCTTGTGCACGTACTCCTTCGCAATTTCGAAGGTCGGCGGTGCCGCCGGCTGAGCCGGTCGGGTCGAGACCGGCACGATGGGAGACGGAGGCGGGACCGGGGCGGCCGGCTGCACGGCGGCCATTTGCACCGGCGGCAGCACCGCCGACGGCGGCAGCATCTGGACCACCATCGTCTTTCCCGAAGTGCAGCACGTATCTTCCGGGCTCGAATGGTGGAACAGTCTTGCCAGCCGATCCCGCAGCCCTAAGCCATGGGATCCGCCGTCGCCGCAGTTTTCACAGACAGCGGAGCGGCCGGTCCCGCATTGGGCCACGCCGTCCACACACGAGTCGCTGTGGGAGCGGCAAAACAGGGACCGCAGCCGGCTGAAGAACCGGGCCAGGAATCCGGGGTGTTCGTTACAGCAGCTCCCGTCCTCAATGGGGGCGGTTGCGGGCGTCCCTCCGTACCAGTATCCGCCGGTTGTCCGCGGTGCGGTTTGGCTGCTAACGTCCGAACTGGAAATCACCAGGGGCGCCGGGCTAGATTGAACCGGCGCTGGTGCTATTGCTGAATCGGGTGCCCCGCACGCCAGGCATGTCGCGGTCAACAACCACATTGAACCGTTCATTTTGTTCCCCTCCGACCAAGCTGAGCAGATTGGACTGCTTCGGGTCCGCCTCGGTTGTTGCCGCTCGCGGGAGCCCCACACGCACCGAAGAACCGGTCCCCGAAGATTGGCACGTTGCCTGAGACTGTTTTGGCTCGGAACACGTCCTGGTTGTTGTAATCGGTCCACGGGTCGTTCCTACTTTAGCAGCTTTACCTATTACTCGGAGAGTGCCGGTCCGGCGCCATTTGCGGAATCTTCGTACTATTCATGAAAAGCGATACACGCCGGACAGATTGCCAGCGCCACAGCCTGGCGGCATGAACCCCACCCCTGACGATGGGGGCTTCTGCGCGACCCATCGCTGCACCCGATGGTAAGTTGCTCTGGAAAGAAAAAAACACCCTGCGAAGGATGCAGGGTGTTAGGAAGGGAATTCGAATGCTTGGACTGCGGACCTATTCGTGCTTCTCGATCACCTGGATTGACATGATCTGGTACGCCGGGGCAATCGCCCGGTCTTCCGGATTGAGCAGCCGGCCATGGACACGGACCAAATCGCCGTCTTTCAGTCCGGACAGCCTGGTTTCATCCGTGAGGGTTACACTCCCGCCGTAGGTGTCCATTTCGTCCACGGAAGCGTAACGTAGCCGCCAACCCTTGTGGGTATGCTGGAGCTGTCCGCTCAAGGACCCGTAATCGTCGGTGTGTTCGAAACAGGGCTGGGCCGTGACATCCACAAAGGCCCGGCGCACGGCGCTGGGCTCGGTGATCGGGCTCGTCTTGCTGCCGTCCAGGGCAGTCTGGAGAATGGGTGCATCCTTGGCCGGCTCCTTGTTTTCAGGAACCGGGGCTGGGAGGGCATCGGGCGCCGGCAACGTTGCGGGAGCCTGGGCTAGGGCCGGTGTTTGCGGAGTCGTGGGCAAGTGGGTCGGGACGGTGTGATCATTTCGGGGAGACGCATACGGATGGGCAACCCACGGTGGACGTTGTTCGACTCGCGATCCCGTGTCGTTACTACAGCCCGTTGCCACAGCGGAGCCGAGCAAGCAGGCTCCCACCCACCGCTTCATGGCCTTCCGCTTCATGGATTATTGCCTCCTTGTCGGTCTCTCCGGTTCACCGAGCGGGCATCTGGCCGACTGGTTCGCGGTGCGCCGCTGAGCCGAGACTGAGGGAATTCTCAGCCCCGTCCGTAGAAATATCGGCAGACGCCCCCCGATCCTCAAGGATTTTCCAAGAGAACCGAACTTAGCAAAAGAATCGACCGTATCGACGAGACCGGCAAACCCTGCCCCAGCTTGTCTTTCGGGACCGGCGCAGCTTGTGCAGCTTCACACTGCGCGAACCAATTCCCCAGATCTTCGGACGCGCATGGTTTACGGAACAAGGCGAACCGAACGGAAATCGGGCGCCGCGTCCCGATTTCTCGCGGGCCGTGGCGGATTTTGAGCACAGGGCGGTCGATGTTCCTTCTGGGAAGGGCACCCTGTCTAGAGAATCCTCAACACCTTGGAGTTGATCATGCGAAGGACAGACTCGAAATGGCTCGCCTCGGATGTTGGCGCGGATTTCTCCGGAGAACTCAGCAATCTGCGGGCTCATGCAAAGCAAGTCGAGCAGCCAGCCGCCGCGCCTTCGCTGGGCGAAGTGGCCGAGCCGGGCTCACCCCATTGGGAAAGTGCGTGGATTGATCTGGGCGGAGAAGGATGAGGGTTCATTCGCTGCCGGCGGCGCGCCACTCGTTGATGTCAATCCGACTGTGCGGCGTGAAGTTTTTCAGCGAGACGATCTGGCGGTACGCTTCGTATCCCAGCGGGCCGACCTGATCGAGATCGGAGAGCGCGAGATAAGGCACCTCGCGGTAGAAGATGATGTCGTCCGTGCCGGCCGTTGTGGTCGCCATTTCCACCTCGGGCAGCGCCTGCCGGGCCAGGTCCCGAAAGCGTTCCCCTTCCGGACCCGGCGGCGCCGCCAGGGCGCAGATCTCCGATCCCGGCGCGGCGCCGGAGCTGTAAAGCTCGGGAGCCGCCTCTTCGAAGGCTGCTTCGAGGTCCGCGCATGCGTCCTCTTCGTTGGCGTGCTGGGACGCATAGATTTCTGCCACATTGACCCCGAGCAGGCGCGCCTCGACAAATCCTTCCGCTTCGCGTTGCATCGCCTCTTGCACGTTCGCCAGCTGATTAGCCGAAGCGAGACAGACAGTTACCAGCCCCTGAAACTCCTTGGAGAGCAATTCCTGCACGAGCCCATCGAGCTGACTCAGCTCCTCGGGCGTGATCCCGTCGAGCATCTGCTTGACCGCGTCGGCCACATTCTGGACGCCTGCTGGAAATAGTTGGCAGCTCCAACGTCCCTTTTCCTCGGTCGACGCTTGCATGAACAATTCCTGGAAGCTTCCGAGCAGTTCTGTCAGGCGCGAACGGCAATAATTGATCTCCTGGAGCTGATCCGAGAGCCGGCCACGTAAACTGAGGTAGACGTTCCCGAGGCGCTGGAACATCAAGCTCTCATGCCGCCATCGAGGATAACAGCGGACCAGCTCCAACAAGCTGCTTGCCGAAGCGGCCGCGCGCCGGTTCTTGGACGCCTGGCCTTCCCGGAGATTGGCCAGCAGCGATTGGATCCGCGCGTAGGCATTGGCTGCACGAGCGGCCAGTTCCTTGGCAAGGTGATCCTGCTTCTGCAATTCCTGTTCGAGCAGGCGAATTGCTTGCCGCACTGCTTCTTCCGCGCCGGCCAGGCGCAACCCGCATTGCTCGATGAAGCTGGTAATGAACAGGCTGAGCTTTTTTCCGAACTTGTTGGCGATGGCATCCGCGGCCGCGTCGAGCGGCTCCAGCAGAGATCCCGGAGTCGATCCGACACCCTCTTCGGGCCGGCCAACCAGCTCCTCGAGTTGGGCGAGGATTCCGGCGACGGGCGAAAGATCGCTTCCCGGCGCCTCCAGACCGGCCAACGGTTCCATGAGAGCGGCAAAATCAGTCTCTGGATTCTTCCCCAGCGTCCGATCATACGCTTTTTGCAAGGAAGTCAAAAGAAACTCGCCGCCAAGGCCAAGCCGATCCCATTCCTGCGCTACCGCGCCTTTGATCGGCTGCCGCACTGCGGCCGAGTCCTTGCTCATCCAATCCCGGACCAGCTGCTGGCAAAGGCTGCGGGCTACTTGCCGCACAAAGGCTCCCCTTGGCCAGGAAATGCGATACATCCCAAACGTTTGGCAGAAAAAGCTCCATGCTTTCGTGGACGGGGCCGGGATGCTGGCCCGTGTTTCGTCGGCGCTGAGACCGAGTGGCGTCGCCAGGTCATGGTAGAGCCAATTCGCGATCAAGCCGGCGCGGGCCTGTAGTGCGCCCCCGTCATCCTTGGCCGGCAGCGGCAGAAGGACGCAGCGCGTGTAAGGAGCTTCCGCGTCCCGGAGCGGGGCTTCGGTCTCATCATAGTGCGCCCAAAACGTGGTTTCGGGTGCGGAAAAATGATTCAGTTCCGTCAAGGCTGCGAAGGTGTTTCCCAGGGCCATGGTCTGCCCCGTCGAGCGGTCCACGGCCGGCAACACGAAGAGGCCGACGATGTCCGGGGATGCGTGCCCTTGGGCCTTCAACAGTTTGCGGAGGACATACGCCAGATCCAGGAACATGCCGCTGCCCGTGCCGCCCGCCAAACTGGTCACGACATAGACCCGTGGCCGCAGGCTGCGGAGTCCAAAGCCGGGCAGCTTGGCGGCTTCCGCCAATGTGCTCGGATTGGTGCAGGTTTCGAGTTCCTTGCTGAGGCGCGTCGTGATTCCGCGGTAATTGTCGAAGAAAGCGAGCCGGCCCAGAACGCGCAGCCCCGTCGTGACGGGATTGCGTGGGATGCGATAGAGCATTTTGAGATCGAGCCAGGTTTCAAGGCCTCCTCGGCCGCCGGGCGCGCGGAGATAGTGGCTGGGGCGACTGAGCCGGGTTTGCAGCATCTCGTTGGCGTTGAGTGCGCACGTGGTACGGGCGGCGGCCGCCAGCCGCGGCGCTTCCGGATCCGTATCTACGTAGAGCCAGCGGATGTTGGGCAGGGCGTCGACCGTGCCCAAGGTTTCGTGAAAGACGCTGCGTAGACGCTGTAACACGCTCAGGCCCGTATATCCCAGGCCGATCACCAGAGCCGGAAAGAGCACGCCGCCGGGCTGAACCTGGGGGGTGAGGACCGAAACAGCTGGTTGCGCTTCCTCTTCACGTTCAGTCAGCTCATTCACGCGGATCCAGCGCGCGTGTTCGGAAACCGGGGGGGCGGCTGGCGCTTCCGCGGGTTGTGGGGCCTGGGCCACACCCGTGACGCGGGCTTGCTCCACCGCGCCGCGACTGAGCGTTTCTTCGGGACTTCGGGCGGGTGTCTGGGAATTGCCCTGGCCGGGATCCGAAGCGGGCGTGCGCGCCGGTACCGGCGCCGTGCTGCGGTTGCCCAGCAAGGCACGCACGAAATCTTGGCAGGTGGGAAAACGCTGATCGGGACTCTTGGCGAGGGCTCGGCCAATGACCGCGCGGTCGGCGGCCGGCAAGGAAACCAGATTCGGCGGCGAACGCAGGTGCTGCATGATGAGCTGCCCGACATTCGTGCCGTTGAATGGCCGCTGGCCCGTGAGCAGCTCTTGATAGACGATGGCCAAGCTATATTGGTCGCAAAACCGGCTGATCCAGCCGTCAAAGGTTTCGGGGGCCGCGTAGACCGGCGTGATACCGCCCGTCACGGAAGCCATCATCCCTTGAAGATCTTTGACCAGGCCAAAATCCGCGACCTTGACGTGATTGTGGACCAGGAACAGGTTTTGCGGTTTGATATCGAGATGCTGAAGCTGATACTCGATATTCATCAGATCCAGCGCTTCGGAAGTTTCCTGCATGTAGCCGAGGAGCTCTTCCCGCGGGATCCCGGGCAACTTCTGGCTCCGGCATTCTTTGTAGCGGTCCCAAAAATTGCGATCTGCCAGCTCCATGACAATGAGGAGCTGGCCATCGATAATGTCATAGCGTTCTAGAGAAAGAATGTACGGATGGCGGACGCCCTTGACGCGGCTGAGGGCTTTGAGCTCTTGTTCGGCACGCACCCCATCCTCATTGGCGGCCTTCAAATCGCCGAAGACGAATTTGATGGCCTTGGCCAAGCCACCGGGGGCAATGGCCTTCCATACTTCGCCAAAGCCGCCTCCTCCCAGCCGCTCGATGAGCTTGTAACCAGGAATCGGTTCGGCCTGACTTTCAATCCGGACGGCCATGGGTGTGCGACAAGGACCAGGAAAAAAGGAAAGAGGAAAAAGGTAAAGGCGTACTCACTCCTCTTGCCTTTTTCCACCGAGGTCGGCTGCATTGAACCCTAGCTTTCTCAGGCGCGAATCGCAAATGGCCGCGGCCGAATTCCTCTGGGAGTGAACCATTGATCCTGCCATCTGACCCGGTACAATCAAGTGCTTCGCCCCAGGACTTCCGCAGTATCAACGGACGAGCCCATGGCGGATGCTTTGCCAATTCCCGGCCAGCCTCAGGATTATGCTCTCTCGCTCAAGCAGCCGTGGGCCGCGCTGCTGGTTCATGGCTACAAAACCATTGAAGTGCGGCGCTGGCCGACCGCGCGGCGCGGCCGGATCTTGATCCATGCGGCCCGTGTGCCGGATTCCCGCGCGGAAGCCTGGAGTTTGGTGCCGGCCGAACTGCACGAAGCGGCTCAGCTTCGGGGCGGGATCGTCGGCGCCGGCGAATTAACGGGCTGTACTCCGTACCGGAGCCTGGAAGCGTTCACCGCCGATCGCAGCCGTCATTTGAATGATCCTTCCTGGTTCCATGGGCCGGTCCTGTACGGCTTCAGCTTCGCGAAGCTGGAAACACTGCCGTTCCGGGCGTATTCGGGGTGGATGCGCTTTTTTCCTGTGCTGGATGGAACATGGAAAATTAGAAATTGAAACCGCGAGGAGACTGGGGGTTGGTATTCTGCCATTTGCAATTCCTAATGTTCAATTTTCAACTCCACTTCCCGACGAGCCTCCTCCCACTTCGCCGTAGGGACACCGGTCCAGCTTTCGTACCGTACAACATCGGCCAACGATAACCGGGGCAGCCAGCCGGCCGTCTGAAGCTCGGGAGCGGTTGGAAACGCATCCACGTAGCCCAGGCAAAGGTAAGCGATCGGCACCACGTGCGGCGGCAAGGTCAGGATTTGTGCCAGCTCGTCCGCATGAAGAATACTGACCCAGCCGACGCCAACTCCTTCGACCCGCGCCGCCAGCCAAAGGTTTTCCACAGCGCAGACAGTGCTGTACAGATCCATGTCCGGCTGGCACGTTCGGCCAAGCACGACCGGGCCGAAACGCTGGCGATCGCAGGTGACGCACAGGTTGAGAGCGGATTCGAGAATCCCTTCCAGCTTGAGGGCAGCGTATTGCTGTTGCCGGTCGCCGGTGAACTGCTCCACGGCTTCAGCGTTGGCTCGGCGGAACGCAGCATGAACGCGTTGCCGGGTGGTCAGATCGCAAATCAGGATGAAATTCCAAGGTTGCATGAAGCCGACGGACGGCGCATGGTGGGCAGCATCCAGGATGCGCGCCAGCGTGGCCGCCGGAATCGGCTCGGATCGAAACCGGCGGATATCCCGGCGCTCCCGGATCACCCGGTACAGGGCGGCTTTCTCCTCTTCCGAGAAGGCGTGCGGTGTTGTGGTCATCATCCTATCCTCCGAGGCGTTGATGATCCGCCTGGATATTCTCTGTCCGGCTTTCACGGGATCCCGGCACCATCCAGCGCAGCAGTTGTAGGCCGAGGAAGACGACCAAGAGAGGAACGATCGCCCACTTGATCCATCCCACCCATGCCGAGAGGATCAACAAGAGCAAACTGACCCAGAGCAAGCCGCAGCCGACCAGCGTCATCGTTCCCTTGAATCCGACCTCTTCGCTGGCTTCAGGATACTCCAGTGTGCTGACCCGCCGGCGTTCAATACTCCGGCGGGCCGCGTCGTCCAGCTCCAGGCAACGGACGGCCGTCTGCCAGGTTAGTCCCCTCACCCTGCCCTGTCTCCCCAGGGCGGATCCAGGGTTCGTGCGCCGGGACGATTGTGCCACCGCTTCTTCGAAAATCGTGACCAACGTGGGCCAGGGGTTCCAGGTGTCCCACTGCTCGTCGCAGGCTTGGCCGGCCTGATCTTGCCAACGCAAGCAAGCCGGTCCCGGCCAACCCTGCGGAAAGGTCAGCTCGGCCCGGCCCAGCATGCCAACGAGTTCCAAATGCCAGGGGATCACGTTCGAACCGGGCAAATAGGTCGCCTGGAAAAGCGCCTGTTGCTCAAAACGCCCGGCCAGAAGCAGAGGCTGATCCGGATTGAGCTCGTCGCTCACGGCGAAAGCAAATACCTCGGCCAACTCGCCGCCCAGGGTACGCAAGACATCCCAGCCGAGTAATGAGGCCTTGGGTCCGCGGCCACCGCTTGCGATCAGAACTGCGTCGGCAGAGCCTCGTTCCATTTGCAGGAATTGCAAGGTTCCAATTGGTCCCTCAGTTGCCGCGAGAAGCTCAGCCAAGCGGTGGAAAGCGGGATGGAGGCATTCGGTCAAGAGCGGCAGCAGCACACAACGGGTATCGCCCTGGATGAGGGCCGCCTCGTAAGCGCTATCCGGCGTCTGATCGGCGGGGTGAACACAAAGAACGTGCCGCTCCGATTGCAGAGCCCGGCGGAGATGGGCCGGTCGATCCGCGAATGGGCTGGCGACGATGATGGCCTCGATGCTCGGATCGGCCAAAATCTCTTCAACATCGCGGATACGTCGAACAACCAATCCCCAGCGCGCGAGCACTTCGGCCCCGGCCGGCGGTCCGGTGTACGTGGCCAGTTCATGCCGGCCCGAAGCAACGAGGGCGCGGGCCATATCGAAACCATCGGGATGATCTCCAAACAGTGCGAAGCGCATGCGATAGTAAACCGTGGGCCGGGATTCGGTTGTCTGCTGTTTATCATGAGGAGGTTTGGGGAAAGAACAAGGGTGCGGACTGCACGGTCGCTTTCGCAGCCTCTGCTAGTTCCAGGTTTACCTTCGGACCACCGGTGACCTACAGGCGGTGGAGTGGGGAAGCAACGGGCAGAAGGATCACAGATCGTCGGCTCGGTCCAAGTCCAACTCTCGTGCGCTTCGATCAAGTGGTCGTTGCAGTTGCTTGCGGTGACTTTGGGCCGTCCCGCTCAACGTGAGCGGCGTTTCGGTCCTATCGGATACACTCCATTCGCTGTGGGTCTAACGCCTTGGCTAAACCACCGCTTCCCCGGAAATTGAAAACGGGATATCGTGCTTATCCACTAACCAGTACGATATCCCGTTTTTCATCTGGCGGCGGTACGTGGCCTTGGGCCACTTGCGGCCGTGATTGCGGGGGTTGATCGGGATGACGGTGGAGCGGACACCACGATCCCCGCGGGCCAGGCGGTGGTTTTCCTCGCTGTCGAAGACGGCATCCCCGAGCAGCCGATTCCAGAAGACCACGAGGCAGGCTTGTTGGAGTGCGGGGCGAACCTGCGGGGAGTCATTCCTGGGGCCTAGGGTCAGGGTGGCCGAGGTGAAGAAGTGACTGGCGGTGTCGCAGGCAAGGGTGAGTTTGACCCATGACTGGGCACTGCGCTTGCGCCGCGTGCGTTTGAAGAAATAGCGGGAGGTATGGTAGCTTTCCAGGTCGGGGGCGTCGATGGCGGCCTCGGGCTTCTCCCCGACTCCGAAGGCAGGCGCATATACCCGATGGCCATGTGCAAGAACAGTTCACCACGCTGGGCCTTGTTGAGACTGCCGCGGTTGAGGCAGGCACGCATGATATGAGCCCCCAGTTCGCTCAAGATCCCTTTCAACCCCAAGAGCAACCTGTCTTTGGGGTCACTCGGATCGTAGACACCGTCTTCATCGGCCAGCAGGGAGCCGAACAGGCCGCACAGTTCGAACAGATGATACCAGTCTTGCGAGGAGCACGCAAACCGGCTCATGTCCAGTCCCAAGACCAAGCCGACATGCTCCATGGTAACCTCGGCCAATAAGCGTTGGAAGGCGGCGCGGTCCTGGGCAGTTTTGCCGATTTGTCCTTGGTCCTCGTCGATCTCCACGATGCGTTCTCCGGACCAGCCCAGTGCCTTGGCCTGGTCCGTTAACGCGGACTGGCGGGCCTCGGATTTGCAGTGTTCCATCACCTGCTGTGGCGTCGATTGCCGCACGTAAACGATGGCGAGCCGCTGTCGATGTGGGTCTTGAATCTCGGCGGAACTGAGTCGGGCAGCAGGTGTCTGCGGTAGGCTCGGCGGCGTGACGTGCTGAGACACCTGGGCCGGCGCTGGTTGGCTGCTCTTACGCTTGCTCATCGGCCATCGCCTTTCCGGGCGGCAGCACGGGTAGTTGCTGAGCGACGAGACGAGCGAGGGCCTGGAGCGTCCGTTGACGCGTGGGCGGCGGCAGTGTCTGCCAGCGTAGAGTCAGGGCAACCAGGCGTTGCGTCGGTGCTGTGTGCGGGGGGGCACTGAGCTATTGTCGTTGCTACGCATGGGGTATCTCCTGGAGCTATTTGCCGTCGGAGCTGGGCATCATTCCGCCAGCTTCCGAAGCGCCGCTAGCCCCAGTATGGGCGGGTTACCAGGACTGTCGCAAGGATTAATCTTGATTGCAGTGTGCACACTGCCTTTGCGGCGAATGCTGCCGGATGACCATCGAGATGGATCTGGACGATGCCAGGCGCGAGCCGAAGATCGCAGAACGGGCTCGCCGATCTACCTGCCGCCCGAGCTGACCGAGAGCGGGCAGAGAGAGCTCGCCGGCTACCTGTTGAACGATGCGGCCAAGGGCTATGCCTGTACCTTCCTCGATACGAGCAGCAATCTGTGCTCGATCTACGAGAACCAGCCATAATGCCTCCTTGTTGAAAAGTGTTCCAGCTTAGTGACCGTGTGTTTTCCGCTGGAGGTATCATATTCCACTCGTAAATCCTGACAGACGAGAACAAGGCGGCGGAGAGCCCGGGCTGCTCCCGCCGCCGATATCCACATCGGTTCGCCGCGTCGGTCCCCTTGCGATTAAGGCTTCACCGGCAGAGGCGTGGCGTCGTAGATCTTCAGCGTGCCGCCCGCGTAGCTGGCCAGCCAGTGGCCGTTCGGACTGAAAGCGACGCCATGGCCATACCCACCCCCTTTGAGCGTGAGGAGTTCCTGGCCGGTCTGGGCATCCCATACCTTTACCTCACCACCTTGACCCTCTGGCGGGTTGCCCGAGCCCGAAGCCAGGCGTTTGCCGTCCGGGCTGAAGACCACGCTCATGACATTGGCGGTGTGCCCCTTGAGGCTAAGGAGTTCCTGGCCGGTCTGCGCATCCCACACTTTGCCTTCACCTGAACCGAATCCGGATAGCCTACTGCTACTCGCCAGGCGCTTGCCGTCGGGGCTGAACGCCACGCTTGGCCCAAAGGGCGAAAGGTTCACCTTCCAGGTGCGGATCTCTTGGCCGGTCTGCGCATCCCACACCTTCACCGTGTCGTCATAAGAACCGCTGGCCAGGCGTTTGCCGTCCGGGCTGAAGGCCACGCTTCGGACAGCGCCGGTGTGCCCCTTGAAGGCAAGGGTCTCTTGACCGGTCTGGGCATCCCACACCTTCACCGTGTTGTCCCCACCCGCACTGGCCAGGCGTTTGCCGTCCGGACTAAAGGCCACCATCGAGACAATGCCGGTGTGCCCTTTGCAGGTAAGGAGTTCCTGGCCGGTCTGCGCATCCCACACTTTCACCTCGCCAGCGACGTAGGCGTTCTTGGTGGCATCCCAGGTACTACTGCCGGAGGCCAGGCGTTTGCCGTCCGGGCTGAAGACCACGCTCATGACATTGGCAGTGTGCCCCTTGAGGGAGAGGAGTTCCTGGCCGGTCTGCGCATCCCACACTTTCACCTCGCCAGCGATGTAGGCGTTCTTGGTGGCATCCCAGGTGCCACTGCCGGTGGCCAGGCGTTTGCCGTCCGGGCTGTAGGCCACGCTTCGGACCAAGCCGGTCGGTTTGCGGAAGGTACGAGCCTCCGGACTGGTGGTCGCATCCCAGACCTTGACGGTCCCATCGGCGCTGACCGAGGCCAGCCGAGTCCCGTCGGGACTGAACACCACGCTCCTGGCCATGACGGTGTGCCCCTTGAAGGTGAGGAGTTCCTGGCCGGTCTGGGCATCCCACACTTTCACTGTTCTGTCCCCACCCGCGCTGGCCAGGCGTTTGCCGTCCGGACTGAACGCGACGCTGTTGACCACGCCGGTGTGGGCCTTGAGGGTAAGAAGTTCCTGGCCGGTCTGGGCATCCCACACCTTGACCGTTCCAGGAGAAGCACTGGCCAGGCGTTTGCCGTCCGGGCTGAAGGCCACGCTGGAGACCCAAGCGTCCTTGAAGGCGAGGAGTTCCTGGCCGGTCTGCGCATCCCATACCTTTACCACTTTATCCCTCGAAGCGCCGGCCAGGCGCTTGCCGTCCGGGCTGAAGGCCACGCTCTCGACAATGCCGGTCTGCCCCTTGAGAGTGAGGAGTTCCTGGCCGGTTTGCGCATCCCAAATTCTCACCTCCCCAGCGACGTAGGATTTCTTGGTGGTATCCCAGGTGCCACTACCGGAGGCCAGGCGTTTGCCGTCAGGGCTGAACGCCACGCTTTCGACCGGGCCAGTATGCCCCTTGAGGGAGAGGAGTTCCTGGCCGGTCTGCGCATCCCAAATTTTCACCTCCCCAGGCTCGTGCCGCGTTGGTCCCGCGCTGCCTGAGGCCAAGCGTTTGCCGTCAGGGCTGAACGCCACAGTGTAGACAAAGCCCTTGTGCCCCTTGAGGGAGAGGAGTTCCTGGCCGGTCTGCGCATCCCACACCTTTACTTCACCTAGCCCCGGTGGTTGGCCGATCCCTGCGCCACTGCCACTGGCCAGGCGTTTGCCGTCCGGGCTAAAGGCCACACTCCAGCCGGTATGCCCCTTCAGCGTGAGGATCTCTGCATGGCAGAGCCGGTCGAGATAATCCCACTCGAAGCTGCGCAGGTCCGTTTCCCCCGCCTTGGGGCGATGTTGCTCCAACAGCTCCAGCACGCGCCCGATGCCGCCCGCCTCCCAGGCGTGCTGCGCCAGGTTCATATGGGCCGCGTAAAGGTTTCGTTGAAGTTCCTGCTCTTTGGCCGCGAGCTTGTCGTTGAGCGCCTTGACCTCATCACGTTGGCGTTGGGCCTCGTCGCGCTCCTTCTTTGCCTCCTGCTCATTCCGCTCGGCCTGGCGTTCGTTGGCCTTCGCCACTTGCATCTGCCCGAACACGCCTGCGAAGCCAAGCGCGGTTATCAGCACCACCGCGGCGCTCAGACCAGCGACCAGCGGGTTGCGCCGGCCCCAGCGCCCCAGCCGCTCCAGCGGGCCGATACGCCGGGCCTTGATCGGCTCGTCAGCGAGGTACCGGCGCAGGTCCTCGGCCATGTCGGCGGCGGAGGGGTAACGCCGCTTCGGGTCTTTGTCGATCGCTTTCATGAGGATGGTCTCCAAATCACGGGGAATACGGCGGTCCAAAACACGCGGCCGGGCCGGCTCCTGGCGCCCGATCTGATCCACCAGGTGCAGGCGATGCTTGCCATCGAACGCCGGCCGCAGCACCAGCAGCTCGTACAGGGTCAAGCCCAGGGCGTAGACATCCGCCCGGGCATCGCACTCGCCGCGGAAGCGCTCCGGCGCCATGTAGCGCAGCGTGCCGACGAGGTCGCCCGTATCGGTCAGGGCCGGGTCTTGCGTCTTGACCAGCCCGAAGTCACCCACCCAGAGCACGCCGCTGGTGTCCAGGAGCAGGTTGGCCGGCTTGATGTCGCGGTGAATGATGCCGTGGGCGTGGGCATAGGCCAACGCCTGAGCGGCCTGCAACCCCAGCCGCGCCACATTGCGGCAGTAGCGCTGGTAGTTCGATGCCACCGACGACAGCTCCGAGTGGTCCGGCAACGCTGCCGTGGTCGTCTCGGCAGGTCCGGGCATTGGCTTGACGGCGGGGGTGACTCCAGGTTCGTGATCCACCGTGCCGCTTGCGGCGGCCGGAGCGTACTTTCCGGTCCACAGCGACCGGGCCAGAAAACCCGCAGGAGCCGCTGCTTCCTTGGCGGAGCCGGGTTTACTTCCGGTCTGGAGGCGCTGCAATTCGCGGAAGACCTCGTCGAGTGCCTGGCCGCGGATGAATTGCATGGCGTAATAGCACAGGCCGTTTTGCTGACCGACGTCGAAGACCGGCACAATGTTGGTGTGGTGCAACTGCGCAGCGGTGCGCGATTCGCGGCGGAAGCGCGCCAGCATCTTGGTGTCCTGAGCGGCCGGGCCGAGCAAGACCTTCAGTGCCACACGCCGGCCCAGCGCTTCCTGTTCCGCTTCATAGACGATACCCATTCCGCCGCGACCGATTTCGCGGAGAATACGGTAGTCGCCGAGCTGCTCCAGCGGTGCACCTGGTTCTTCAGGTGCAGCGGCAGCGGGCTCGCTGCCGGTCTGGTCCCCGGAGCGCGGCTTGAGTTGCTCAATGAGCCCCAGCGCCGGGAAAAACGCTCTGATTTCTTCCGCCAGGTGCGGATAACGTTCGACGTATTCGGCGACCGTCGGGCGTTGACCCTGTCGCTGGCGTTCCAGAAACTCCTCGGCCAGGTCTTCGACCGAGAGCGATGACGAAACAGGCTCGGACATGACAACTCTCCGGGCGATGTTAGGGCGTACATAATCCCATCAGGATTGATCCAGCAGGCCCGGAATGCCTTGCAGGATGTCCTGAAGCCGCTTAAGAGCACGCACATAGCGCTTGCTGGTCGCCGACGGTTCCAGGTTGAGCACCCGGGCGGCCTCGCTATTGGACAGTTCTTCAAAATGCCGCAGCGCGATAATCTCGCGATCGAGCGGGTCCATGCCGTTGAGAGCAGACTGAAGTTGGATCTGGCTCTCGGCGCGGATCATGGCCTGGCTGGGCGTCGAGACCCGTCCCAGCAGTTGCTCCGCCAACGACACGGAGCTGGCCTGGGGCAACGCCCCACGGTAAAGCGATACCTCCCGGCCTGCGTCACGCAGCGCCGCTCCGAGGTGTTGCCGGTGAACCCGCATGAGCCGCTGCCCCGTCACCACCCGCAGCCAGAGGAAAAACGACATCTCCGGCTTCTTCAGGTAGTGCGGAAGCTGCTGGGCCACATCGAGATACGCTTCCTGGAGCACGTCAGACGGATCGACGCGGCCCTGCAGCCGCCGGTCCAGGCGCAGGCGGACCATCTGCCGCAGCCGCTTGCGATAACGGCCGAAGAGAGCTGCCAGCGCGGCCTCGTCGCCGTGGCTGGCGCGGCGAAGCAGGTCCTCATCCGTTTCATTCCGCCCGTTGGCCATGATTCGGTCCATATAGGGATACATGCGCAGCCAAGCCGTTTGTCGACAGGTAGCCGATATTTTTTTTTCTATTTTGGTGGCCGCCGGGCTCGGTCGGAGAGACATGCCGTATCCGGGAAAGGTTAAATTGCCGAAACTGGCCTTCCTACTGCCGCTTACAAAAACCCGTGGCGGCCTGGAGCACCTGTCCCTGTTCCCTCGACAGCGGCGGTAGCGTGGTCTGCAGCACCAATCCCCACAGCGGCCATAGGCGGCCTGAGACGTATGCATGCTCCCACGAAAAAGTAGTCGCTAAGCGGGGATTACAGCTAAGCAAGACCGCAAAAACAATTTGACAACCAAAGACGCTGTCGTCATGGTATTTTCGGGGATTTCTCGAATCTGGGCCACCGAGTGTCAAAATAATTCTGCGGTCCTGCTTAGATGCGAAAGTCCGTGATCTGGACGCGCTCCGCAAGAATCCATCTGCAGTACTCCAAGCCAGCCAGGCGGCGGCGTGAGTTGAGCGGTCCCCGCAAGAATTCGTCCGTGTCTCATCCGACCGGCAGATACGGTTCGGCAAGGGATGGAATGCTGCCGGCAGGATTCCCTTCACCGTCGATCTCCTGATCGTGCAAACCCCCGATGGTCAGCACTCCCTGCGCGATGTCGAGTTCACGTATCGGATCGACAGCAGCCCCTTTCCAGCTCCAGAAAGCGATTCACCGTGCGCGGGATTTCCTTGCGATCGTGGCTGACGAAGATCAAGGTCTGTTCCGGCCGCAGCCGATCTTCGAGCCATTGGCGTGCGCTGCGGACCAGAAGCACATCCAATCCCTGAAACGGCTCGTCGAGAATCAGCAACGGCGGATCCTTGACCAGGGCCCGGATCAGGAGCACGAGCCGTTGTTCCCCGGTCGAGAGACGAGCAAAGGGACGCTCGGCCAACAGGGCAACCCCGAACTGCTCGAATAGTTGCCGAACGCGGCGGTCCTGCTCCACCGTGGTGGGCCGATGGGTCACGACGTCGAAAAAACCGGTGGCGGCAGTTTGAGCGGCACTGAGCGGCTCGGAAAAGTACAGGTGCAACTCCGGCGACAGCAGGCCGATGTGCCGCTTGATCTCCCAGATGCTCTCGCCACTGCCACGCGGCCGGCCGAAGAGCCGGAGGTCGTTGCTGTAGGCCTGGGGATGATCGGCACAAATCAGACTCAGCAGGGTGCTCTTCCCCGAGCCGTTAGGCCCCAACACCGCCCAACGTTCTCCCCGGTGCACGGTCCAGGAAACATCCCGCAAAATCAGCCGGTCGCCATAGCGGACATTCCCACCACGCAGCTCGATAATCGGTTCGGCCATTGGGGACGAGACAGGAGATGGGGCGAGTACAGGGTCCCCGTCTTCCGGCGGCAGCCGCGACAGGTATTCCGCCCGCTGGCCCTGCCAGCGCACCGTGAGTTCGTCCAGTTCCAGCACATGCGTCACCCACTCCGGAACACGATCAGCTCGGGTGATGAGGAGGACGCGCGTTCTCTGCTGAATCAACTCGCCGAGGAGCGTTGCTACTTCGCCCCGCCCGGTCTTGTCCAGCCCCAGGAACGGTTCGTCCAGGATGAGCCACTCCGGCTTCGCCAGAAGCGCCCGCGCAATGCGGGCACGGCGAAGCTCTCCGTTCGATAGCTTGATCAAGGACAGCCGTCGAAGCGGCTCGATCCGTAATTGGCTGGTTACTTCAGCAACGAGGTCGTCGGTTGCCCTGGTGCCGGCCCTCAAGAAAGCCTCCAGGGTCAGATCCTCATGCGGCTCAAGGAAGTTGAACCGCTGTTGATAGTAATGCTGGCCATGGGAGAACAGCCAGGATTCTTCCTTGAACGCCACCGGATGGATGACATCGGAGGGCCAAGCGATGGTCCGGCCGGCGGCACGAAGGCAATCGATCAAGGGCCAGCCAATCGCGCCGCTGTCGATCCGGCAGTGACCGAGAACGACGCTGGCCAGGCTTGTCTTCCCAGATGCGACGGGGCCAACCACCGCCCACGTTTCTCCCTCGCGTACCGTCCAGCTCACATCGCGTAAGGCAACTGCACCCCCCGGTCGAACGGCGGTGGCGTGTTCGAGGAAGAACAGAGGCTCGGAGGCTGTCTCTCGGCGAGGGGGTAGAGAATGGTTCATGGTCGCCTGGCCACGCCGCTAATTGCTCGTCCATCCGTCAACTGCACAAGCCTGCAGCGCCAGCGAAGATCCTTCGCTGGCGCTGCAGGCTTGTGCAACTCGTGTAGGGTCATTTGGACCCAGCATTTTGGGTCCTCAACGCTTCGAGGCGGAGTCTCACGAAACGTTGGTGATAAAGCTCCCCTGGGTATTCCGGTTGCTCATGTCGAACACTGTAATTGTATGCTGCCCGCTTCCCAGGAGGCGGAGCCCGACGATGGTGTGCACCCCTCGATCCGAAGAGGTGAACTTGTAGGAACTGGGCATCAAAGCGTAATCATTGGAGTTCGAGCTCGAAAAACCCACCGTACCCAGATACCCGGTCGCGGTGTTGCCATAAGCGTCCAAGGCCGTGATCGTGATGCTAAAGACGCTCAACGAAGCCACGCTGGACGGAGCGGAGATCGTAAAGTGCGTCGCCGCCCCGGGGTTGACGACGATGCCGGTCTGGTTGCCCGTCAAAGACGAGTTCGCGGTGTCCGTGGCCGCCAGCGACCATGTCCCGGCTGTCTTCAAGGTGGCGGTGAACATGCCGGTGCCGTTGGTGAGCATGGTGT
>DATGIQ010000426.1:0-27546 GCA_035295665.1 Gemmataceae bacterium | reverse complement strand
GGGCCCAGGTCGAGTGTGATACTCAGGCCCGCCTGCTTGGCGACTTCTGGCAAACCGTAATACAGGAAAAATAGCAGGATCAACACCGGGATGCCGCGAAAGAATTCGACATAGGCCGTGGCCAACAATGGCAGGGGCCCTGGACCGTACAGCCGGGCCACGGCGATCATCAGGCCCAGGAGGATCGCCAGCACCATGCTGACCACGCTGATTTCGATCGTCTCCCAAGCGCCGTTCAGGAGGAGAGGAAGGTAAAGACTCAAGGTCCAGAGATTGCCCGATTCCCCGGTGATGTCGCCGATCTTGGCTAGGAGTAACTCATTTTGGTCATCGTTCCAGAGGTTCCATTTCTCGTAGATCCGCCGCAGCGTGCCCTTCTGGATCAGATGCTCCAGGGCGGTGTCGAATTCCTGGGCCAGGGTCTCTTTTCGCTTGGAGAAGGCGATGGCGTAGAACCCTTTGCCGAGCGGTTCGCCGGCAAACCGCAGCTCAGGTCTCGGCTGGGCGTAGTAGATGGCGATGGGCAAGTCCATGAGCACGGCATCGATGCGGCCGATGGCGAGGTCATCGTACGCTTGCACCGGGGCGTCGTAGCTCGCTTTCTTGATCTTCATCTCCGCGAGCAGCCGCTCGGCCGCGGTTTCTTCCATGGTCCCCACCGTGCCACCCAACGCACGGCATTGCTCCAGCGTTTCAAATCGCTTGTCCCCGGCGCGGGCAACCAGTTGGAGCTTGTAGATGTAATAGGGCCGGCTGAAGCGAACCTGTTCCTTGCGCTCCGGCGTCACTTCGAGCCCGTCCATTGCGAAATCGAAGTCGCCATGTTCCCCGCGCTCCAAGCCCGGGATCAAGCTTTGGAAGCTGTATTGTTTGAACTGGATCGGCCGGCCCAATTCCTGGGCCAAGGCGTTGATCAGATCCACTTCGAAGCCGATATTCTCCTGGACGTTTTTCGGACTCTTGAAAATGTACGGCGCCCCCCCCTCGGCATCGGAAGCCCAGATGAGCGGACGCTGGCTCTCGGCTTGGCCGGCGCGGGATTGGACTGGAACAGCCAACAGAACCGAGAGCACCACGAGCCAGGTTCGGGTTGTGCGTCGCTGCGCGCACCCCTTTTGGAAAGCGTGCCGCCCAGAGGCGCCGAGGACGCAGTGGGGAAGAATAGAGGGAAGAATTCGACGAGGCTGCTTGTTCAGGGTGTGGCTCCTCAATTCATATTCGTCGATTGTCCGCGCATCGATTGCACCAGTGCTAAATTCTGCGCCGCCCGATCCCGGAAGGTCGGATTCTCCAACAGGGAGAGGAAACAACGCTCCGCTTTGTCCAGCTGGGACAGCCGGGTGTAACACACCCCGAGATTCAGAACGACCAGCTCACCCAAGATGGCCGGGTCGAAACTCTCGGAACGGTCGTAGACGCCCGTCCTCCGGCATTCATCGAGTCGTTCCAGGAACTCGGCGGCCCGGCGGAAGTCATTGCGCTGGAAGTAATATTCCCCAATTCGCCAAAGCATCGCTGGACTGTACGGAAACCATCGCTGGGCGAGATTACAGGCTTCTTCCCTGGTAAGCCGGCTCCGCGACTGTTCCGGGGAAACGGTTAGCTCATATTCAAGGAGACGCTGAACTTCCGGCAGCGGTGCCGCGGGCGCGGACCGCAACGGCAGAAGCTGCTCAACCGCCTCGGCCAAAACTACGTGGGCCGTGGGATCGTTCAACAGTAGAAGCGTCCGTCCATACTGGATGAGGTAATGCAGCTGGCCAGGCCGATCCCGAAGCTCCAGTTCTAGCAGCCGCGCCGCCCAGCGGAGCTTGGCTTCGGTCAGTTGCGACAGATAAGCGTGCCGCTGGAGCCGGATTTCGGTAACGTAGAGGCGTTTCCCTTCGTGCTCGGCCAATTCTTCCAAAGGTGGCACGAAACTCGGATGCAGCCGGCCTTGAGAACGCAACTGCGGCCGGCGCCGGAAGAGCCGCAGCTGCGTCGTTTCGCTATAGTTGTGTGGCTGATCGGCCTCGACCAATTCGTGGACGATCACGTAGTAGCCAAACGCCTCTTGTCGGCCCAGGCATGCGCGCACCTCGGACTCACTGGTGGCGAGCAATTCCTCGTCAGGATTCAGCCAAAGAATCCAGTCGCTCCTGGCCCGGGCGAGCGCGGTATCCCGTCCGGCGGCAAAGTCATCTTGCCAGGCGACATGGCAAATCTCGGCTCCCAGTTCGATCGCAATGGGGACGGTGCGATCACTGGAGCCGGTATCTGCGACGATGACCTGGTCGGCAACCCCGCGCACGGACCGCAGGGCACGGGCGATGTTTTTCTCTTCGTTGCGAGTCAGCAGGCAAACGCTCAAGGTCATCGGGATGGGCCACCGAGAGGGAAACGAGTTTTCGATGGGGATCATCTTAACGCAGCAGGGACGGTCATGGAACCCCGACCATTGGTTCACAGATCGAGGAGGCGGCACGTAGTCGCCGGGAGCCCAGTCTGTTACACTGGGCACGTTGCGTCCGCCTGCCCCGAGGTTCGCCAGCCGTCATGCCTCTCCCTCCTTCCCAACCACGATCGCCGTTCTGCGCATGGAAATGGTGGGTCTGTGGTCTGCTGCTGCTGGCGACCATGATCAATTACATGGACCGCCTAACGATTAATCAGACGGCGAAACTCATCAAGGATGAGATCGGGATCAACAACGAACAGTACGGCGAAATCGAATACGCCTTTGGGCTGGCATTTGCCTTGGGCTCGCTCGCCATCGGCTGGACCGTCGATCGCTGGAACGTGCGCTGGATTTATCCCGCGGCCTTGCTCGGGTGGTCCATAGCCGGCTTCCTGACCGGTTTTGCACAAGGTTTCGTACCGTTGCTGGCCTGCCGGTTTGCGCTCGGCCTTTTTGAAGCCGGCAATTGGCCCTGTGCCCTCCGTACCACCCAGCGCATTCTCCGGCCGGACCAACGCACCCTGGGAAACGGCATCCTGCAAAGCGGGGCCGCCATCGGTGCCGTGTTTACACCGTTGATCGTACAAGCCCTGGTGAGTGGCGGGGGCACCTGGCCTTATCCCTTCCGGGTTATTGGCGCGCTCGGTGCCGGCTGGGTCTTGCTCTGGCTGGCAACGGTTCGTTCCGAAGACCTGACATTGCCCCCCGCCGAGTCCGACTCGGGGGCCTCTACCGCGGGTCCCTATGAGCGCTTGCGGGGACCGGCGGTCGTGCGGATCTACGCCGATCGACGGTTCTTGGCATGTTTGGTAATGGCCGTCACGATCAACCTCACCTGGCATTTCTTCCGGGTTTGGCTGCCGTTGTTTTTGCAAGAGGATCGTGGCTTCACGCCCAGTCAGATGAATTATTTTACCGCCGGCTATTACCTGGCCACCGATGCCGGCTCGCTCACCATCGGCTTCGCCACCCTGTTCCTGGCACGCGGCGGCATGACCGTACACGGGAGCCGGCGGCTCATGTTTCTTTGCTGCATGATCCTCACGCTATTCAGCGTTGCCGTACCGTGGCTTGCCAACCGCATGGTGGTTTGTGGCCTGCTGCTGGTCATCGGTTTCGGTGCGTTGGGCTTGTTTCCCATTTATTATGCGTTCACGCAGGAGCTGACCGTCCGCCACCAGGGGAAAGTGAACGGCATGCTCGGCTGTCTCACCTGGTACGCCACGGCACGCATGCACCCGCTCGTGGGTAAATGGCTCGATCAGACCCAGGATTATGCCTCGATCGTGGTGGTGGCCGGGCTGGTTCCGATGCTCGGCTTCCTTGCCCTGCTCGTCCTTTGGAAGGAGCCCACGGTTGCAAAGGAAAACACGGCCACGTGAACCGGCCGTGAGTAAGGTTATAATGACCAAAGTGGCCACCGGCTCCACTCGGATCCATCGTGATGCAAGGAGATTTCGATGCCCCAACCGCTCGCTGATCGCCTGGCCGAATACACGTCCGCGCTTCGCTTTGAGAAGCTGCCCGCGCCAGTCGTTCATGAGGCGAAGCGACGGTTTATAGATTCGTTTGCCACGGCAGTGGGAGCGATGGATGCCGATGCGTACGCGATTGCCCGGCGCTGCGCCGAGCGCGTCCAGGGGCGACCCGGAGCCGGGCTGCTGGGCGGTGCTCGAAGCTCGGTGGAGTGGGCGACATTCGTCAATGGCTTGCTCATCCGTTACCTCGATTACAACGATACCTATCTCTCCTTGGAGCCGGCTCATCCCAGCGATAACCTGGCGGCTGTCCTCGCCGCCGGCGACATGGCTCAGGCCAACGGCCGGGAGCTGATCACGGCCGCTGTGCTGGCTTACGAGGTGCAGTGCCGGCTTTGCGATGCAGCTAGCTTACGCAAACATGGCTGGGATCATGTCACGTATGGAGCCATCTCGGCCGCACTGGCGGCCTGCAAAGTTCTTCGGCTCGATGCCGCGCGCTCCAAGCAAGCGGTCGGCTTGGCAGGCGTGTGTAATGTGGCGCTCCGGCAGACGCGGGCGGGTGAATTGAGCATGTGGAAGGGGTGTGCCTTCGCCAACGCGGCCCGCAATGGCGTCTTCGCGGCTCTCCTCGCGGCGGAGGGAATGACGGGACCGGCTCCGATCTTCGAAGGCGAGTTGGGCATCATGAAGTTGTTGACCGGGCCCTTCGAGTTGGGACCGCTGGGCGGCGAAGGTCGGCCATTCATGATTTTGCAAACCTACATCAAATTTTGGCCGGCGGAGTACCACTCACAAAGTGCCATCGACGCCGCGCTACAGCTTCGCCCGGAGGTCGGGGACATTCGAAACGTCGCGGCGATCGATATCCAAACGTTTGATGCTGCGGTGGAGATCATCGGCAAGGATCCGGAAAAATGGCGGCCCAAGACGCGCGAAACTGCCGATCATAGCCTGCCCTATTGCACGGCCGTGGCCCTGGCGGACGGCGATGTCACGCTGGCACAATTCGCCCCCGAGCGTTTCACCGATCCGGCCCTGTTGGAGCTGGTCGCCAAAGTGAACATCCACCGCGACGCCGCTCTGAGCAGCCGGTATCCGGCCGGTATCCCCAATCGAGTTACCGTGAGACTGCAAAATGGCCGGCAGCTGATGCGGGAAGTGGAATTTCCCCGCGGTCATGCTCGCAATCCGATGACCGACGCAGAAGTGGAGCACAAATTCCGCACGCTGGTCCAGCCCCGCTACGGGAAGGAGCGTGCCGATCGGGTGTTGCAAGCCTGCTGGGAGCTCGAGAAGGTGAAGGCAGCGGGGGAGCTGGTGAGGCTGCTGGACGAGAACGAGGCTCAACAAGCTTGAAGCGCAAGCGGAGGGACGGCATAACTCCTTCTTTTGCTTGCGCTTCAGGCTGGTGTCCCGGAGGCGCACGATTACCACGGCAGCGAATCGCGCCAGCGGCGGGGACGAAACTTCTCGCGATAGACTGCGAGCATGGGTGAGTCTGGCACCGTCCTTTCCCATACCTCGAGCCAAGGGCGAGCTGCGTCCTTGTTCTTCTGGGCCAGCCAGTAATCGATTTCCGCGGCGGCGAGTGCTGCAAACTCGCTGGTGTGGAAGCATCGCTGACTCAGGAGCGGATCCAGCAGCTTCTTGGCCTCGGCGAACCGACCATCCCGGATGCAAAACTTGGCCATCCCGACGCGGCCAAACAAGTAATCGGGGAAGCGCTCGTGGATTTGGCGGACGAGAGCCTCCGCTTCCGTATGCCGGCCTTGGGATTGGTACGCCGCGGCCAGATTGTTCAGCAGGTCGGGTGAATCCGGTTCCAGCTTCAGGGCTTGTTTGTACAAAGCTTCCGAATGTTCCGCCTTGCCCTCGTGCAATGCCTCGAAAGCTTCGGCCAGTAATTCCTGAACCTGCAGGCTGTGATGATGACGGTTGAACGGTTCGCCGGATACCTCCCAGCCGAACAGGAGGATCTCGCGCCATTCGCCTTGGATCCACAGGCGAACAGGGCCTGGGGGTAGGAGTCCGGCTTCAACGGCGGCCTGGGCAGCTTCGCTACGGAGGCTATCGGGCCCGTGCTGACTGAGGGCAAAGTCGCGCAACATCGCCAGCATCTCGGGTGTCTTGACCATCGCAGCGGTCCGGAAGCCGAACTCCCGTCCGGATGGGTCGCCCCGGTCAAGGAGGGCGGGCAGGAGCGTGCCCAGTTCCGGATGATTCCGCAGAAAGATGGCCGTCTGTGGCCTGTCTGGCTGCTTCAGGGCGGCAGAACGGGCTGGGCTGTAATGAGCGATCATTTCGTTCAGAAATTTCTCCGTCACCCAGTGGTTGAAGGGAAAAGGCCAGGGCGCATGCCGTTCGCCCGCGGGTTTGCGCAGGTCATCCAGGTTGGCGCGCGCTGGAGCAAATCCGGGCTGAAGTTGCAGCGCCTCCTTCCAGCGCCGCCGGGCCTCCTCCTCATGGCCCAACCGGAAGTTGGCGACCGCGGCCAGATGGAGGAAAAATGGAGACGCTGGCTGTCGGTCCGCATCCGCAAAGTGCTCGAACGCTTGAAGGACATCGACCACGGCTTGGTCGTCTCCCAGGTAACTGAATGCCTCCGCCTTTTTTGTCCACACATCAAAACCCTTTGGGGGAGAGGCCTTGAGCCGATCCGCGTAGGCCTTTGCTTCCTCTGTCCGGCCGCTGAGGTAAAGGAAACGGGTGAGGTTGGACAGGGCGTGGACATTTTCGGCATCGCTCTCCAGGGTGCGGTGAGCTGTTGCGATGGCCTGCTCCATCTGTCCTTCAGCAGCGTAAGCCTGGCTGATGTTATTCAGCGCCGCCAGGAAGTTGGGCCGGCGTCGCAGCACCTCTTCCGCTGTTCGCCGGGCCTCCGAGTATTTCGCCTGTCCCAGTAGAGATTGTACTTCCTCGTGTAACGTCGCCACTTCCATCGCGTCCGGACCGGTCATCTGCAATCCCGCCAGATGCGCATCGAGGTTACTTTGCAAGTCGGCCACAGTTTTCCGCGTTTCGTCGGCGCGCGGATGGTCAGGCCAGCGGTCCAAGAAGCGGTGAAACGTGCGCAGCGCCAGGAGGGGCATCAGGTTCATCAAATAGGCTCCGGCCAACATCAACGTGAAGCCGGCGCTGGGCTTGATGGCCACCAATCGCTCGCAGGCCGCTTGATAGGCCGCGGAATCCTTGGCGTCGTGGTAAACGTTGGCCAGAAGAAGGAGGATGTCCTGATGGTTGGGGTAGCGCCGCTCCAGCTCTTCTAGAACATCGCGTGCCCGGCCAAGTTGTCCTGCTGACACAAGCTGGGCCGCATCGTGGAGACGCTCCGTGATTCGTCGAGGGAGGGTACCGCTGGGCTGCTTCTGAGAACGGCGGTCCTTTTTCTTTCTGGCCATGTGGGTTGCTCCTTGCGATCAAGGGCGCATCGCGAATGGATCGGAAGAAACCGAATGAAATCCCCTCTTTCTTATTTTACGTTCGAAAGGATTCCCGTCATTTTCCGTGGGGCAAAACGGGGCCGGCGGCGACCGTGCCGCCGAACTCGAGGCCGGCGCGGGCGTGAAGCTGAAGGTTTGGATAGTTGTTTCGTAGCATGTTGGGTCGATGGAAACGGCGACGTTGTGCGTACGGGGCGAAGCAAACCAGCCGCCCCGATAGACGAACCAATTCTGGGTAGCGTTGGAACTAGCCCCCAAGTTCAGTAAAGGTGTTCCCAAAGTGATGCCATCGAGGGTGTAGCTGACCCGGTAGGAGGCATTGCTGGGGAGGCCCTGCGGTTCGATCCGGGGAACATAACGGCACGCAGAGAATGGTGAAACTGGACGCGTGAACTCACGGAGGCGGCACATCGGATTTCCCCTAGCCAGTCGCTTCCACAGGATCTGGATGAATGTTTGTAGGGTCTGTCGACTACGGGAGTCGAGTATGTCAACGTGGGAAGAGCGCCGCAAGCAGGTGGAAACCTTGCGCCACGAGGGCTTTATCCGGAACGCCGTCGCTGTTTGCGGTAAGTGGCTCCTACGGCCGCACTGCGAAGACAAGGATCTTGGCTTCGGCCTCGGTCTTTTCGACTGGCCAACGGTAGATGAGCCGGCCACGTGCGGCCAGTGCTTTGGCGTGATCAATCGTCGGCAGACGGGAGTGATCGCTGCTGGGGCTCCGTTCAAGGACGACATATTGCGTCGGTACGTAGCCGGGGGGCGCGGGCGGCGTGCGCCCTTCCCAGAAAACCCGGCCGGCGTAGTAGTGCGCCCAACAGAACGGATCGACGATGGGGTCGGCCAACTCGGTATGTTCCGCCAGCCAGAGCCCAGCCTGGCGATGCCCGATGCGATTGGCGTGCAAGGGCTTGAGGGCTTCCACCAACCCCAGACCAATCAAGACGAGAAACAGCATCAACGACAGCCTGCGGCGATCCATCAGCGTGATGCATTCGCTGATGGCCAATACACCGCCGGCAACCAGGTAGACACCACACAGGACGAGCACCAAGACGTGCCGGTCGGAAACGTATCCCACGACGACCGCCAGTCGCCACAGGATTAAAAAGTGAAGCGCGCACAAGACCAGGAGCACCCAGATGCCGCCGCCGCTTTTCAGCCGGTTTCGAAACCACCACATCCCGAGCAGCAAGGGGAGCACCGAAAGATATTGGAAGTCCTTGATCACTTCGGTAGCGATCGCATACAGCCCCCACCAATGGCGATCCTGGAGATTTTCCGGAGCATAACTGGCCAGGACTGATGCGGTGAGCGGGCCGGGATTCTGGCTCCGTTCCGCAGAGACGGCCGTCTCCCACAGTTTTCGTGGCGTCGGTTTATTGGTGAGCCGGCCGGTAATCAGTGCATAAGGGCTGCTGACGACTGTGGCGACGAGCAGCAAAGCGATGCCACAGCCCAGCACGCGCCGCCACAGTTGCGGTCCGGCGGCAACGAACGGCATCGCCACGAGCACCAGGCCGGCAGCAACCGCAATCAATGCCCCTTCCGGACGTGTCCAATAGGCCAATCCACTGAAGAGCCCGCACAAGGCAAAGCCAGTTACTGAATAGCTGCGCAGGGCGCGCACCGCCAACAGTAGCGCGGTGGCCGTGAAGAGCAAAAAGGTCGCCTCCGACAGCGCATCGGACATCACGCGGGCACTGACCGGCAGGCACTGGAACAGAGCGGTCCCCCAGAAGCCAACGCGTCGGCCGAAGAGGTCACGGCCCAGGAAGTACATCGGAATGACCAGGAGCACCCCCGCCAGTGCACTCGCCAACTGAGCACTCAGTTGCATGGAAACCGCGTTGGTGCCCCCCAGGAAATATCGCACCGGCCAGGAGACGGTCAAGAGCACGATGGGATAGCCCGGATGCTGTAAGTTGCGCCGCAGCACTTCCTTCCAGGGGTCGCGCTCCAGCTCCAAGGCGTAACGAATGAACCCGACGCTGTCCCGTGCGGCCACTTCGGTATGGCCAAGCAGCCAGGCCCGGCTACTCGCCGCCAAGAGCAGCAGCACGGCTAGCAGGGCCAACTCCCATCGTAAGGCGGGGCCTGGCTCTGCGGACTGGGTTGCCGAATTGGTCTCCGGTGGAATCTCGAGCCGGATCGTCGCTCCGGTCTTGAGCGTTTGCTTCCTTGCTGGTGGGCTCGCCGCGGGCCCTTCCATGAATTACCCCGCTTCCCTGTCCTTGGCGTTCGCCTCATCCTTCCCGGTGTCAACAAGTCGCTGCCGGTGATGGACTGCCAATGGGGCCGATGGTAGGGCTTTTAATCTTTTCGGTCAAGGCGGGGTCGGGACGCTGCCGCGGTCCGTGCGGAGCTTGCTTGCCGCCGCTCGCTCATGGGCGTATCACAGCTTCATCACCTTCCGTTTCGCAAGCTTCGATCTTCCGAGGAGTTTCACCCATGTTGTCGCGGCTTCTCACGGTGGCACTAGTCTGGCTGCTGGTTCCGGTCGCTACCCGTGCGGCGGATGACTACCAGTTCGGTCCCGACTCGCAGGAACACGCCAACGTACCCAAGGGCCAAGTCACCAAAGGGACCTGGACCAGCACCATCTACCCAGGACCGCCCCGCGATTACTGGATCTATGTGCCGGCCCAGTATGATCCCAAGCAACCGGCATGCGTCATGGTCTTCCAGGACGGCAAGGGCTACGTCGATCCTCAAGGGAATTTTCGTGTGCCGACGGTTTTCGACAACCTCATTTACAAAAAGGAAATGCCGGTCACCATTGGCATCTTCATCAATCCGGGCAGCAACACCACCAACGAACCGCGCGAGCGGAGCCTCGAATATGATACCCTTTCGGATCGGTATGCCCGTTTTCTGGAGACGGAGATCCTGGCGGAGGTCGGCAAACAGTACCATCTGCGGCAAGACCCCGTCGGCCGGGCCATCGGCGGCATCAGCTCGGGGGGGATCTGTGCCTTCACGGTGGCCTGGGAGCGGCCGGACCTGTTCAGCAAGGTCCTGAGCCACGTCGGCAGTTTTACCAATATCCGCGGTGGCGATGTGTATCCAGGAAAGATCCGCAAGACGCCCCGTAAACCGATCCGTGTCTTCCTTCAGGATGGCTCGGGCGACTTGAACAACCAGTTCGGCAATTGGCCTTTGGCCAATCAGCAGATGGCCTCGGCCCTGGAATTTGCCAAGTACGATTACCAGTTCGTCTACGGCGATGGTGGACATAACGGTAAGCACGGCGGGGCCATTTTGCCGGACTCCCTGCGCTGGTTGTGGGCGGAGGAACTGCTTTGGCCCCAGGGCGCTCCGGGGGCTGTCGGCCAAGAACCCGCGGATCGGCCGACGCTGACACGCTATCTTCCATCCCCGGAAACGGCTACCGGAACCGCCGTGGTCGTCTGCCCCGGCGGTGGCTACGGAGCCCTGGCCGACGACCACGAAGGCCGTCAGGTGGCACGCTGGCTCAACTCCCTGGGAGTGGCTGCCGTCGTCCTCAAATATCGCATCGCCCCGCGGTATCACCATCCCGCCCCGCTTCAGGATGCTCAGCAGGCCCTCCGCACGGTGCGGGCCAACGCCAAGGCGTGGCACATCGATCCGGGCCGCATCGGGATCTGGGGCTTTTCCGCCGGAGGCCATCTGGCATCCACGGCTGGCACGCATTTCGACGAGGGCAAGCCCGAAGCGGAGGATCCGGTGCAGCGCGTGAGCTGCCGGCCCGATTTCCTGATCCTGGCCTATCCCGTCATCACTTTGGCCGAACCGAGTGTACACCGCGGTTCCCGCCGCAACTTGCTGGGGGCGGAGCCCGATCCCAAGCTCGTCGAAAGCCTCTCCAACGAGAAACAGGTCAATCCGCGAACGCCGCCCACGTTTCTTTTCCATACCGATGCCGACAAAGGCGTCGTGCCGGAAAACAGCGTGTTGTTTTACTTGGCTCTCCGCAAAGCGGGCGTGCCGGCCGAACTGCACATTTACGAAAAGGGCCCGCACGGGGTGGGCCTGGCTCCGAATGATCCAATCCTGTCATCGTGGTCCGAACGGCTGGCGGGGTGGATGAAGGGACGCGGATTACTTCAGAAGAAGAAAGTTGAAAACTAGAGATTGAAAATCTTCAATCCGTTCAGCGATACGCTGGGCGATCGCATGCTGGCCAACGGAGACGGCGGCGGATACACCTTCTCTTTCCCTTCCGTTCCCCTGTCGTTCTGACAAAGGAGTTGGAGCATGTTTCAATCCGTGTGGTGTGGCGGGACAAGCAAGCGGACCCCCTCTTCTCCGCACGGCCGCGGGCTTCGGATCCGAAGTCTGCGGCTGGAAATTCTGGAAGACCGTACGGTCCCGTCGGTCGCGGTCAGTGCTTCTGCCATCTCGAATGTGTTCGAGGGCCAACCGAATCTGGGGCTTCAGGTGGCGACGTTCACCGATTCCGCCACCAGCCTGACGGCCGGCCAGTTCAACGTCACGATCAACTACGGCGACGGTACGTCCCCCGTGACCACCATCAACCCGGCGCCGAACGGTAGCATATTCGACAGCAACCTGCTGGTCGCGGGCTCGGCCGGCACATTTACGATCACGGACAACCATACATTCCCCGAGGAGTCTGGCTCCACGGTCCCTCCCTTCGCCTTCACGGTCACGATCACGGTGACAGAAAAAGTTTCCTCAGGTCTGACCGGCACGGGAACGAGCCAGGCCTTTGTGCTCGATGCGGCACTTGCTCCCGGCAATCCGATCACGGCCGGCACCCCCACCGTGTTTACCGGCGGAACGGCCGCACTGACGAATTTCGAAGCCGCCGTCGGCGGGAGCAAGAACACGCTCACGGCGCCCCAGCCGACCGGCTTCCGCACCATTACCTGGGACGGCGTCAAGGTCGATGGCTCCGATGCGGTGGCCGGGACCAACAGCACAGTCGTCATCACGCCCGGCCACACGGTCGGAATTCCCCTGAACCGCTTCCAGAACCAGGGCGTCTTCTTCGGGGCCGTCTACGCGGTCAGCAACGACGGCTTCGGGGATGTGAACCCGAGCGTGGGCAATCCGAATCCTGTCCTCTTCCCGGCCTTCAGCGCCCCCAACACGTTTGCGATGTTCAACGACAACGGCATCGATTTCAAGTTTGTCGTGCCTGCTTCGCCGACCACGCCACCCGTCTCGGCCGTGTCGCGCGGCTTCGGGGCCATCTTCCTCAACGTGCAGCAGCCCGGTACCACCATTCAATATTTCCACGGCAGTACGCTCCTCGATACGTTAAACGTCCCGACCAATGGCTCGGCTGGCGCAGCCGTCTTCGCTGGCGAGCTGTTCAACAACGCGATCGTGACCAATGTGCTGCTGACGCTGGGCCAAGGAGTGATCTTCCGGTTTGATGGCACAACAGTTACTCCAGGCGGCGCCAATTCGACCACCAACAATCTGGTCGCCACCGATGATTTCGTTTATGCCGAGCCGCAGCCGGCCGCCAACGGTTTCCCAATCGTTTCCGGAGCCCAGGGCACACTCAACGCCCAGGCCGCCGTCATCCCGACCGTGGCCACGCCCTTCACGGGCGTGGTGGCCACGTTTTCGGATTCGGACCCCAACGGCAACGCCAATGATTTCACGGCTACCATTAACTGGGGCGATGGCCATTTCTCCAACGGCACGATCACGAAGAACGCCCAGGGCGGCTTCGATGTCAGTGGCACAAATACGTATGCCGTTCCCGTCAACTTCACGATTGATGTCGATATCGCGGACTTTGGCGGCGGCCCGGGATTGAATGGCAGCCAACCGACGCTGTCCATCAACAACACGGCCCACGTTTCGGCTGGCGATCAAAACCATCGCTTCGTGGCCCAGGTCTACCTCGATCTGCTCCACCGCATCGTCGATGCTTCGGGTCTGCAATTCTGGGGCGGAGTACTCGACGCCGGCACCATGAATCGGACACAAGTCGTGCAGGGAATCGAGAGCAGCCTGGAGTACCGGGTTGTGGAAGTGAACGCCGCCTATCAACAAATCCTGGGCCGTCCGGCCGATCCCACGGGCCTGGGCAATTTCGTGCAGTTCCTCCAGAGCGGCGGTTCCGTGGAACAGCTCAAGGCCATTTTGGGCAGCAGCCAGGAATTCATCAACGATGCCCAGGCGCAGGACACGACCGCCGGCCTGACGACCGCCAATCAAAAATTCGTCGATTTTCTATTCCAAAAGGTATTTAATCGGCCGGCCGATAGCGGCGGCCTGAACGCGTTTACCACGGCATTGGGCAATGGGGCTTCACCCCTGACCGTGGCGAGCGTGATTCTCACCAGCTTGGAGGCCCAGACCGACCAAGTCAGGGGATTCTATCAGCAGTTTCTCAAGCGTCCGGCCGACAATGCGGGGCTCAATAGTTTCGCCCAGTCTCTCGTCAATGGAGCTTCCGACGAAGCGGTGATCGCGGCGTTAGTATCGTCCGCAGAATATTTAGCCTCGGTGTAGTTCGTGCGGCAGAAGTGCCGGGAATCGCGAAATCACTGATGGGATAATTTTTATGCAATTTTCATGAGATTTCGCTTGCATAGGCGCACGGTTGAGCGTATCAAGGAGTGGGGGTGACCGGTCGACAGGGGACGTACCCCACGACCACACGATGTTTTCCGTTTGGAGAAGATGCTGATGATCGTTTCCTGCCGTCGAGCGGCCCTCGGAGCGCTGCTCACCGTCCTGTGTCTGCCTGCCGCAAGCCTCCATGCCCAGTCCTACTCCGCTCTGGCCTTTGATAACGCTACGATCCAGCCCGGCGGGCCCCGGCCGTTCAGCAATGGCAAGAACTTTTTCAACATGGAAGGGATCAACAACAACAATTTCTCATCCTTTGGCGTGGCCGACTTCCATATCGGCGACCTCGTCGATGGTTCTGGAAACCCGATGCCGAGCGCGCCAACGGGCCTCAATTCGATCACCATCACCCTCACCCAGGCCAATGCGTCGTTCACCACTGCCGGGTTGCTCAATTTTTACCTTGCCGAGGACACCACCACGAGCATTCAACCCAATGACGCCGCGGTGATCTTCGACCTCACGGATCCTAGCGGCGAAGGGCTGAACGGACAGAATGCACCCATGCAGCTGTCGCCGTTGCACCTGCTCGGATCGGGAATGTTCACGGGAACTCCCAATCCGAACGATACGACCGGCACGATGGATACGTTCACCTTCCCGCCGGATAGCACCACCCAGCTGGACCCCGCGACGGTGGCCTACGTGCTGGCCATTTTTGCGAACGCGGATCCCAGCACTCCCACTCCCTTGCGGATCGTGGTGACACCGCCCGATCCCAACGTGGCCGCTACTTATGCAGGTTACACGAACACGATGTACAACGGCATCGCGGTCGTCGGCCCGACGCTGACGCTGAATGTTAGCTTCAACTAACGAACGATTTTAAAAACCTGGTCGCCGCTGGCGGCTTGCGTTCGGTCATCCTTGCCGAACGCAAGCCGCCAGCGGCGAAATTGTTCCACGATCGCGCCGCACCCTTCCTGTCTGGTATTTCAGCTCCTGCAACATCCGCCAGCCTGCGGTAACTATCTTTTCAACATGGGCGAAACGATGCCGCTACCCAATGTCGGAGGGTCGGCGCACCGGCCGGTCGGGCTTGGAATCGATTGGGCGGCCACGCTCGCCGAACACGATCGCTGGCTGCGCACGGTTGTCTTTGCCCGTCTGGGAGAACGGCACGCGGTCGAGGAAGTCATGCAGGAAGTGGCTCTGGCGGCGGTTGCCCAGCAGGCCCCGCTCATCGACCGTTCGCGGGTCGCCGCCTGGCTTTACCGGCTGGCCGTCCGGCAAGCGTTGCTCTACCGCCGCCGGTTGGGGAGACAACGAAAACTCCTCGGCAACTATGCAGGAAGGCAGCGGCCGGATGGCGGGCTGTTCGTATCCGCTGACCCACTGGACCGGCTTCTCCAGTTTGAGCGCTGCGAAATGGTCCGAAGTTGTTTGCGCCGGTTGCCGTCGCGTGACGCGGAGATCCTGCTGCTGAAGTACACCGAAGACTGGAGTTACCGGGAATTGGCCCTTCATCTGGGAGTGAGCGAGAGCGCGATTCAGGCCCGGTTGCACCGGGCCCGGCAACGACTCCGCGAGGAGATGATTGGCACGCATACCATCGAGGTGACAGAATGAGCTTGCCGCTGGAACCGCATGAGCCTCTGGATCCTTTGGAAGGCAGCTTGGTCGACCGTCTCGTGGACGGAGAACTCAGCGAAATGGAACGCCGCGCGCTGCTTTTGCGTTTTGAGAATGAGCCCGATGGCTGGCGCCGCTGCGCCCTGGCGTTTCTGGAAGCTCAGTGCTGGCGCGAAGCCTTCGCTCCGCTCGTGACTCCCACGCTGGCGCAGACGGTACGGCTGCCGGAGTGTCCCGGTCCTCAGCGGGGGGTGTGGGGTGCAGCGGCGATCCTGACCGGGCTGGCCGCTGCGCTTGTTCTGGCCTTCGGATTGGGCTGGGCGTTGCATGGCGTACCCGGGCAGATCGCGGTGGACAGGGTGGCTGTCAAGGAGACAACCCCGGTTCCTGACCGAGTCGGTGAGCCCGCCCAGGCCCCACCGACCAGCCTTGTCGAGCAGGAACCTTCTCGGCCGACGGAATTACCCGCCGCGCTCCATCCAGTTATCAAACGCTTGGAGCAGCGGGGGTATCGCGCCGAGACACAAAAACGGCTCGTATCGCTGGAATTACAAGGCGGCCGAAGATTGAATGTGCCGATCCAGGAGCTTCGGCTCCATTATATCGGGAGCCGGACGTATTGATGGATGGAAGGGCCGCGCGCCGCGGCCGTTGTACGAGAGCATTATAGAGTGAAGGGAGAAAATGATGAACTATGCTGACTGGAGCAAGAAAGCGATGGTGCTTGCCGTCCTGGTTGCGGCCAGACTGGGCACCGTGCCCCAAGTCCAAGCGCAAAACGATAACAAACCCAACACCAACAACAGCTCGCAACTGAAGGAACAGGCCAAGGTTCTCTTGGATCTCGATGGCAGCGTGGGCCGCGTCAAACAGCACCAGTATTCCCCGCTCGTGCTAGACACGCCGGCTGAGGCTCAGGCGCCCTACTTGAATCAACTCTTGTTTACCGTCCGCGACCCAGCCGACGAGCTTCTTGGTGCCACGCTTCAGCCGATCGACGACACGATGCGAGCGCAGCTTGACATTCCTGCCGGGCAGGGGCTCCTGGTTTCAGCTTTGCGGGGCGACGGTCCGAGTGCACAAGTGGGCCTGAAGCCCAACGATATCCTGCTCACCCTTGGTGGCCAGCCGCTCGCTGCCGCTGAGGATGTGCGCAAACAGCTGAAGGCTGCTGGGGAGTCGGCGGTGCCCTTGAAGATCCTCCGTGCCGGGAAGCCCCTTACGATTCAGGTTCGCCCGATCTACCGTGTGACCCTTGGGCCCGTTGTAGAGGCGAAGGCGGAATACTTCATCGGCGTCAACATCGATGCCGTTGACGATGCAATCCGGGCTCAGCTGGCTTTGCCGGAAGGACAGGGGGTAGTCGTGAATGATGTGATCAGCGGAAGTCCAGCCGACAAAGCCGGTGTCAAGAAGCACGACATCCTTCTCGAGATTGGCGGCAAGCGGATTGATAATCCCCAGGACTTGGCCCGCGAGGTCCAGCTCGCCCAGGATAAGCCGACGACCTTGAAACTGCTCCGTGGCGGCAAACCACTAACTCTTCCAGTGACGGGCAGTCTGAGGCCAGTCGAACCGAGCGCTGCCCAGGAGGACTATCGCGTCTGGCTGCTAGAACGGCAGCTGGGCCAGGCAGCCCTCAAGGACAATCTGTCGAGATCGTTGATCACGCTCCGCGATCTCAAACGGGCGGATTCAGCCGTAGGCAGTGGCGAGGATCTGGGGCAGCGGCTGGATCACGTCGAGCAGGAGCTGAAGGCCCTCCGTGCGGCCATCGATAAGGTCAACGAGGCCCTCCGCACCAACAAGCCGGCGAAACCCGACTGATCCACCTTTCCGAATCTCCACAGCATAAGCCTGGCGGGCTCGCCCTGATTTTTGGTGAGCGCGTCAGGCTTATTTGCCGCAATGGGGTACCTTTCAGGCTTGGCTCTCCGAACCGTTCGCATAGGATAGCAGCACTCTCCCGGAACAATGTCTTGTTCAGAGAATCCGCATCGCCATTTGCCGGTTGGAACCAATACCTAAGCCAGTCATCTACCCCAGCAAGGAAAGGCGCGGACAATGGGTATCGGCTTCATTTGTCTCTCGGCTAGTCTGCTGTTGATGGGTTTGCAAGTCTTTTGGGCGTGCCGGTTCGCGCTGCGCTATCCACCCCGGCCGACGAACCGTACCGATGATCAACTCCCCCCCGCGACGGTGCTCCTGTGTATCCGCGGACTGGATCCGTCGCTGCGTGACTGCCTGAATGGGCTCTTCCATCAGGATTACCCGCAGTACGACATCTGCGTCATCCTCGACAGCCCAGAAGATCCTGCCTCGGAACTGGTTTCCCAGATGCAGCAGGCCCGGACCGGCCGACCCGCAGTCAAGGTGTGCGCTCTCAGGGAACGTCACGAGACCTGCAGCCTGAAGGTGAGTGCCCTGGTGCAGGCGATTCGCGAACTGAAGCCGTCTACGGAAGTCGTAGTCCTGATTGATGCGGATGTTGTTCCCTATCGCCACTGGTTACGGGATCTAGTCCGGCCATTGGCCAGCCCGGGCGTCGGGGCCACATGTGGGGTGCGCTGGTATGTGCCCTACGGGAACTCGAGCTGGGGAACCCTGGTCCGATCCCTGTGGAATGCAGTGGCATGCACGCAGATGGCTGCCCTCCATATCCCTTGGGCGGGCTCCATGGCATTCCGAGCCGAACTCTTCCGCCAGTCGGAATTGCTTGATCGGTGGGCACGCAGTCTCGTGGAAGATGCGGTGACCTACCGGGTCTTGCGGTCGCTGGGGTTGGACTTGTGCCTCGTCCCGGAAGGGACGATGGTGAGCCATGAGCCGATTGGTTTGAACAATAGTTTCCGATTTATCCGCCGTCAACTCCTCAATACACGGCTCTATCACGAAAGTTGGCTGGTAATCGTGGCCGTGAGTATCGGAACGCCTTTGACTTTGGGCGGCGCGGTATGGGCGGCTACACGGGAACTCTGGAGCGGGCAAGGTTTGTTAGCTGCCGGCGTGGGGATCGCGTTGGCAGCATTTCTCGTAGGGATGGCGTTCGCCTTGTCGTGGACGGATCGCCAGATTAACCATCTGGTCCAGGCCCGGGGGGGATTTTCCTACCCGTATCCCTGGCGGATGTTGTTGGCGGGCCTGCCGACCCAGACGGTCCACTTGGCCAGCTTGCTGGCCGCGAGTTTCGCCCGCAAGGTTGAATGGCGCGGCATCACCTATGAAGTGAGCGGCACCGGCCGCGTCCGCCTGTTGGAATACCGACCTTATCAACGAACCATTCCCGCACCGCGGGTCAATGCGGCCGGAGTTCGCCGCGGCTGAAGGGGAGAGCTCTCGATCTGATCGAGAGCACGCATTCCGAAGCTCACAAGCCTGAAGCGCGAGCGAAGCGTCGCACAATTCTCCGCTCGCGCTTCAGGCTTGTATGTTGCACCATCGTCCTTGGCGGTTCAGTTCGCCTGAATCATCACGTCGGTGGCATCATACGTGGGCGGAGTTTGTAGACTCGGATCGAGATTCGTGGTGGCAAACCCGCCGCTGAGCGAAGCGAAGGTCAACACCACGAAGCTATCTCCCGACATGGGTGTGAAGCCATTAGCCAGGCTGACATCCAGCATGCCGCCGAGCGTCGCCGTCCCGCCGATCGCCAATTGACCAAAATCGACCCCCGCTCTATAGCCACCGATGGTGAGGCTCAGGATGCCGGTAGCGGTTTGCGTGTAGTCGCCCGTGATGGTCAACAGGCCCGCGGCGTCACCGCTTCCCAATTCAATCAGGGCAGCATTCAGGACGCTGGCGTTGATCGTCCCTGAGCCGGACAGGACGCCTCCGGCTAAATTGACCAAGCCCGTGGCAGACAACGTAGCATTGCTCAGGCTGGTGCTGCCACCGTTCTGCGTATAGGCTCCAATGACGGTGAAGGTGCCGCCCGCGAGAAGCTGGACACTGCCGTTATTGCTGAAGTCGCCGATGACCGTGACAACACCCAAGACGTACAAGCTGCCTTGGTTGGTGCTATCACCGGGAAGGCTGAGCGTTGCTCCCGGCTGAACGTTCACGGTTCCGGTCAACGTCACCGGCAAGGTCAGCGTAAACATGCTGCCGGCGTCGATGACCAGCGTACCGGCACTGGTAAGACTGGCGTTGGCCGATCCGCCGCCGAGCAGGTCGAGAATGCCTAAATCCTGAATGCTCAAGGTGCCGGTTTGGGTGAACGCTCCGGTTACGGTCAGCGTGCTGCCGAGACCGATGATCAGGCTGCCCGCGTTGCTGAAAGCCCCGGCCGTGGTGAAGTTGCGGCCATTCTGGATCGTGAAGCTGCCTGTGGCATCGATTCCAGCGAAGTTGGCCAGGGCGTCGTTGTTTGCTTGGTCCACAATTTGGGAGGCTGGACCGGTGAGCACGAGGTTGGCATCGTTGCTGACGATGTTGGCCCCCGGGAACTGGAACGTACCGCCGATCAGATACGTGCCTCCAGCCAGTGTGCCGCCGGAGAAGTCGCTGAAGGAGCCGGCCACGGTCATGGTTCCGCCGAGCTGGACGGAAAGTGTGCCGGTTTCCGTATACGTTCCGTTCACGGTGAAGGTGCTGCCGGGACCAATCGTCAAGCTGCCCGAATCGTTGAAGCCCGCACTCGTAAAATTCCGGCTATTCTCAATCGTGAAGTTGCCGCCATTGCTGGTGAAGTTGACGAGAGCGTCGTTGCCGGATGCATCGACAATTTGCGCTGACGGGCCATTAAGCAAAATCGTGGCGAGGTTCGTGGTAATCGCCGCCCCGGGGAACTGGAACGTGCCGCCGATCAAGTAAACGCCGCCGGTCAACGTCGACCCGGAGAAATTACTGAAGGGGCCCGTAAGGCGAAGTGTCCCGTTCACTACCTGCACGGTGCCGGTGTTGGTAAATGGAACCCCGATCGTGGTTGTGCCCGTACCGCCCGACTTCCGGAGCAAACCGGTGTTGTCGACCGTTGCGGATCCGCCGAGCGTGTTGGTGATGGTTTGATCATTCTGGATGTCAAGGGCGGCAGCGTTGAACAGGTAGAGGATCGCTCCATCGCCGATAATCAGGTTGCCGGTCCCGGTCCACGTGCCGGAGCCGCTATCGTTCAGCGTCCGGCCATCGAGTGTCTTGTTGCTGTCTCCGCTGATGCTCAGGCCGCCGGAGGCGTTGACTGTGCCGCTCCCTGTGATGGTGCCGCCCGCCCAGGTGAACAAACCGTCGACGGTGAGGGTCCCCATGTGCGTCACGGTGCCTGCCGGGTTCTGCGTGTAATCTCCGGTGACCACGAGCGTATCCGTGGCGAGATCGGGTTGAACCTCGGCATCGTTGATCACGTTGGCAGTGATCGTGCCGGAGCCGGTGAGTAGGCTGGCGCTGGCAAGGTGCAGCGTACCGGCCGTGATGGTGCTTGTCGGATCCACCGAGACAATCACGTTGGAGACGCCAGTCGTACCGCTGCTCAGGCTGATTGCCCCACCGCGGCGGACATCGAGAATGTTGTAGCCGCCGGGCAGGGCGCCGGTAAAGTTGGTCAACTGCGTCAGGGAGATCTGCCCGCCATCGTAGGCTTGGAACCACGTATTGCCCACAGCAATCTGCGGCAGCTGCGATAGATCCACCACTCCACCACCCAAGGCTTGCACATAAATGCGGTTGCCATTGCCCGAATCCCCAGCTCCCCTCCACGTGGTCACATGCGATAGATCCAACCGGCTACCAACCCCGGAAGCTTGGAACGTGGGACTGAAGTTGCTGCTGGCCAAATCTATGGTGGTGAGCGGCAAAGCAAGTACGCCGCCGATGTTGCCATCGTTGAACGCATACAGGTTGCCATGGTTGAAGCTGCTCAAGCCGGCCACCGGCAATGTCGCATTGCCGCCGAGGTCGAGGTCTACATTGGTCAGGCTGGTGAGATTCGGGGCCATGATGGCTGACCCACCACGGCGGACATCGAGGACGTTGTAGCCACCAGGCAGGGCGCCGGTAAAGTTGGTCAACTGCGTCAGGGAGATCTGCCCGCCATCGTAGGCTTGAAACCACGTATTGCCCACAGCAATCTGCGGGAGCTGCGATAGATCGACCACTCCGCCACCCAAGGCTTGCACATAAATGCGGTTGCCATTGCCCGAATCCCCAGCTCCCCTCCACGTGGTCACATGTGACAGATCCAACCGGCTACCAGCCCCGGAAGCTTGGAGGGTAGGGCTGAAGCCCGCTCCCAAGGCATCGTAGCTCGTTGCACCGGGCAGGCTGATCGTGCTGCCATTGGCGGCATACAAGCTTGCCCCATTGATCGTGCTGGTGCCGTTGGCTAGCAATGTCGACGCCTGATCAGCGTCCAGCAGATGATTGGCGCTCTCCGAGAAAGCGCCCGTAACGGTCAGGGAGGAGCCATCCGTCAAGGCCAGGTTTTGCTGGCTGGTCAGGCTTTGGACCGAGTCCTTGCCGCTGCCGTGCGTGACGGTGATGTTGCCAGGCACATCGATGATCACGTCATCTCCTGGACCTGGTACAGCGCCGCCGCTCCAATTGCTGCCCACCTCCCAGTTGCCGCTGTTCGGATTGATCCAGTGGATCGTCGACAAGACAACGCGGTCTTCGAACCGCTCAATACGGGGTCGGTAGCATCGCGGGCGGGACCGCTTGCCGACCCGTTGTTTGGAGGACAAGACTCGTCGATTCAGCCACCGGCGCCAGAACAGATACATCTCAAAATCCTCCGTTACGCTTCACACGGTAATCCAAAGCAATGCGGAATCGTTCCCATCCGTGGATCAGCGAGCGATGCGCGCTCAGCGAAAATCGGCGCCGGGCGGGCATTGCGGGTTCCATGCCCATGCCGCTACGAGCATTCATCCAGTTGTGGGAACTGTTGGTCCGAATTCGATGAACGGGGCACCAAACAACAGTTCATCCGACTGTACCCGAGCCACAAGCACGATGCAATAAAAAGTCGAGGCCATGCACCGGAAAACTGGGAATCGTGGCCGAAGACCGTTGGCCTTGCGGCATCGGCTCCGCCCGGCGGTGTAGGTAGATCAGGATTTGGTCGCAAGAGTGGCCAAATAATCTGTATCCTGACGGCACCGAGCCGCAATCCAGTCCAAGCGCGCACCTCGTACGGTAATGGGGAACCGGGATCCTTGGTGGATTTGCCACCGAGCTGCCCATGCGGAGACCACGTTTGCGAATGGGCCGGCGTGTGCAGCCGGGAGGGTTCTGAACTCTCTATTCCAAGTCGATTCGCGGCCGGATTGTTCCGAACACTGGTTATGCTAGAAGCCGCCCAAGGCGGCGGCAACCCGATTCGAACGGTCTCTTTGTCGCTCTCCGGAGCTTCCGCACGTGCATCGTGTCACGGATGTGGCAATCCGTTATGCCTTCGCGAAACCGAATCCATTATACAATATCGGGGTCCGGAAGAGGTTGTGCAATCGGATGCCCTTGGGCATGGTGAGTGCACGCTCGAGATTCCTGAGAAGGGACAGGTCGGTTGGCTTATGATTTGCTCCCGTTGGCCTTAAGAACGCATTCATGAGTCTGCGCGGGAACCTTGCCCCGAGCAGCCAGCCGCGCAACAGGGATTGCAGTAATGGATTGGCGAACATCGGCTAAACCAAGGAGAAACGTCAATGATCCGGTTCCCAAGAAGGATGAGCCTGACCTGCGTGCTCGCAGTGTTCGTGCTCACGGAAGGGATTCAGGGACAGCCAGCCAAGAAAATAGACGTGCTTCGGATCGGCACGAGTGGTTCGTTGGCGCTAAACGCTTCCGGCACCAAGGAAGAAACCGCGCTGGATGCACTTAAGAGCTTCATCAAAACCGAGACTGGCTTCGATAACGAAATCATTCAGCAAAAAGATTACGAGGAGCTCCTCCACAAACTGGTGAACGGCCAACTGCACCTCGGGGTCTTCCAGGGCTATGAATTTGCCTGGGTGCAAGCCGAGAATGCGAAGCTTCAGCCGTTGGCCTTGGCGGTGGACGTCTACCACTACCGTTACGCCTACCTCATGATCCGCCGCGATAGCAAGATCGCTGATTTCAACGCCCTCCAAGGCCAGACCATCTCCCTACCGCAGATTGGGCAAGCGCACCTGCGGCTGTATATCGAGCGTCTCAGCCAGAGCAATGGCAAGCCGCTCAATGCGTTCTTTTCGAAGATCGCCACGCCCGACAACATCGAGGATGCATTGGATGACGTGGTCGATGGAGTCGTTCAGGCGGCCGTGGTAGATCGAGTCGGCCTGGAAGCCTACCGGCGGCGGAAGCCGGGCCGATTCGCTCGACTTCGAGAATTGGCTCACTCGCAAGCGTTCCCTCCGCCGCTGGTGGCCTACTACGATGAGGTCGTGGATCCGCAGACCCGGCAGCGTTTTCAGGAAGGCCTCCTGACCGCCAACAACAAGGAAAAGGGTCAACGGCTTCTCAACCTGTTCAAGTTGACGGGATTCGAAGTGGCGCCCAGCGACTTCAGCAAGGTGTTGGCGGAAACGCGGAAGGCTTATCCGCCGCCCAAGAAGGCAACGCAATGACACCGGCACGATGCCGTCGCAAGCGGACTCGGCGCGAACAACAGGGAATCGAGAGACACGTGTCCTATGTTCCCAGTCCTTGGTAAATTCGTTGCTCGGACCTGGCCCATCCTTCTTGTGGCCTGGGTCGGTCTGCTCGTTGGAACCAAGCTGGCCGCCCCCCCGTGGAATGAGGTAGCTCAGGACAAGGAATTTGCTTTCCTTCCTGCCAGTGCCCCAAGCCGGCAGAGTGAGGAACTGCTCAAGAAGGCCTTTCCCGACGAACAGGCCGGCAGCAACATCGTTCTGGTTCTGCACCGCGAGTCGGCGGGGTCGGGCAATCTCGACCAAGATAAGAAGTTCATCGAGGACTTGCTCGAACCGGGATTGCGGCAGATCGCCAAGGAAGAAGGAGGACTGGCTTCGGAGCTCGCTCCCCTGGAAGGGCCTGACCTCCCCGATGATTTTGCTCCGGAGTCAAGTCGGCCCAGATCGATCATCGAACGCATCCGGACGCCGAATGCTCCAGGGACCGGGGCCTTGCTGGTCAGTGCCGACGGCAAGGCACTGCTCGTGGTGATCGACTTGACCACCGAGTTCCTTTCCAACCGCAACTGGTCCATCATCGACAAAATCAGTGGCCTGGTTCGTCATCTCCAGCATCAGGGAAAAGTCCCGGCCGGCCTGGAGATTTCCATGACCGGCAGTGCCGTGATTGGCCGCGATCACACCCTGGCCGAGCTGCGGAGTGCCCAGGATACCGAGATGCTGACCGTGATTTTGGTCGTGGCCCTGTTGGTCATCATTTACCGGGCACCGCTGTTGGCATTGATTCCTTTAGCTACCGTGTATTTGGGAGTGCAGATTTCGCTGAACATCCTCGCATTGCTCAGCCAAGCCGGTTATGTCACGCTTTTCCAGGGGATGCAGATTTACATCACCATCCTGGCATATGGTGCCGGGGTCGATTATTGCCTGTTCCTGACGGCACGCTACAAGGAAGAGCTCGATCGGGGAGCCAGCCGTCGGGATGCAGTGGCGTTGGCGATTGGCAGCGTGGGGTCGGCCCTGGTGGCCAGCGCTGCCACGGTCATGTGCGGCATCGGAATGATGACGTTTGCCGAGTTCGGCAAGTTTCATGAGGCAGGCATCGCAATTCCGCTCAGCCTGTTTCTCGTCTTGTGCGCCACCCTCACCTTTAGCTCCGCCTTGTTACGTTTGACCGGCCGGTGGGCATTTTGGCCACAGAAACAGAAGCTCCCCGCGAGCAATGAGGAACTCACCGCACCGCCGCCGGCCGGTGGGTGGAGAAGCCTGGCCCAAGGCAGTGCCTTCCACCATCTGTGGGAACATACCGCGCGGATCTTGCTCCGTAGGCCGGGCACGACTTGGTTGGCAAGCATTGCCCCCATGGTGCCGTTCGCGGTGGTTGCCATTCTGCTTTACAATCATCTGAGTTACGACTTCATCGGCAACTTGCCGGCCGATGCTCCGAGCGTCGTGGGGACCGCGGCGCTCCAAGAACACTTCCCGGCCGGATTGATGGGGCCCACCACCGTATTGTTAGTCAATCCGAATGCCGATTTCCGTAACCCAAAAGGCCGGGCACTGGTTGAGGAATTGACGAAACGGCTGGAGGATCGCAAGGATGAGCTAGGACTTGCCGATCTCCGCAGCCTGACAGCACCGCTGGGAATCACCTCGGCAGCAGCCCATGCCTTCACCGGCCTCGACATGCCCCGCGAAGCGGTTCAGCGGGCGGTGCGGCAAGAATCGCTCGACCGCTATGTCACGGATTTTGGTGAGCGCGCCAAGATCGGGACCCGGCTCGAATTGATCTTTGAGAGCGACCCGTTCTCCCGGCGCTCGGTGACGGAGCTGGAAAAAGTGGAGCAGATTGTCTCAACATCTCTTCCACGGGACCTTCAGACTGATTCACAGCTTTACTTCCTGGGGCCGGCGGCCAGCATTCGCGACCTGAACGCCGTCATCGAGCGCGATCGCGTCCGCATCGAACTCTTGGTCCTGGCGAGTGTATTTGTGGTCTTGGTCCTGCTCTTACGGCAACTCGCTGTTTCGCTGTATCTCATCGCCAGCGTGCTCCTGAGCTATTACGCCACCTTGGGGTTGGCCTTCGCCTTTTTTTGGCTCCTCAATCCACATGGCTTCTCGGGTATTGACTGGAAGGTTGCCATTTTCCTGTTCACGATTCTGATCGCGGTGGGCGAGGATTACAACATCTTCCTGATGACCCGAATCCGCGAGGAACAACAGCGCTTTGGGCCGATCCGCGGCATCACCGAGGCCCTGACGCGAACCGGGCCGATCATCTCCAGCTGTGGATTGATCATGGCCGGCACGTTCTCGTCGCTCCTGGCCGGCTCGCTGACGGAGATGAAGGAACTGGGCTTTGCCCTGGCGTTTGGCGTTTTGCTCGATACGTTTGTCGTCCGGCCGATTCTGGTACCGGCGTTCCTCATCCTGCTCCATAGCGGTCGATTCTCTTTCTCCAAACGGACTCCTTCGGCCCCAAGATCCCAGGTGTTTTCGGAAAGGACAGCTTCTCCATTCCCCGCCGGAGGACGGCTGGGACAAGGAGAGAGCGGCAATGATGCCCAGAGGCCCGGGGTGTTTAGCCAGAAAAATCGCTGAGCGTCCGTGCGGATTCCATCCCATGTGTCCTTGGGGGCTCTGGAAGAGGTCAGCGCTAATTGGCGAAGCTGCGTAAGGCAAGCGCTTGGCTCCGTTATCAAATCCGAATGGGACATGCCTGCATTGATGGCAAAAAAGCTCTTGACTTGGTCTGGCGCGTTGCTATAGTCCGCTACCTTTTTCTTACTGCCGATTACCGGTGAACAGATCAGCGGGCTGCACTGCGCGCCCTCTCGGCGGAAAGGTCCGCACACGGGGGAGAGAGGTTTGGCAGGCGGACGAAGCGCCTTCGTCAAGGAGGAGATCGGGCTTATGCGAACACGGACCGGCTGGCTGGTGTTGCTGCTGACGGCGGGGGTAGCGTTGGCACCGACGGGGGTGCGAGGCCAAGATGTACCGCCCGCAGATCCTGCGGTTCCTTTGCCGCTCTACCACGATCGCCCGGAAAAGGGTGGATTGTTCGTGGGCGGTGAGTTCGTCTTCTTCCGCCAGACCAACCCGCTCAAACATCAGGAAATTGCCCTGCGGGGTCTGCTCGATTTCGACGGGAGCATCAGCGCTGATTTGAACGGCACGCTCTTGCAACCGCCGACGGCGCCCCCCATTATTGTCCCTGGCGCGCCCACCGTCGGCCGCTTCATCGGCAGTGGCAATCCTGCCCTGTTCGCCGATGATGTTGCGGGGGGCAACCATGAAACGTATGAGCCCGGTTTCCGCTTCAACATTGGCTGGCGGTTCCGGGACGGCACCACGGTCGAGTTCGCGTGGCTGTCCTTGGCCGAGGCCCGCTACTCTGCCGTGGCCACGTTGGTGCCGCCGGGGCTGAATGCGGGGCCGCAGCTGGC
>DATGIQ010000425.1:0-36953 GCA_035295665.1 Gemmataceae bacterium | reverse complement strand
GGCTTCTGGCGGCGACGACGGCCGGGATGACCTTCTTCTTCGCCTGGACGATGTTCGACACTCCCAAAAAAGCCGACGGCACACCCAGACGGAGGGACGGCAACTGGGGGCATACCGCAATCGATTTTGGCGGCCAATGGCTCATGGGCCGGATGCTCGCGCTCGGCCTGGGCCAACATCTCTACCATCGCGATTACCTCCGCGAAGTGGTTCAGGAAGCCTATCCGCCCGAGGATGAAATCCCACCGGAAGAGCGCTCGGAGGAGGAAAAGCAAATCCACGATGCCGAGAATATGATGGCTTGGCTCATGGGCCGGGATGATTCGACAAGTAATCCGCGCGTCGGTGGAGCGCTCTATCCGCCGATCCACGCCCTGTTCATGGCTCCCCTGGGCTCGCTTCGACCGGCACCCGCGTACCGGGTCCAACAGGTCCTCGGAATTCTGCTCGCGCTGTTTGCGGGGGGAGGGATTTGCCTCTTGTCCGAGGGTCGAATTTGGTGGCCGGTGGGAGTGCTCGCGGTCCTTCTCTATCCCGGTTTCGCCAGTGCCCTCAACCTGGGCCAAAACAGTATTTGGATGCTGACGCTGTTGATCTGGGGCTGGGTACTCATGGCCCACAACTGGCCGATCTGCGGCGGGCTTTTGTGGGGATTGTTAGCATTCAAGCCGGTCTGGGCAGCCGCGTTCTTTCTGGTGCCGCTGCTGACGCGGCGCTGGCGGGTTTGCCTGGCCATGCTCGGGACCGGCCTGGGGCTGGCGGTCGCGACCTTGCCGTTCGTTGGCTGGCGGAGCTGGCTGGAGTGGCTCCAAGTCGGCCACCAGGCCAGTCTGCTCTACGCCACCAACTGGAACTGGGTCATGCTCAGCCGGGATCTCGTCAACATTCCGCGCCGCTGGCTCATCGATTTTCACGCCGACGATACGCTAGATCACAGCTTGGCCGCCACCGTGATGGGTTGGGGTTTACTCCTGGCGGTTGTGGCCGGTACGGCTGCCCTGTGCATCGCGCGGAAGGAGCAAAGTCGGGCGCTCACGGGTCCGCCGGCCGCCTTCGTGATCCTGGGAGCATGGATGAGCTGTTATCATTTCATGTACTACGATGTGCTGCTGACCGCGCTGCCGGTGGCCCTGCTCGTGACCGAACCGCGCCGCTATCTTCAGCCCGTGCTTGTCGCCGTCGGCACGGTGCCCGAGGAAATGCGAAAAAGCGGACTGGCCCAATCCTACGAACCGGGATTGGACGCCACCGGCCCCGCAGCGAGTGCCCTGCTCCCCATTGGGGAACAAAACCTCTGCGTCCGCAATAGCATGACGCTCACGCTGATTGCCCTGCTGGCCATGAGCGACTTGCTGTTGCCGGCTCTTGGCATCGAGGTATCGATTTCGGCACCCGCACTGAAACATCTCCCGATCCCGTTGCCAATCACGTACTCCACGGCTTATGACGGAACGCCCTGGCCGACGTTTTTTGTGTTCGCTCTTTGGCTATGGTGTGGCTGGTTGTGGCTAACTCACGAAAGCCGAATTCGCGCAATACAAGAGAATAGCGAACGAGGCCGATCTCCATATTGCTGATGACCTGCTCACTCCTGCTCATCTGAGCGAAGTGAAAGAATCGTTGCAATCGCAGGTAAGAAAGCTGCGAAGCCTGCACAACAGGGCGGAGAAACTGATCGCCCAAGGCCGCAAGAATCTGGTAGAGTAAGAACATGAGCCAGATTCTAAAGCTACCCGATGAAGTCTACGAGGCATTACGGGAAACGGCACGGGGCAGCGGGATGGCACCTGAGGAGTGGATTGCTGCTCACTTGCCCCGGCTCGAAGCGCCAAATGGTGGAATGCCGTCTTCCACGGAAATTGCTCGAGCCAACGCCCGCCTGCGAAGGCACATCATCTCTTCTGGACGCCCCGGTCCCTGCGATAACGAAAGAATCGATGCGGATCTCGCCCAAGAGTACGGTGACGACCACGCGAAGCTCTACGGTCATGAGAAGCATTGATGCTCATCGACACTTCAGGACTTCTCTGCTACCACGACCGCGATCAAGCCGAGCATGAACTGGCAACAAGGCTCTTGGAGCAGCCGAGCCGAAAACTTCTCCACAACTACGTCCTCGTGGAATTTGTCGCGTTGGCCGGTGCCCGTACACTGCCGCGAAAACCTGCTCTCGATTTCCTGAACGCGGTCCTCAAACATCCCCTTGTGGAAACGGTGTGGGTGGATGAGCGCCTCCACTTGGAGGGAATAGAGCTTCTCAAGCGGCGCATGGACAAAGAATACTCCCTCTGCGACGCGGTGAGCTTCGCTCTCATGCGGACACGGCGACTCGATGAAGCGCTTACCACGGACCATCACTTCGAACAAGAAGGGTTTCAAGCTCTCCTACGAGGTGGAGGAAGGAAGCCAAGCAGGCCAATGCGACCGCGTCGCAGGCGGACGTGAAGGAAACAGGTGTCGCCGAAAGAGGAGCGAGCATCTCCAGCACGGTGTCGGCCCAGTGTGCCAACCCGAATTGGTAATAAGGCTCGCAAAGCCCCCCCGTGCCAGCAGCACTCGACGCAATTTGCCTCAAGGCGATGGCGCTGAAGCCGCAGGAGCGCTATGCCTCCCGTCGGGCGCTTGCGGATGACATTCGTCGACCCGCAAAAGGAAAAGGATTACCGCCGACGAGCGATCTTGCTGCTTCCGTTCCACCGCTTCGCTCGTAAACGGCCCTATCCACTCTGGCCTGGGCAGCCGCGCAGTTCATCGAGCTTGGCACCGATGTCGGCTGCGCGCAGAAGGGTTTCACCGACCAGAATGGCCCGCACGCCCGCAGCTTCCAGGTGAACAACATCTTGCCGAGTCCGGATGCCGCTCTCGCTCACCAGGCAGCACCCGGCCGGAATCCGAGTTGCCAGCTCGAACGTATGCTCCAGCCGCGTCACAAATGTGCGTAGATCGCGATTGTTGACCCCGATGAGTCGGGCCCCGCTGTCGAGCACCCGCGGCAAATTGTCTGGATCGTAGAGTTCCACGAGGGCCTCCATGCCCAAATTCCGCGTCTCACGCAGCAGCCCAGAAAGCTCCGTTCCCGGAAGGATCTCAGCGATGAGCAGGACCGCATCGGCGCCGGCTAGCCGGGCCTCCACGAGCTGATAGCGGTCGAGAATGAAGTCCTTCCGCAAGATCGGCAGTGCAACCGTAGCGCGGATGGCGGCCAGGTGCGCCAGCTCGCCCTGGAAGAAAGGTGCATCCGTCAGGACACTCAGGCAGGCCGCCCCATGCTGCTCGTAGGTCCGCGCAATTTCGACCGGCTGAAAATCGGCCCGGAGCAGGCCTGCGGAAGGAGATGCCTTTTTCACCTCGGCAATCACCTGGACACCGGCCGAGCGCTCCAGCCCCGCCCGGAAATCGCGCACGGGGGGCGCTTCCCGGAGCCGGCTTTCCAGAGTCTGCTCGGACAACCGGCTGCGGGCCGAGGCGATTTCGCGGCGTTTGCTGGCCACAATGGTGTCGAGGATCGTCATCATGGACATCACTCAAGGAAAAAGTAAAAAGGAAAAGGCTAGATGGACAGCACGACCCGGAGACGTTTTCCGTTTGCCTTTTACCCTTTTCCTTGTAATGCTGGTTTGGGTCGAAATTCGTGCCAATCTCTGGGCCTGGCTCCTCCTGGCACTGGCCACGGGGTTGCCGGTGCTTGGGCTCTGGCTCTGGGGTGGCCAGCCACGCGATCTGTTTCGCCCGCAGCGGTACCGCTTTGTGCCCTGGAGCGGGTTCGAAGTCTGCTTCGTATTCCTGGCTGCTTTCGTCCTGCTCCCGGCATTTCTCAATGACGTATTGAACCGGACCGGCTTTTTCAATTGGCTGTATGGACCGGGGTTCGATCCGGCGGCTGTGGCCGATGGGGAATTGATGGAGGCCCGCCGTCGCTTATGGGTGTCGGCACTGGCGTTTCCGTTCCAGTTCATCGGCACGGTGCTCGCTCTGCGACTCTTGAGCGGCACGCGCCCGTTTCAACTCGGCCTCACGATCGCGGGTACGGTTCAGAACACGGTGAGCGGCTGGCTGATGTGGTTGGTGCTCACTCCACCAGTGCTCCTGCTCCATATTGTCGTGGGTTGGACATATTGGGTATCGGAAGGCGTGCCGCCGGAACAACACGTGTTGACGCGGCTTGCCCAGGGCCAGCCATCCCCGGTTGAATGGATCCTCATTGTGCTCTCCGCCATCGTGATCGCGCCGGTCCTGGAGGAACTGCTTTTTCGGAGAGTGCTGCAAGGCTGGGCGTGCGGGCGACCCCGGAGCGCGGCGATCACCATCGCGGTGGCGTTTGCGCTGACCCTGGGTCGATCCCTGGAGAAAATCACCAAGGGAGGCGACGGGGCCAATTTCGGCAGGGCAATTCGGGCGCTGGAGCCGGTCCTGTTCGTCCTGATGGTGGTTCCTGTTTGTTTCCTCGGGGAACGCCTAGTTCGGCGCTGGCTTCGGCAGCCGTATGCCGCCCGAGCAATTTTCAGCACGGCCTTGCTCTTCGCCGTTTCCCACGATTGGCCGACTCCGGTCCCCCTGTTTGTGCTGGGGCTCGGGTTGGGCTATCTGGCTTATCGCACCCAAAGTCTGGTCGCTCCCATTCTGGGGCATGCGCTCTTTAATAGTGTGGCCTGTCTGCTGATGCTGCTTACCTACGCCGCGGCGATGAACGGTAAGGAGACAACTTCGGCAGATCGCCGGCCGCCTTCTGTTTCCACCTCCAGTTTCGTGCCCGGTTCGTTGCTCCCCCGGCGGATGTAGGCCAATGCAATCGCCTGCCCCAGCCGCGGTGAAATGACCGAGGACGTAATCCGGCCCACTTCCTTGTCCGCATGGAAAAGCTTGGCACCAGGCGGCACGGCGGTTTTTCCGGCCCATTTCAGTCCGGTCAGCGACCGATTGACATGGCCATAGGTCCGAATGCGAGCCACGGTCTCCTGGCCGATGTAGCAGCCCTTGGTGAAACTAATGGTGCGTTCCACGCGCCCCACTTCCTGGGGCAAATTGGTATCGTCAATATCCAGACCGTACAGGGGCGTGCCGGCTTCGATACGGAGGGTATGGTACGCCTCCAGTCCGGCCGACTCGGCTCCCGCTGCCAGGAGAGCCTGCCATACCGCGGCAGCCCGGGCCTTCTCACAAACGAGGTCGTAACCGGGCAAGCCTAACGGCTGACGCCGGCGAAGCTGGCATTCGACGCTGGCCAGCGTTTGGGAAGTGTGCTGAAGTTCGGCAAGGTCCGCGAAGCTGTTCCTCAGAGCCCGTTCGAGCACGGAGTGCGCTTGCGGCCCGGCCAGATGCATCTGAGCGCAATCGTGGGTCCGGTCGGATAGCTCGACCTGTTCGGAGATCAGATACCGATCCAGGTGTTTGAACACGGTTTCACCCATCCCCGGTCCCGTGTCCAGATGAAAGATGCTCTGGCCATCTCCGACCGTGCGGTAGACGACGGGGAAGGCGACAATCTTGGCCTGAGCGGTGGTCAGGAACGCCTCGCAGCCGGCACCGGCGGCGAGGTTTTTCACCTCATTGGTACACAGATTGTGCAGGAAGCTCGCCGCATCGGGTCCGCTGACTTTCACTTTGCCGTGGTGGCTGATGTCGAACAAAACAGCGTGATGGCAAGCATGGTCGTTCTCGGCGGCAGGGTTGCCGTAATGGATGGGCATTTCCCAGCCGAAGTCGTGACCGAACTGGGCGCCGGCCTGGGTGGCCCATGTCTCCAAAGGGGTCCTTGAAAGGATGCGTTCATTCATGCCGAACGAGTTCCATAGAATATTCGCGCAGTGCATCGGCAGTCCCTAGTCCATTGTAGGCCGCCAGAGGCGCCTGACGATGAACCCCGGAACAAAGGGGGACATAATGGCCGGTTGGCAACCGCCAACGTTGTGGAAATACACGCTCCGTGAGATGCAGCGGCGGCCCGGCCGCACAATCCTTACGCTCCTCGGCATCATCCTCGGCGTGGCCGCGGCGGTCGCCATCCGGGTGACAACCACGACAACCCACCGAGCCTTCTGCGAAATGTTCGAGGCGGTGGCCGGCCGGGCGTCCCTGGAAGTCGTCGCGGAGGGCTTTGGTGGCTTCCGTCCCGATGTTGCCGCGCAGCTTCAATCGGTTGCGGGTGTGCAAGCTGCGGTTCCCATCATCCAAACGCAAACTGTTGTACTCGGGGCGTCGGGCAGCACGGGCGCGCTGGTACTCGGAATGGATCCATCGTCGGAGGAAGCCGCCCGGCATTATGTGCTGCAACAAGGCCAGCCACTGGGCGTCGACGACGGTGTGTTGCTGGATGCCGGCTTTGCCCGTGCCCAGGGCTGTGAGCTGGGCAAGAAGGTTCAGCTCTTGACCCCAACCATGACGGATACGGGACCCCGGATCGCCGAGCTGCCTATCCTCGGACTCTTACAGGCCAAGGGGGCGGCGAGGTTCAATGGGGGCGCGGTGGTTGTGATGCCCGTGGCCACGGCACAACGGCTCTTCGCCCTCCAGGGCCGCGTCAACTGCATCCAGATCGTGCTCGCTGAAGGGGCCAACGTCCTCCAGGTCGAAGCGGCCCTGCGGCAACGTTTGCCGGACGGGCTGACAGTGCAAGCGCCAGCCACCCGTGGGGAGCTGGCCCAGGATTCGCTCATGTCCACGGAGCTTGGTCTGGGTTCGTTGAGTGTCGTTTCACTAATCGCCGGCGGCATCGTCATCGTGAATTCCTTTCTCATGAATCTTGGCGAACGCCGGCGGCATTTGGCTATCCTGCGGGCTCTGGGAGCAACCCGGGCCCAAGTCGCCCGGTTGCTCCTGCGGGAGGCAGCACTGTACGGCATCGCCGGAACGGTTTTAGGCATTCCCGTCGGCCTGGCACTTTCGGTGAGCTTGCAGCAGCTCATGGAGCGTTTGCTGGGCGTGACCTTGCCGAATTCGCACTGGCCGCTCTCGCTGTTCGTGTTCGCCGTGATTCTTGGACCGGCAATGACATTGGTAGCGATCTGCGTGCCGGCTCGGCGGGCTGCACGCCGGGCGCCCCTGGAGGATTTACTCCAGAAAGCGGAGACGCTGGTGGAGCGCTCCTGGCGCTGGCCTCGTTACCTCGGCTTGCTGTTTGTAGCAGCGATGTTGATCCTCACGGTCGGGATCTTGTGCGAATGGTTTCCTCCGGAGGCGGCCCCTTCGCTCCTCGTTCCTGCCATCTCGCTGTTCCTGATCGGATCAGTCCTGGCCATTCCTCTTGTGCTGCGTCCTCTCCTTATCTTCTCCGCCTTGTTCCTCAAACCTTTTCTGGGCGTGGAAGGCCGGCTCGCCTTCCGGCAACTCGAGCGCCGGCCCACCCGAACCGCCCTGACGGTCGGCGTGCTGCTCATCGGAATCGTCGTGGGTATCAGTTCCGGCCAATCCCTTCTGAATAATGTCCGCGACATCTACACGTGGTACGAACGAAACCTGTACTGGGATTTTGTCGTCCGCGGAGTCGTGCCGGATACGACGCTGGTGACCACCGTAGTCCCGCTTCCCGAAGCGCTCGCGGAACAGCTCGCCGCGGTGGACGGCGTGGAGCACGTCGCCAAAGTCAGTTTTGTAATCGCCCGCGTCCCCGGCCGCCAGATTGTAGCCATGCCATGCACGATCGATCCAAAAAGGAGGCTCCCGTTCGTCTTGACCACTGGAGACCCATCCCGAGCAGCGGAAAAACTCTTACAAGGTGAAGTTGTACTGGGAACACCGCTCGCGCAGCGGTTGGGCTTGAAAGCGGGAGATGAGCTAACGATTCAAACCCGGCACGGACCGCGGCCCCTGCGGATTGCCGGCACCACATCGGAATACACGGTCGGCGGCATGGCGCTGTACATGGAATGGAACAAGGGGAAAGAATTGTTCGATATCCCCGGCGTCCACGTTTTCCCGGTCACCGCCAAACCGGGTGCTGCCGCGGCCGTGGCGACGGGGCTGCGGCAGTTTTGTCAGGATCACGGACTCCGGCTTCAGTCCAACGCCGAGTTCCGCGAATCGATTGAACAGGCCGTGGCCGGGGTGGTCGGTTTCTACTGGATGCTGTTGGCCCTCGTCTCGGTCGTGGCCGCGCTGGGGATCGTGAACACCCTCACGATGAACGTGCTCGAACAGACCCGAGAACTCGGTATTCTCCGCGCCGTTGCTTTTACCCGCGGGCAGGTCCGTAAGATGATCCTGGCGCAGGCCCTGGCCCTGGGAATCACCAGCTTGGTGCCGGGGACCGGATTGGGCATCGGCTTGGCCTATTTGATGAACCTGGCCACGCATCCGGTGCTCGGCCAGCGCGTGGCGTTTCGGTTCGACGGATGGTATGTGGGTCTGTGTTTGATGGTGACGCTCGTGTTCGCACTCCTGGCAGCATTCTTCCCGGCCCGTCGCGCGGCCCGGTTACGAATCATCCAGGCGTTGCAATACGAATAACGGCGAGTAGATGGTTCCTGTCCAGAGGATTGTTTCATGGTTAGCCGGATGGTTCCATTCGCGGGATTGGTAATCTGCGGCGCATTGGGCTGCGCGAAACCGACGAATGTTTCCCCTGACGGGTCAGAGGCTCCTGTGCGGGAGACGTTCACGGCCGTCCAGACTGCACTCAAGGCTCGCGATGCCGATCAACTTTGGAAATTGCTCGATCACGAGAGCCAGGCCGACGCCGAGCGGGCAGCCAAGGCGGTCCAGGGCAACTATGCCAAGGCGGACGCTCAGGAGAAATCCGCACAAGCAAAGGCCCTGGGACTCCCAGCCGAGCAGTTGGCCGGACTGGATGGCATGGGATTCCTCAAGACCAAGCGCTTCCACGGCAAGTACGATGAATTGTCGGAAAGCAAGATCGACAAGGTAACCGTTCAAGGAGATAAGGCGACTGTCGCCTACACTGAACCCGACGGCGACAAGGAGAAAATCAATCTTGTTCGGCAAGACGGCCAATGGAAGATATCGCTGCCCATGCCCCAGGCAACCCAGCCATGACAGAGTTGTCCAGACGATCCAGGCTGCTGGCGTGGTTCATTCGCTGGACAGTCGTCCTGGCCCTCCTGAGCGGCTTGCTGGCGTTGCTCTATGCGTTGCAAGGGAGCCTGAGCGAGCGGAGCGGTCCCGATGTCGGCGCGGCCGCCCAAGATGAGCGGCGTGCCGCAAATAACATCGTGAAGCTGGGGACGGAGCTGGCGGAATCGTTTGGCCTCAAAGAAGCAGCTGCCCAAAGCGTGGAGTGGCAGCCGCGAGTGGTCGCTTACGGCCGTGTGGTCCCCAACCCGCGAGCGATGGCAGAAGTCCGCGCGCCATTTGCCGGCACCTTGCGGGCTGCCGCGAACAGCCCGTGGCCGGCTCTCGGTGGCCACGTGGAAGCCGGTGATACACTGGGTTGGCTCGACATCCGTGTTGGTCCCCAAGAACGGCTGGATCTCGAAATCAAGCTCCGCGAGGCACGGGCCAAGCAGCAGGGGGCCGAAGAGGTGTTCAAGATTCAACAGGAACGGCTCCAGCGCATTCAATCGTTGGAAAGTCCAGGAGCCATCGCCCGCGCCGATCTTGATCAGGCCCTGGTGCAGCTTGCCGACGCCCGAACGCAGCTAGTCACGGCCAGAGCGGCCGTTCAACAATGGCAAGACGCCCTCACCGAGATCAATGGTTCGGGAGAACGCAAAGAAACTGCCTGGACGCAGCCGCTCAAAGCACCCGCGGCCGGCGAGATCACGGATTTGGCCGGTCGGCCGGGAATGGCGCTGGAGGCGGGTGGCGTGGTGGCGCGGCTGGTCGATTTCCGCCGGGCCCTGGTTCGTCTGGACATTCCTGTGCGCATCCTGACCGAGGGCCCGCCCCCCGAAGTAGAGCTCGTCCCTGTGGCCGAGAGCCCGCCGTCGCTGGCTGGGGCAACCAACCGCTCGGAGCCCGCCGCGGCGGAACAACCGGCTCGGGCGGTGTTCGCCGGCATCGCTCCGCAGGTGGAGCCATCGTCCCAATACGCGGGGTACTGGTACGAAGTCGACAATGCCCAGGTTTCCGTTTTGCGCGCGCTCAACGGCAGCGCGCGCAAAACGCACGCAGACCGGGGCGGTGCCATCTGGCGTCCGGGCCTTTTTGTACAAGCCACCGTGAAGATTCCAGAGAGCAAGCCCCGCAAGGCGGTCGCCGTTCCCGAAAGGGCACTGCTCTACCACCAGGGGCGAGCCTTGGTTTATGTCCGCATTACCCCCGGCCGATTCGAGCGGCGGGAGGTGCAAGTTCTGGGTCGGGACGCCGACCGCTGGGTGCTGGCGTCCGGGGTTGCGCCCGGAGAACTGGTCATCTCCGAGCGTGCCCAAGCACTGCTCTCCGAGGAATTCCGCACCGCAGCGGATGTCGACTAACATGCTCCAAGCGATCGTCGCCTGGTCCATTCACAACCGGGTCGTGGTGGTAGCCCTGGCAGTCTTTCTCCTCGTACTCGGCGGTTATGCCGCCGGCCATGCCAAGCTCGACGTATTCCCCGAATTTGCGCCGCCCCAAGTGGTCATCCAGACGGAGGCCCCCGGACTCTCGCCCGGCGACGTCGAACAGCTCATCACCTTGCCGTTGGAGACCGCCGTCAACGGGCTTCCGCGCCTGGATGTTCTGCGGTCCCAGTCCATCCAGGGGCTGTCGGTGATCACCGTCATTTTTCAGGATGGGATGGACATCTACCGGGCGCGGCAACTGGTCACGGAGCGACTCGCCGAAGTGGTCGGGCAGCTCCCGGAAGGAGCAAAGGACCCGCGCCTGGCTCCCTTGACGCCGGCTACCGGCCGGCTGCTGAGCGTCGGCTTTACCTCCGAAACGCTGTCGCCCCTGGACCTTCGTGATCGTGCCCAATGGACCATCCGGCCACGCCTCCTTGGGATTCGCGGCGTAGCCCAGGTGACGATCTATGGCGGCCAAGCCCGCCAGTTTCAAGTGCAGATCCATCCCAGTCAGCTTGCTGCCCGTAACCTCACGGTCACCGATGTCGTGGATGCGACGCGCCAGGCCGGCGGCATACGCGGTGCTGGCTTCTTCGAAAATGATCGCCAACGCGTCCTGCTTCGGACCGAGGGGCAGGTGCGCTCGGCGGCCGAGCTCGGGGAAACGGTCCTCACGGTCTCAGAGGGAACACCGGTATGCCTCCAGGACGTGGCCACTGTCGCTGCCGGTCCAGCCCCGAAATTCGGCGATGCCACCATCAACGGCACGCCCGGCGTCATCCTGGTTGTGTACAAGCAAATCGACAGCGATACGCCGGAAGTAAGCCGGTTCGTCGAAGCGGAGCTGGAAAAGCTGCGGCCGATCTTGGAGCGGCAAGGGATCACTTATCACCCCGCCCTGTTCCGCCAGGCCAACTTCATTGAACACGCCGTGGGAAATGTCACGCAGTCCCTGCTCGTGGGGGCGGGCCTGGTGACTGTCGTGCTGTTTGTGTTCCTTTTCAATCTGCGCACGGCTTTCATCTCGTTGATAGCCATCCCGCTTTCCCTGCTCACGGCGGTCACCATCCTGTGGGCCTGGGGAGTGGGTCTAAATACCCTGACACTGGGCGGATTGGCGATGGCCGTGGGCGAGGTGGTCGATGATGCGATCATCGACGTGGAAAACATTTTCCGCCGACTTCGCGAAAATGCTCGAGCAGGATATCCCCGCTCTGTGGCTGCGGTAGTGCTATCGGCATCGCTCGAAGTCCGCAGTGCCGTCGTCTACGCCACGTTCATTGTCGTGCTAGTTTTTGTCCCTATTTTTTTTCTGAGCGGGCTCCAGGGTCGCCTGTTTGCTCCGTTGGGTTACGCCTATGTCCTGGCTGTGCTCGCATCGCTTGGCGTAGCGATGACAGTGTCTCCTGCCCTGGCAGCAATCCTCTTGCCGCGGGCAGGTGGTGCTGGGGAGCCACCTCTGCTGCGCCGGCTGCAGGGAGCCTATGATTGGCTGCTTCGCCGTCTGGACCGCCAATTTGCCCCGCTCCTGACGGCGACGCTGGTGCTGCTGGCCGCGGCAGGGTGGGCACTGGAGAACTTTGGCGGTGAATTTCTGCCGGAATTGCGCGAGAACCATTTCGTGGTTCACATGAGGGGCATTCCAGGGACTTCCCTGCAAGAATCGCTCGCCACCGGCAATCAGCTCAGCCACGCCCTGCGACGCAACCGTGTGGTCGTGAATGTCGCCCAGGAGGCCGGCCGTGCCGAGCTGGGCGAGGATACGGAAGGCGTGGAGTACAGCGAATTGGAGATCGATCTCGCGCGACTTGCCGCCGAAGGCACCGAACAGGCAGAGCGCGAGATCAAGCGGGCGCTCGACTCGTTCCCGGGTTTCTCTTTTGAAGTCATGCCGTTCTTGACCGAGCGCATCAAAGAGGTCCTCTCCGGCACAACAGCGGCCGTGGCGGTAAAGGTTTATGGGGAAGATCTGCCGGCCATCGATCAGGCGGCGGACCGCATTGCCCGTGTCCTGAACAGCGTCCCCGGTCATGCGAATGTTCGACCGGAGGCCCAGACCGGGGTCCCCGAGCTCGTGGTCCGGGTGCGCTCGGCCGATGCGGCTCGCTATGGCCTCCGCAACCTGCCAGTTCTCGACGCGCTCCATGCCGCCTACCAGGGAACCGAAGTCGGCCAGGTGTATGACCAGAACCGCATCATCCCGCTCGTGGTTCAGCTGGAACCGAAAGCCCGCAACGATCCAGAGACGGTGGCCAACCTTTGGCTGTCCGTCCCACCACCAGCCGGAGGCGCCGATGTCCACGTCGGGCTGGGAACCCACGAACCGGGAGCGACGAGCGGTCGAGTGCAGCTCAAGCAGATTGCCGACGTATTCCTCTCGGATGGCCGATTCCTTATCGCTCACGAAGGAGCCACGCGCCGCCGCCAGGTGACCTGCAATGTCGAGGGCCGAGATGTGGAATCGTTCGTGGCCGAGGCCGAGCGCCGGGTCAAGCAGGTGATGCTCCCCGAGGGCGTTTATTATGTCTTTACCGGCGAACACCAGGCCAAGCAAGCAGCCCAACGGCAACTTCTGCTCCTCTCGTTGGCAGTTGGAGGGGGGATCTTGCTGCTGTTGTGGATGGCGTTCGGGTCAGTGCGGCGGTTGCTGCTAATTCTGGTCAATCTGCCGTTTGCGCTGGTTGGCGGGGTAGCGGCCATTTCCCTGGGAAGAGGCATTTTGGATGTAGGTGCGTTGATCGGCTTCGTGACATTGTTCGGCATCACTACGCGGAACGGCATCATGATGATCTCACACTGGCAACATCTGCAAGAAGTGGAACAGGTGACGTGGGGGCCGGAACTCGTTTTCCGGGGTGCCCGGGAGCGCTTGGCGCCGGTGCTCATGACGGCGCTGGTGACGGCCCTGGGCCTGTTGCCAATCGCCCTGGGCAGCGGGGAGGCGGGCCGCGAAATCGAGGGGCCCATGGCCTGGGTCATCCTGGGGGGGCTCACGACTTCCACCGCGCTTAACCTGATCGTGCTGCCGGTGTTGTATCGGCGGTTCAACCGTTAAGGATGGCGCGCGGAATCCGGGTGCTCCGACGGGCCATTCATCTCCTCATCCACATCCAGCTGCATCAGACCTTGCAAGTCGGCGATGGCCAGCCACAGGGCTTTGCGCGTTTCCGCCAAAGTCAGGCGGGCGGCATACAAGGCCTGGTCCGCGGAGAGCACATCGGCAAACGTGGTCTGGGCGGCGCCGGCCTGATAACCGCGGCGGAGCAGGTCCACGCTCTCTTCTAATCGTGGCACGACCCGGCTACTTAACCGCTCCACCTGCTCACGGGCCACCTGGTAACGAGCAATGGCAGCCGCCGTCTCTCGGCTTAACCGTGCCGCCGTGCTCCGCCGGGCCGCCTGAGCCCCTGTCCAATGCGCCTCTGCTTCATGGATCCGCCCCTGTTTGCGATCCCACAATGGCAAGGGTGTGTCCACGCTGAGAATCGCGCCCTGCAAGTTTTCCGCGAAGTCCCGGCTATAGCCTCCGCCCACCGTGAGGTTGGGGACCGCTTCTGCCCGTGCCCTCTCCCACTCGAGGCCAGCGCGGCGAACATCCAGGGCTGCCCGCTTGAGATCCGTATTGACCATCTGCACGCGCTGGACAATTTCGTCGGGGTCCCACGGAGGAACATGATTGGGAAAGTCCACCGGTGTTGCGGGAAAGGAAAGTTCCGGCACCCCGACTTCGGAAGTCAATTGCTTCCACGCCGCGTCCAGGCTCAGGCGGCTGCCGGCCAGCCGGGTGCGTGCTTCTTCGAGCATGGCATCGATGCGGAGCAAGTCCGTTCGCGGCCGCGTCTTTGCTTCCTCCACCTGTTTGCGCGTGATCTCGTACCCTTGCTCCAGGCGCGCCACCGTTTCCGCATTTACGCGCACACTTTCGAGCCCGCCCAGATACTCGTAGTAAGCCCGGCGAATGCGGGTCAGCACCTCAAATTTCCGACCCAAGAGCGCCAAGGATGCTTCGTCGAGGCCTTCCGCGGCAATGGCCACATCCAACGAACGCTTGTGTCCCGTCAAAATCTCCTGCGTCAGCTCTATCTTCACGGCCCCGGCAGGCTCCGGACGTGTCCCTACGTTTTCCTGGGAATAGGCCACGTGTGGGTTGGGATATTTGGCAGCCTGGAGCCTTCGGCCGAGCGCGGCTTCAACGTCGGCCGCCGCCTCGCGCAGCGATGGATTATGGGCCAGCGCGAGATTCCAGAAAGACGGCAGGTCAACTGATGTCAGTTTCGCGGCCGGACGGTCGACCACGGGACAGAGAGGAGTAGCGATGCCGGTGGAGAGATCGGGCTGGACCCGCGCGGAGGCCACGGCCGCCACTTGCTGTTCGACACGCGGCGGAACCTGGACCTCACAGGTTTGGCAGCCCAGGATCGTGGCCGCCAATAGGAACAAGATTCGGCGCATGCACATTCCTGACAGGTCCACGATGTGACTTTATCCGGTATATCGACGCAGAGGAGCAGGGCGGATTAATCGAATTTGCCAGATACACGGTTAAAGCTGACTGCGCGGGCGGCCGTCTGCAGGTGTAGGCAGCAAGATCAGCGAAGATCGAAAAATCCGCAATTTTCTCTCTTGGCAAAAAAAACCAGAGCCTATTTTTTTGATCGGAGTAGAATTCTGAGCGGTGCCTGGGTACGAGAACCCGGGGCTTTGGCTCTGGGCCATATCAACTCGCGAAGAGAGGAGGGGAACGGATGAGCCTCCAGGCAAGAGAACGGATGGTCGCTGACTACCGGAATCGCTTCCAACGATATGGCGATCAGCCGGAGTCGGTGGGCATGAGCTCGGATGGCCAGCGCTTTCGCTTTCGGAAACTAATGGAGATTGGCGACCTCCGCAACCGGCGAGTCCTGGACCTGGGTTGCGGCATCGGCAGTTTCTATCCGTTCCTGATTGAGGGGTTTGGCCAGGTCGAGTACACCGGTATCGATCTGGTTGGCGAAATGGTGGACTTTGCCGCGAAAAAGTATCCCCGCGCCCGCTTTTTGTGCCACGATCTTTTTGCGGCTGATCTGAAGGAAACCTTCGATTACGTGTTGATTTCGACGGTCTTCAACTATGCGATGACCGGCAGCGAGGATTACATCCGGAAATTGATCACGCTCGCTTTCAAACACTGCACGCGCGGACTGGGATTCAATTTCCTGTCCACGCATGCGAATTTCACGGACATCGAAATGGCGTATTACGATCCGGCCCAGATGCTCGACTTCTGTATTCGCAACCTAACGCGCAAGGTACTGATGCACCATCATTACGAGCGTGCCGATGTCGTCGTATTCGCCTATCGGTAATCGGCGCGACCGTGCCCGTTGCGCTGGCTGCGGACGCGGGCGATCTGATCCTCGATCATGGCCCGGCGATCGGCCTGAATCTGACGCATGTGGCGCCGGCCGTAGTGCCGGATGGCCAGCATATCCCACCCCGCCAAGAGGATGATGGCGAGCAGGACCAAGAGCATGAGGTTGACGATGGTGAGTGATTGCCCCAAGAGGAGCTTCTGATCGGGCTCCAGCTCGCTTTCGGCTCCTCCCTGGGCCATTAGCTTGCTCACGGGCTCCCCATACCAAAACAGCCAAATGGCCAGCAGGCCGGCCAGCACCAGCATGAGCAGGGAGCAGGCCAAGCGACGCCAAACCTGAGTGCGGCTGTAGCGACGGTCTTCGAAGGAAAGATGGTCTGCGCAGGCCAAGGAACGCCAACTTTGCCATTGCCGCCATACGAAAAAAGCTGCCAGGCCCAAGAGCATGACCACCAGCAGCGCTCCCGAGACGACTTCCGAATGTTCCACGTAGGCCTCCTCCGCGACGGGCGTTGCCGGTGCCAACCAGAAGGGCAGGGCTATTTTACGCGCCCCAGCCACACCGTCAGCACACGGGCCACTTGCTGCATACTCTCCCCCGAGCAATTCTCCGGCACATCGCTCAGCCGGTGCCAGTGCGGGTAACTAAAATCGATCAGGTCGACAGCGGGGATGCCTGCCCGCTGGAGAGCCAAATGATCGTCCTGCACGGCCTGACCCGGCCGCTTCTCGAACGCGGTACACCTTAGCTCGGCCGCAACTTTCCACAATTCATCGACCAGGGCCCGCGCGTTGTAGACCGAAAATGGTTCCATGGGAATGCGGGCGTTCTTGCCAGCGATCATGTCCAAGAGCACCGCGGCCACGTAGCGGTGCTTGGGCCGCTCCTGGCGGTAGACTTGCCCAAAGTGCTCCGAACCGAAGAAGTACTTGTCGCGCTTCGGGTCAAAGATGTATTCCTCTCCGTCAAAGAGCACGACATCCACACCAACCTCCGTTTTCAGCTCGCCCAGGTGGTTCGCCAATTCCATGAGCAGCGCAACCCCCGATCCACCGTCATTGGCGCTCAGGAAGGGTTGCGTCCACTGGCGGGGATCTGGTTCTTGATCGGCGATGGGCCGGGTATCGTAGTGGGAGCAGAGGATGACCCGGCGCTCGCGTTCCGGATGCCAGGAAACGATCAGGTTGGCCATCTCGACCGGCTGCTTCTGGCTCAGTTGACGGGCCGTGAAACGCTGGAACTCTACCTTGGCTCCGTGAGCCTCGAAGTGCTTCTTCACCAACTCCTGTTGCTGTCGCATCCCTTCCGTGCCGCTGATTCGCGGACCAATCTTGCAGATGGATTCCAAATACCCCATCGCCCGTTGCGGATCAAAGGCAACGGCGGGAGTCTCCCCTGGAGCACGGTCGGCGGCGAATGCATCGCGCTGAGGCTGCTCGGGCGGTGCTGGCTGGGCCCTTCCGGAACCGGTCTTGAGCCATTGGAGACCTCCCAGGGCCAAAAACGCGGCGATGACGAACAGCAAGCCGATGGCAAGGCGAGACATGACCAGAGCCCTCGTGGCCAGGATGGGGTCGAAGCACCAATATCTCGATTGTACGGTGTCGCCCAGAAAGGAGCGAGATGGTTTTGTCCGTGCGGCGGCACTGACCCCAACCGTCAGAGAGGGGTGAGCGCTTATCCCTCCCTGACGGTTGAGGCTAGTCCTCCTGAATCCGCGAGCCGGTGCCGCAATGCCTCCCGAATGCGGGCGAACACGCCGGACCAATCTCCCGGGCGGTCTTGCCTGAAGAGCCGCATGCTGGGATACCAGGGAGAATCGTCTCGCTGCAAGAGCCAGCGCCAGTCCGGCAAGAACGGTAACGCCACCCACACCGGGGTCGCCAACGCCCCCGCCAGGTGCGCCACCGACGTGTCAACCGTGACCACCAGATCCAACGCCGACACCAACGCCGCCGACTCCAACCAAGCCTCTGCCGGGTCTTCCGGCCAATCGGGCGGATCGAACACCGCCCAGCGGCCATCCAACCGAGCCAGCTGCTCGCTTCCCGGACCGCGCTGGAGCCGGACCAGACGAATCCCTTCAATATCCGCCAACTCCCCGAACTGCTCCAGCATCACCGAACGCCACCGGTCGCGGCGGTGGCGCGGGCTCCCCTGCCAGACAATCCCCACGCTGAAGGCGGCGGAGCCCCGTAGTTCTTGCTGCCAGCGATGGCGGCGGTGCGGATCAACGTGCAAGTAGGGAACAGAAGCGGGAATCGTCTCCAGGGTAGTTCTCAGGATGCCAGGCAAGCTCGGTAGCGCTGCTTGCACGGCGAACTCTGGCAACGGTGAATCCTGAGGCACGAGCCGATCGATGCCCGAACCAGTGGCCAGCAGCGACAGAAGCGGGGCAGGGCACTCCAGGATCACATGGCCGCCCTGCTTCTTGACCAGCGGGACATAGCGGCAAAACTGAATCGTATCGCCCATGCCCTGCTCGGCGTAGAGCAGGATAGCCCGTCCTTCCAGGGGGCGACCATCCCAGAGCGGTTGGCGGAAAACCCGGTCGCGAAAACCGACCCAGCGCCGCCGCCATTCGTATTCGGGCCAGCCCTGCTCGAGCTCACCCCGTAGCAGCAAAGTGTGGCCGAGGATGAGATGGGCTTCCGCGAAATCCGGGCGGAGGCGAATGGCTTCACGGATACAGACGAGAGCCTCGTCCGTTCGCCCTTGTTCCTTGAGGGCACTCCCGAGGTTGTACTGAGCCTCCGGAGAATCGGGCCGAAGACGAATGGCCTCACGGCAAGCAGCAACGGCTTCCTCCAACCGACCCAGTTCCTTGAGGGCATTGCCTAGATTGATGTAGGCGTCCGAAAATGTGGGCCGGAGGCAAATGCTTTCTCGGTAACAGGCGATGGCCTCCTCCCAATGTTCCTGGCTCAGCAACAGGTTGCCCAAATTGTAGTGAGCCTCAGGGGAGTCGGGCCGAAGATGGATAGCCGCACGGCACCAAGCGACGGCCTCATCGAGCTGTCCTTCCTCTTTGAGGGTGTTGCCGAGGTTGATCTGGGCCTCGAGAAAATCGGGGCGGAAGTGCAGGGCCGTGCGGAAACTGGCAATCGCATCGTTCCGGCGGCCCTGGCGGTAGAATGCATTGCCCAGGTGAAAGTGGGTGTCGGGAGAGTCGGAACGGTAGTACAGGGATGCCTGGTAACTGGCAATGGCCTCATCCAGCTGTCCTCGTCCCAGAAGTGCATTGCCCAGGTTGTAGTAGGCCTCTGGAAATTCCGGCCGGGAATGGAGTGCCTCCCGGAAGCAGGTAATGGCATCGTCGACCCGTCCTTGCCTTTGGAGGGCGCTGCCCAGGTTGTTCAGGGCTTCGCGGGAACTAGGCCGGAGACGAAGAACCGCCTGGTAGCTGGCGACGGCCTCGTCCAGCCGTTCCTGGTTCAGGTAAACATTGCCTAACCGATAGTGCGGCTCAGGGAAATTCGGGTCGAGTCGGAGCGCTTCCCGGTAGCAAGCCAGGGCCTCGTCCAGCTGGCCCTGGTTTTGCAAAACAATTCCCAGGCTGTTGTGGAGTTTGGGAAGCTTGGGCCAGAGGCGGATCGCTTGGCGGAGACAGGAGATTGCGTCGTCCAGCCGGCCCTGGCTCTCCAAGACAGCAGCCAGATTGGAGTGAGCACCGGGATAGTCGGGCCGTAGACGGAGCGTTTCGCGATAACAGGCCTCTGCCTCTTCCAGCCTTGCCTGTCTTTGCATGGCGCTGCCCAGGTTGAAGTGGCCCTGCGGAGAGTCGGGCCGGAGCCGGACGGCTTCTGCATAGCAAGCCAGGGCTTCCTCGCGCCGGTTCAGGGCGTCCAGCACAAGCCCCCGATTGGAGTGGAAGGCAGCATCTTCCGGCCGAACTTGCAGAGCTTTCCCGATGGTTTCCAGCGCCTCTTGGTGGTGCCCGGCCTGGTAAGCCAGCACACCGAGGAGGTGCAGGGCATCGGCGTTGGTGGGTTCGGCTTCGAGGATCTGGCGATAGACGGTCTCGGCCTGTTGCCATTGCCCGGCCTGGTGGGCTTGCTTGGCCCATGCCAGTGCCTCTGCCACGCTCATCATGGAGGATGCCCACCTCGCCACAAGGGATGAAAAGGGCCGGATAGGGTTAGTGTACGGCGTTGTTCCGACGGCGAAAACCTCGCCTTGATCCGGATGGCCGGTTATCATAGCAGAGATTGGGCCGGAACAAGCGACCATCCCCCGCCATGACAGGTTTTCTCATGGACCTTCGAATCCGTTCGCACGGAAAAATGCGCTCCAGAGGGACCCGGCTCCAGCTGGAGGCGTTGGAAGAACGAACCGTGCTTTCCGTAAATGTGCTGGCCAGCTTTCCCGCGCTCAGCTCCCGCGATGATCCCCGCTATCAGCCGCCGGACACCGATGCGGCCGCCGGGCTCGACTACCTGGTCGAGACGGTGAACGCGACCGTGGAGTTTATCGCCAAGACCACCGGAGCCCCGGTTTTCTCTGAGCGACTGGAGGACTTCTTCGCCCCACTCGGGCAGGGCTCGTTCGTGTTTGACCCGGTCGTAACCTATGACGAAATGGCTGGCCGATTTTTCGTGGCTGCCCTCGATGGCACCAGCAACCTCGATTTTGCCGTCTCGGACACGGCCGACCCAATGAATGGTTTCACCGAGATGCACCGGCTCGACCTGTTCGAAACCGATGCCCAGGGGAACGCGCTGGTCAGCGATTATCCCAAGCTCGGCTTCAATGCCGATGCGTATGTACTTACGGTCAATATGCTCCGTTCCGATCAGACAACCGATCACGTCCAGGTGATCGCAATCGATAAGTCTTCAGTCCTGGATGCCGATCCCAGCACCCTGACCACGTACCAGATCGATCAGACCGACCCGGCTCTTTCGACGATGGCGGCAGCGACGATGCACGGCTCGACACCGGGTGGTCCCATGTACTTTGTCGTCAACACGACCCCGCAAGGAGGCGACAGCCTGCGCGTGGTGCAAATGACCAACGTGTTGAGCGACTCCCCGACCTTCACGGATACAGATATTCCTGTTCCGGCTTACGCCGGCCCTCCGTTGGCCATCCATCCGGGCGGGACGATTCAAACCTTCGAGAGCTTCATCCTGAATGCCGATTGGCGGAACAACCAGCTGGTGGCGACTCAGCACGTGGGTTCCGACGGCGTGGCCCGCGCTCGCTGGTATGAATTCGACACCTCCGGTGCGATGCCGGCGCTGATCCAGTCCGGAGAAATTGACCAGGGGCTGGGGGTGTATACCTATTTCTCGGCCATCGCGATCGCGGACAACGGAGACCTCGGATTGACGTTCATGGAATCGTCCGCAACAGAATTCGTATCGATGTACATCACAGGGAGACAGGCGAGCGATCCGCTCGGAACGATGCAGCCCCCCGTGGACATCTTTCCTGGCGAGAATTACTACGGAGGCGGGACCCGCGGCGGCGATTACAGCGCTGTCACCGAGGACCCGGTAGACGGCACGTTCTGGGCGGCGAATATGTACAAGCCGTCCTATGCCTTTTGGGGCACGGGGATCACCCAGTACGTACTCACCGATTTGGCCCCGCCGGGCGCCCTGTTTGCAGGGTCTGGGCAGGCGGTCTTAGCGGCCATACCAGGCGATCAGTTTTTGCAGTTCACCCGAACGGGCCAGGATGTTGAAGCCGATGCGCTCCCGGCGCGTCCGCAGCACCCGGTTGTAGCCGAAATGGTCATCCACGATCGTGAGCGCCCGCTGGACCGCTTCGACACGGGGAAGGTCCGCCATGGCCCGCGCCACCCAGAAAATGACCGCTCCTATGAGCAGGAGCATTTCCAGACCTTCCCAGAAGGATAGACGAAAGTTGGTTGGACCACAAAACTGAAGCGACTCCACCTTGATGGTGAAGTATCGCTCCAGCACCTCCTCCGCATCTTCCGGCAGCGTACCGCTGGCCATCTCGACCTGGTCAAATGTCGTGTCGGGCAAGCGGTTGTGTAAGCGAGGCACCTGGCCGGAGCCGGCTGCGAACCGCCAGGCCGCCAATAACAGAGCCACCCGGCCTTGCCGGGCCACGCCACTGTCAGGGCCGTGGTCCTTGCGAGTAAAGAGTGCCACTGCTTGCCGAAACAGGATCCGGCCAACCCAGCCGGGCGGCGCCACCATGGCCGGATCGACAGGAACCTCGTCGTCCAGGCTGTCAACCATGAGTTTGAGGAATTCTGTCAGGCGGCCGCTGCGGACGTCCTGAAAGCGGGCTTGCCTGCAGAGGTTCGCCAGCGCCACGCACTTGCGTAGCCGCCGCTCCATACGATCAGAGCGATTGCGTAAAATCCCCAGTAGGGCATGCATGAAGCGAAGCAGGTCCGGCCAATCGACCCGCTGCCCGCGCTGGAGAGGGGGAGGCGGCAGTCCGCCCTCACCGGGCCGGAGGTCGACGCCTTCGCGCTGGGCCAGCTCGGCAGCAAATTGCCGCACGGCTGCCTCGTGATCGGCTACGGGGCGTCCCTTGTTGGCCGCTGCGGATGGACACGCGAACCGAATACCGACGCGCCAATGATCTCCCGCCGGCACGAGCAGAAACGGGAAGAGCCGGCACGGCAAGGGTTTGGCCTCGTAGCCAAACCGCTCGTGGATCCGGCACCGCCCCTGCTCGGTCAAAAAGATACAACTGCCGTCGCCGCGGTGTGTCAAGTGATAGCGCCGCGCCCACCAAGGTCCGGTTTTCTGGAGGATCGGCAGGTCGCCGATCTCCGGATCCTTGTCCCAGCCCTGGGCCTCGATGCGGCGACGCTCTTCTTCCGTCAACGTTACCCGGTACTCTTTGCAACAGGTGCCGCAGACGTGACAATCCCAGTTCTGCACAACCGGCAGATGGCGTACTGGCAACGACATGTTAGTGATTGAGGATGAACTCGTTGCTGTTGAGCAAGGCCCAGAACACGTCCTGCCAAAAACTGAGGCCGTCTGCGTGTTTCACCGGCGCCGTCCGGTAGATTTTCAGGATCCGCGACGACTCCGTAGAAGTTGGCGGCCGATTTAACGCTGCTTTGTAGAGATAGTCCAAAATGGCATTGGGACTCTCTTTTTTCACCAGGTTGGCGAGATGTCCCTTGCTGGCGATGGCTTTGTTGAGGTAGCCACCATTCATCATCATGAGCGCCTGCACGACGGTACCGTTGAATGTGACTTCGTTCCCCTCGTCATCGCCAAAGTTGGTAGTCAGGTCGGTCAGCCATTTCTTGCGGAGTTCTTCGCGGGTCTCTTTTGACTCGAACATCTCTGCTCGAGTGGCGGCGAGGAGCGATTCGAACAACTGCTCGGGTGTCATCGCTTTGAGAAGCATCCGGCTGAAAAAGGGCTCGAACTCGCTGGAAGCGTTCGTCCTGTTGGCCACGCTGCTGAGGCTGTAGGCATTGCTGTTACAGATCCAGCGGATCAATTGTTTGGTGTCGTAGCCATAGTGCCCGAAATCGGCAGCCAGGGCGTTCAGCAGCTCGGGATGCGACGGCTCATTGTGCTCGCCGAAATCGTCGACCGGGTTGGTAAAGCCTCGGCCGAAGAAATGCTGCCATATGCGGTTGACATACGCCTTGGGGAAATATTCACTGCTGGCGATCAGTTCTGCCAGTTTCTCCCGGCGGTTGCCCTCGCCAGGCAGCCGAACTTTGTCCAGGAAAAAGTAGGGCTTGGTGGACCACACGACCCCGCGGCGGGTTTCGTAGAACACCGTCCCGCTGGGGTCTAGGCTGGGATCATCAACCAGTTCGAGGACCGGCGGCTCCCGGCCACGCATCGGCTTGTCCCCCTTCCGGTCCACTTGCCGGAAAAAGGCATTGATCCCCCAAAAATTGAGCTGCTTACCGGGGTTAAATGGGTGATCGTGACACTGGGTGCATTGCGTTTGGATGCCCAGGAATAACCGCGTCGTCCGCGCCGTCACCGGCACCATGTTGAAGTGTCCCTCCTGGTTGCCGGGTGGAACCGGCTCACCCAGGTGGGCCAGGATATAATTCACCGCACCATTTTCTTTGGTCGTTTTGCCCGTGGCCGTGAGGAGCTGGACGATGATTTCCTTCCACGCCATGTTCTCGGCAAAACGTTTTTCTAGCCAGTCATGCATCTGTTCATGGTAGACGCTGCGTGCTGGATCGGTGGCCCCGCTGCGGGTCATCAGCAACACGGTCCAGAGATTGGCAAAGTTCTTGGCGTACTCCTCGCTCTTGAGCAATCGGTCGATGAGCAAGGACCGCCGGACTTCGGGCGCGTCCTTGAAGAACTGAATCAATTCCTTCGGTGTGGCAACTCGGCCAATGATGTCGAGCGATACCCGGCGGATGAACTCGTAGTCTGAACAGCGGTTTGAGGGGGTCAGCTTGTTGGCCTGCCATTTCTCTGCCAGCTTTTCGTTGATGAGGTGTACAATCTCGGCATTGGCCGATTTGGCCGGCTTCGCCGGTTCATCCGCAGCCGCAGCGATCCTGGGCATCGGTAGACCCAAGGCCAGCAGAGCCGCTCCTCGGAACACGCCGCCCCTCGACAATCCCAGCAAGGTGGCCGTGTAAGCCATTGGCTATTCTCCCATCCCGTCGTTTTCGCAATCTGCCGCGGAAGCTTCCCCACGCCGTACCAATCGTTTGCCCGCTCCGTTTTATCCTAAACGTCTCTCGGCGGCATTGTCAAACAAAGATCCTCGCACCCTCCCCATAGCGCAGACGCGACAACGGCCATTCGAGTTCCCAAACCGGCCCATCGGGGGCAAAATAAAGGAAGAGGATTTGCCCGGGGGAGATGCCATGCTGTTTGACTTGGACCGCGTCAAAGCCAACGTTCGTCAGGCGACCACGGAAGATTTGCTGGATCGGATTACGGTGTATCGAGCGGGGATGGAAGATTCTGCTCTTCAAGTCATCGAAGAGGAGCTGCGCGCCCGTGGGATCCGCGGGGATGCGATCACGGCTCATGAACAAAAGCGGCGCCGGGAAAGCAACTTCTTGCCGGACGGCACGGCAATCCGTTGTAGTTTTTGCTACCGGCCGGCGGTGGCTGAAGGGTGGGGTTGGCACCGGCTCTGGGGCTTGTTGCCTGTGTTTCCCCGTTTTTATCATTACTGCGCCGAGCACCGGCCGGATGTCGGATCGAGCCGCTAGGTAGCTGCCAGACGGTTTACCTCGTCCTGGGTAATCAGATTCGAGCGTTTGCCCAGTTGCGTGCTGAGCCAACTCATGACGACAGGGGTGTAGGGAAGTTTGCCTTGCTTGATGATCTCGAGCATCCGGGTGGTTCGCCGGACTCGTTCTTTTGCCTTGCGAATGCCGTTGCGATGGCGGGACTCCTTCATATCGGTCCGCCGTTGTTCCCTGCGAATGCGTCGCGCTCCCATGGGAGGGTTCCTTTGTACCTGGCCTGCGGTGGTTCTGCAAAGAGGAAAGGATAGCAAAGGAGCATGAAAAGGGAAGGGAGCGGCTCCGCGCAAATCCAGGACGATCCTTTCACCGTGTCAAATCACCAAGAAAGGTTCTGGAACGTTGATTTGGGAGTTCCAGACAACTTTTTTAGAGTTGCTTCTTTTCCGTGAGGGCCTGAAGCTTTAAGACCGTCGCCCAGTTGCGGGTGGTCACACCGTCTTTGAGGACCCGATTTACCGTGTTACCCAACGGATTATCGAGTATCCCCTCGGGGCACCAGAGGTAGGCGACGCGCGTGCCAAGGGCCAGGACTTCGGGTGCCCAGTCTTGCTTCGTCAATGGCTCCAGCTTCTGCCGATCAGCCGGGTTGCGGAGGAAGGCCACCAGGAAGCGGGACGGGTTCTCCGCAATTTCGACCAGCGGATTTTCGGTTACAACGGCAGTGAGTTCCGCGGCCGTCAGCACGGTGACGCGGACAGAGCCTCCCAGTTTCTGGGCAATTTCCTTTTCCAGGCGGCCTGCCAGTCCGTCCGGAGCCGCACGGGGCGTCGAGAAGACCACGTTGCCGCTGTTCAGCAGCGTGCACACGTCCTTGTAGCCCAGACCTTCAATCACGCTGCGCAGGTCGGCCATCGCTACCCGGTTTGCGCGTCCGACGTTTATGCCACGTAATAGAGCGATTTGCCTGTACCCCATGAAGTATGCTCCCACAGCAATCCGGTCCCCGCGTCGTGAACCCGATCCCGCTGGAATCAGAAGTCGGCCCGAACGAGTATCTCGGTCCTTTGCTGCTCTCTTATTGGGAGCGCGATGTTCAGGATTCGGCTCTCAACGCAACCTTGCCGGAGCGCCATATCCGTACGAAGAACAGCCGCTGGCGTGCGGATCGACTCATCCGGGCCGGCTTGAGCCGTGTTCCCGATTGGAAGAAAGATTTGCCAAGCATCGCTGTCGAGTTTCTGTCGCAAGCCCGGAGAGAGCGGCTGCGGGAGTATGAGGTCAAGCAACGCGAATATATGGAATTAGGCATCCGCAAATACCGGATCATCGATCGCTGCCGCCGAATCATGACGATCCATCGCAACCAAGCGTGAAGTCCTGAAGCCCTGATTATTCAGGAGCACCAAACCTACGGCACTCCCTTGTTGCCCGGTTTCGAGTTGCCGTTGGCCCGTTTGCTCGCAATCGCGGACCGGTTCGCTCCATCGAAGCGGACAACCAAGAAATCGCCGAAGCAACGTGGTCGATGAGCCATCAGTCAGCGCGGCTTGGCCACCATTTTGAGATCGTCCACGCTTAACTTGCCCGTTCCCCCGTTGAGGCCGATGCTCAGAATGGCCACCTGCGCTTGCGGCGGAACCAGCACTTCGGCCGTGACGTATTTCCAATGGAATGAGCGCAGCCAAGGGCCCATCGTGGAAGTGCCGACCGGCCGGCTTTCGCCATCGTAGAAATGCAGGGCCAAGCCGGGCAGCTCGGTTGCTTGATCGCCTACCGCGGCTCGCTCCGCTTTTACCCAAAGACTCAACCGCAGGCTCTTGACGCGCATCCCATTCACGCCGATTCCCTGAAGAATTCCGGCCGTCCGGCCCGGCTCGGCATTGGCGAACGTGACATACACTTTCCCTTCGGGCGCTCCCCCTTGTTCGATCGTCGTTTGGCGGACGTGATACCAGGCGTCCAGCTGGCCGTCGGACTGTTCTTCGAAGCCGCCGTTCCGAATCCGGGGATGAAGGGGATCGGGTTTGGTCTTGCGTAGATCTTCTGCCTTGCCGGTCATCGGCACGAACAGCGTGGGCACCAAGCGCGTCTGCACCAGCTTCCCGTCCCGTTTTTCGAGAAGATGGAAAGCCTGTTGGTACCGCTCCCCCAGTGGCAGGATCATTTTGCCGCCGTCGCGGAGTTGATCAATGAGCGGCTGCGGAACGCTTTCTGGAGAGCAGGTCACGATGATCTTGTCGAACGGCGCCTGTTCCGGCCAACCCTTGTAGCCGTCGCCGATTTTGACGTGCACATTGGTGTACCCGAGTTCCCGTAGACGCTCCGCCGCCTGCTTTCCGAGCGCTTCAATGATCTCAATGGAGTAGACTTCCTTCACAATCTGCGAGAGCACGGCCGCTTGGTAGCCACAACCCGTGCCGATCTCGAGCACGCGGTCCGACGGCTGCGGATCGAGCAGCGCGGTCATGTAGGCAACCAAATAGGGCGGGGTAATCGTCTGCTTGTGCCCGATGGGGAGGGCCTGGTCGTAGTAGGCCTTGGAGCGATACTCCGGACTCACAAAGAGGTGACGGGGAACCTGGCGCAGGGCCTTCAGCACAGCGGGGTTACTGATTCCTTCGCGCTCGATATCATCTTCGACCATTTTTTGCCTGGCCGCGGCATAACTGTCCGGCTCGTCCGCCAAGGAGAGACCGTACCACGCGATGATGGCCGACAAGCTTAGGGTCAGCAAGGTGGCACAATGCACCATCGTAAAGCAGCCGCGCACCGATCCAATTCGCTGTATCATTGATTTCACTGCGATCTGATACCTCCGTCCATACGCTTATGATGGGCGCATCACCGACCAATCGTCAAGGTCGACCCCGCAACCGATCATCGGCTGGCATTGACCAGATGAGATGGGCAGCTAATATAGGTGACCACTGGAAAGCTACCAAGGGAACCGCAAAGGGCGACAGCAGCAAGGAGGACCGATGCTTGCCTGGCTCATGAGGCGCCTCTTTCGTGCGGGAATCCGATCCAAGCGGGGATTGATTGATCTGGGAGAGATGGGCAAGCTCGCGCGTTCCGGCCCTGCCGTGTGGATCTTGACGCAGGAAAAAGCTCGGCTGGAATACTTGGCCGCCAAGGAAGCGTACGAACGTAGCAACTCCCGGCGTGCCTATAAACTCTTCACCGACCGCTTCCTCCAACTGCAATCGACCAATGCCGTCATCACGGCCTTGATCAACGAACATACCCTGGAGCAGATACTTCTGTCGCAGGCCAAGCCTTTGCCCAGTGCAGAGATGACGAACACAAGGAGGAGCGCGTGAGGGTGGGCGTCCTTAAACCGGACCACCTTGGCGACATGGTCCTGGCTGCACCTGCGCTTGCAGCCCTGGAACGGCGCTTCGCGCGCCTGACCCTCTTCTGTCATCCGAAGAATCTTCGCCTGGCGAATCATCTATTTCCCAGTCAGCGCGCTCTTCCCCTATACTTGCCGCACCTCGACAAGGAGTATCGCGCGGACACCAGCGGGCGGCAGCGCGTGGACCTCCTCCGCCGGGAGATCGATCTCCTCATCTGCCTGCGCTGGGATGGGCAGATTGATCACCTTCTGACCATCCCCGAAATCGAGTTTTATATGCCGGGGCCGGCGGGACCCATCAGCCACGTCAGTGTGGATCAGCGCGACCTGGTGTGTCCGTTTACCGGCAGCTACGACATTCTCGATTCATATGTCTATCCCGGCTTCCCGCCGCTCGAACAGCGCCCTATGCACGTCACCCGTGTGGGATTGTGTATTTCGGCGGGTTTTCGCCTGAATAGCTGGCCAATGTGCCATTGGCTGGGGCTGGCGGAGCGACTTCAGAAGCACGGCATCCATGTCGTGCTCATCGGCGGTCCCGCGGAAGCCGCCCGCCTCCAGGTCTTGCAGGAAGCGTTGATGGATTCCTTGGGATACCGCCCCTCGGTGATCATCGGCAGCAATGACTTCGGAGCCACCCTGCGAGCAATCCATGATCTGGTCGACCTGGTCATCGCGACCGATTCCGGCACGGCTCATCTGGCGGCGTTGGCTCGGCCTGTGATATCCCTGTTTGGCGGAAGTCCCTGGCAAAAGTTTGCGCCCCTGGGTCGCTTCAACGCCATCCTCTCCCGCCGCTACCCGTGCAGTCCCTGCCGCCAATTCAATCGCGTGGAGGCAAACACCTGTCACACCCAGGAATGCCTGACGAATCTCCGGCCGGAGCAAGTGTTCGCCTGTCTGAGGGCTTACCTTGAAGGTCAAGATTTCTCGAGGGAAACCTGCCTCCACGGTGTATGGGTGACCGAAGCGCCTTGGTCGACCACGGAAGCGCTGGCTGCGTGAAGTCGCTGCTGCTCGGTTCAGGACCCGTCGGCCGTCACGATATGCAATGGGCCGCTGCCCACATGGATGTAAGGCCGCAACCGTTCCAGCGTTTTCGCCCCGATACCGGAAACACGCCGCAGGTCCTCGATGGAGGCAAAGGGCCGTTTCTGGCGCTCTTCCACAATGAGCTGCGCTCGTTTCGGGCCAATCCCAGGGAGACGTTGTAGATCGGCCGCGGCGGCGAGATTGATATTCATTTGCTCGCCCGGCTGGATCTCTTTTTTGCCCGCCACCCCGCGGCCAGCCGGCGCCTGACTTGGCCTCATGGGAGCATCCTCCGAATTAGGATCCGGATTCATCCGCTCGCGCTGAACCACAACCCATGGCTGTAGGGTTCCCAGCGTGGCCGGGCCAATCCCCTGGACGCGCTTCAAATCCGCCACCGTCGAAAACGCTCCCTGCTGGTGACGGGATTCTACAATCCGCGCGGCCTTGCGGGGTCCGATCCCGGGAGTCTGCATTAGCTCGGCCTCGTCCGATCGGTTCAGATCGATCCGATAGGCAGAGCGCGCATTCCGTTCCAGCTCGGTCGGCCGGCTTCCCCAGCGCAGGCCCCGACAGCCGTGAATCACGAGCAATGTTGTCCCCACGCCCAGGAGAAAGACCAGCGCAAGCTGCGCAGACTTTGGCCAGGGGGGCGCTGTTTGCGATGGCGCTGGCGGCGGCACCACCGCAGGAGTGGAGGAAGCGGCCGCGTTCATGGTGCAACATCCCCGGGTACGCCAGCGGACGGACCCTGTGCTCAACGTTGCAACTGGAGGATGACATACCGGCAGTAACGTCGGAGTGCCGGAAATTGGGCAAGCAGCATCGTATCACACCTGTCCAGGTAGTCAATCACCGGCCCAAGTTTTACCACGCGCCGAGCCATGGCCAGGAGCTGGCAGCCGGTCACGCCAACGCTGGGAAAAATCTCGCGCAGGACAGCAACCTGGCGTTGTCGCAGCGGTTGCTCGTCCGGGGTACGCGCCTTGCCCGGGTAGGGGAGTCCTTGCCGGGCCCAGTTCAACAATGGGTTTTCGCCCCAGGGTTCACAGAAGAGGGCAAACCCGCCCGGCTTCAAGACTCGAAAAAGCTCCCGGCCAGCAATGCGGACGTCCAGATGGTGCAAGACGGCATTCCCCCAGATGCGATCGAAGGAGCCGTCGGCGAACGGTAGCCGCTCACCATCCGCCTGAACAAAATCGATCCCGACCTCATTCGCCGCCGCGCGCCGCCGCGCCTCGTCGAGATAGCCCGGCGAAAGGTCGAATGCGGTCAGGCGTGCTCCGCGGCGCGCCAGGACCACCGCGGCCATCGCGTGACCGCAGCCGTAATCGAGGATGTCAAGCCCGCCCACTTCTCCGAGCCGCATGAATGCCGGACGGATCCACGTCTCGTGATCCAGATAGGCGTCGTCTTCGAAGGCGAGCGCTTCGGGCCGGCGATCGAACGTGACGGCGCGTTGCTGCGCCTGCAGGTCGTGGAAGATGCGCTCACTGCTTTGGCGATCCGTCGCACTCATGGAGAGATTCCTGTAGCAGGCAGCGTCAGGGCAACCGCTGCCCCTTGCCTTGCTGCACGGTCACCAGCCCATCCACCTTGGGGGCCGCAAACCGCTCGCGCTGGCCATCGGGCCAGCTGACATCGATCGCATCGACGTGATCCATCTTGCCCAATCCAAAATGGGCCCGTGGATCACAGCTGCTGCAAAAACTGTAGGCGGCCAAGACGAGCCGGGTCCAGCGGCGGTCGCCGGCGCTGACTTCCACCCGCGCGCCCAGCGCATCGCGTTTGCCAGTCAAGGCACGGACCAGCAACCAGTGATTCCCCTCGGTTGCAACCACGTTGCGGAAAACCCGGAGCGTGTTATCGACCGTGTTGGTGACCAAATCGATCCGGCCGTCGCTATCGATATCGCCCAGGGCCAGGCCACGGGTGTTATCGATCTGAGTCGTGAAGTCCCCGCCGCGTGCCGTGATATCCGTGAACCGGCCGTGGCCGTCGCCGCGGAGCAGGAGGTTATTTTCCGCGTACGCATTCCAGAATTTGCCCAGCGTGGCTTTCGGATGAAGCGGACCGCGCGAAACCCGGCCGTTCGCAATGGCCAGATCGAGGTTGCCATCGTTGTCGAGGTCGACGAAGCCACATCCCCAGCCGGTGTAAGTGAGACCCGGTGCAGCCATCCCTGCACTGGCCGAGCCGTCGATGTACATGCCGTTGGCAGACTGCGTGTACATCGTATTTTTCTCGCCGCGGATATGGGTGATAAAAAGCGCCCAGCGGCCATCGTTGGCAACATCGCCGACGGCGACTCCCATTCCCGCCTCCGGTCGGCCGGCACCATTGTAGGCGACGCCGCGCACAACGGCTTCGTCCTTGAAGGTGCCATCGTGCTGGTTGACCCAAAGGTTTTGTCGCTCCTCATCGTTGGCGACGAAGATATCGACCCAGCCATCGCCGGTGAGGTCGGCACACACAACGCCCCAGCCCCGGCCAGGGTAGTTAATTCCGGCCTTGGCGGTTACATCGGTGAAAGTGCCATCCCCGTTATTGTGGTAAAGGCCCGATAGAACTCCCTGGAACTGGCTCGGCCCGCAGTAATCACGCTGGCCATCATCGCCGGGGCAGACACGGCTTGGATCAAATTTGGCAAAATGAACAACAAAGAGATCGAGGTGCCCATCGCGATCATAATCCAGCCAGGCGGCCGAGGAGCTCCAGGAATCCTCGCGAGTAGCCAATCCTGCGGCAGCGGTCACATCCGTAAAGGTGCCATCCCCGTTATTGCGGAACAGGGCGTTGCGCCCATACGTGGTGATGTAAACATCCGGGTAGCCGTCGTTGTTGTAGTCGCCGATGGCCACCCCGTGGGCATATCCCGGCGCACTCAGTCCACCCGCATGGGGAACTTCTCGGAAGGTGCCGTCCGATTCCTGGTGAAACAGCCGCATCGGCACTCGTTCATCAAACCGGCCGGGTCGGCCGTGGCAGATCTGGAGAATGTCGAGCCGGCCGTCGTTGTCGTAGTCGAACAGGGCCACGCCACCCGCCGTGACTTCCGGTGTGGCAAACGTCCCATCCGGCCAGTTCGTGGCCTTGGCCGGCAAGCCCTTCGCTTGGGTCACATCTTCGAAGAACGAGCGCCGTTGGACGCTGGAACGAACGGCCGGAAGTGCTTTGGGTACGGCGGTTCGGCCGCAGCCACCAATGAAGGGAGCGGACACCAAGATCAGCAGGACGCCAGTCCGCAAAGAACTGGCGCTGCTCCATTGTTGCCACAAGGATCTCTCATCTCTCATGAAACATTCCCGAAAGGATGCGGCCGCTATCGCTCCATGATGTCGTGCTTGTTGGAAGCCGCACTTGAGTCAGGCCAACGAGAAACCTGCGTGTAGCGACAGGACATCAATCTGGAGTGTCCGCGACGGATTCGTACGCTGGAACCCATCGCCAGCGCTCCCGATCGGTGTCGGCGGCTTGCTCTATCTACCCGCACAGGACTCTCATCAACAATCTTTTTGATTATAGCCTGCGTCACCTAGCCCTACCAGCAAGGCAACACTTCGATGGGGATCGTTAGACCATCCAATACCACCGAGCGAACACGGCCGCATAGGCGGCCAGCAGTGTCGCGCTGACCCCGAGCAAGCAGCCGCCGACCGCGGGCGGTAGTTTCGCCAAGAGCTTACCCGCCACGAGATAAACGGGCGCAATGACCACGACGTAACGAGCCATCGAGACCATCTGGCTCTCGTGCCCGAGCGTCCAGTAGGGGACAAAGAGCAACCCCAACGTGGCACCAATCTCATAGCGGTTCAGCCAGCGGTTCCACCATCCGATGACCACGGCCGCCAAGGCGCCCACGAAATACAACGGGTTGGCCACGTACAAGCTGAAAGGAATTTGTGCCGTGCTCGTAAAGATCCGCCAATAGGCCGAAGATGAGGGGACGAAGATTTCCCAGACGGGCTGCAACGTTGCCAAGGCCAGAACCTTTTCCGGCAGCGCCGGCAACGGTCGCATGGCCCAAAGGGTTGCGCGGTCCCGGAGCGTCGCGAATGCGTCTCCAAACGCCCACTGGCAGTAGAGCCCGTAAACAATCACGCCGCTGAGAGCGAGCGGCAGGCAAAGACAGCACCAACCCAGGAACGCTTTCGGCCGCCGGGCATACCGCGCCAGATAGAGCAGCAACGGGGCCAGCAAGCCAACTCCCACCGCCCGGGTCGCGATGGCCAAGCCGGCTACGAGGGCCACGAACAAGGGATGAACACGACAGTCAATCAAGTAAAGTTCCACGATACAGAGCAGGAGAAACAGCGATTCGGTATAGGCCATGTGAAAGAACATGCCGGCCGGGACAAAGCTCAACGCCAAGAGGGCAGCGGAGCGCTCGGCGTGTTGCTCGGCACCATACCGCCGGTCCATGTATTGCCCCAGAAGGAAAAGCGCTGCGGCAAAGAAGAGGTGGCTAACAACGACCAACGCCAGCTGGACAGACCAACCGGTCACTTTGCTGACCAACGAGCCGATGAGCGGATAAAGAGGGAAAAAATGCACCCGCGAAGGCTGGCCCGGCGTGTGCGTATAACCGGATTCGGCGATGCGGAAGAAGTACCCTCCGTCCCAGTGCACCATCGACTCGACGAACGGTTCGGGAGCTTTGAACCAGGGCCCGGGAATCACGAATTGCCGCCCGAAGTCGACCCCGAGCAACACCACCACCGTGCTGCCGGCCAAGCAGATCAACCACTGGAGTTGCAAGCCGCGGCGGGCAGGGGAGCGCCTTCGCAATAGCCAGGCATCAAAGATCGGCCGGATGGGAGTGGGCCGGAAAAGCCGCTTGCGCGGCTGCGCCCGTACGGGTGCTGGGATTGCAGTTGGCAGCGTAACCAAAGGCGGTTCGTAGAGCTCCGCCGGACGGGTCTTGTCATCCATGACAAACACTCCACATTTCCGTTGATAGGTTCGGCCGTGCTACCGAGATTCGTTAGCTTGCCGGTGGCGACTGACCAGCGGTCTCTTTGGCGTGGATGAGCCGGGCGAGTTGCGATTTCTTCCGGGCCGCCAAGTTCGGATGCACGACCCGCCTCGCCGCCGCCTTGTCCAGCTTCTTGGCCGCGAGTTTGAACTCGGTACGCAGTTGTTCGATGGGACCTGCTGCCGCGTCCAGTACGGTTTTAATTTGCTCTTTGATCTCTCGTTTGACGGCGCGGTTACGCAGCCGTCGTTTCTGATTCTTCCGGAGTGATTTCTTCGCGCTGCGCGTGTGTGGCATCGGATCTCCCCGTGGCCGGCTCTGATTCAATACTTGCCTGGAACCAACAATATACTTAACGAAGGCCAAAGGGCAAAGGGACCTTTGCCCGATCTTGAGCCGTTTTTCCCACTCTGCTAGGTTCGCTGCAACCGCGCCTGCCACTCATCGATCAGTCGCCCGATGTCCTTGTAACCGAAGTCGATGTTGGCCAGCTCGTACCCGAACTCGACAGCGCGGGCCAGATCGCCGGTTTCTGCCGCACCGTCAGCCAGCAGGAAGAGCAACTCTTTGCGCTGAGATGCTTCTGTCGGCGGCAAATTCTGTAACGCTTCTTCAAAATTACGTTGGGCCAAGCGCCAATTTTTCCGGTTCTTGAAGCAGTAGCCCAGGTAGAGCATGGCCCGCCAACGCTGCCGTGGATCCGAACGGGCGGCCTGCAATTCGGTGATGGCGCTGTCGGTCTGGCCCATCCGCAACAATCGGATGCCCAACTCCAGGCGATGGGCCATTTCTGTCGGATAGCGGTCGGCCTTCTGCCGGTACAGCTCCAGCTCGCGACTGTAGATCTCTCTCTGCAAACGATGGCGAATCCGCTCGAGGTTCTCATCGTCCGGCGTGGCTTTGAGTTTCTCTTCGGTAATGGTCAGATTGCGGCGAAATGTGTCGATTTCGAGATCCGCCAGTTCCAGGCTGACCTCAAAATCATTGCCGGTCGGGATCAATGCCTGCTGGAGCACCGTGCGTGCCTCGTCGCTCTTCCCGGAACGCCGATACAGGGAAGCCAGTTGAAGGTGGGCGCTGGCGTTGGCAGGATCGGTTTCGATGCGCTTGCGTAGGGCCGCCACCTCGCGGGAAATACGGTCTTCAGCGACGGGAGTGGCCTGCGCGACCTTGGCGGGGCGCGGTGTGAGGGCTTTTTCGGACGGCGGGGCAGTGTTCGATCCTCGTTCCAGGACGGCATCGTAGTTGCCGCGGGCGATCGTGGCACTGGCAGCTAAATCTTTGGCTTTGTGCTGCGCTTCGATATCCCGGGGGTCGGCCTTGCGAACCAATTCCCACAGCAGGATCGCCTGGCCAAAGTTGCCGCGTTTTTCATACAGTCGGGCCAGGGCCCGGTTCACCGTCGCGTCCTGGGGATCCCGCTGGCGAGCCTGCTCCAAGATCCAGGCGGCAAGATCCAAATGCCCCAGCGTTTCGGCCGCCTCCGCCATGTTCATCTGGGCGCCGACATCCCAGGGGTTACGCACCAGAATTTCTTCACCGCACTCCAGCACCCGCAAATAGTCGCGGGACGCCTTGGCAGCCTTGAGCTTAGTCTTGGTTGTCGAGGTCGTGAGAAACGCCAGCCGGCTGCCACGCAAATTGTTGCTGTACTTCGCCTTTTCGGTCTTGCGCAGGGCTTGGCGGTAAATGAGATTACCCGGATCGAGCTTGCAACAGGTCAGCAGGAGCTGAATCCCATAGTCGAAATTGCCCGTGGCGATAACTTGGTTGGCCCGCTCGTACTGCCCCGCGGCGACCCGGCGTTGTTCCGGGCTGGGCGTGGGAAATCTGGAGAGATCGTTGGCGGCCATGGCGACATCCTGTGGCTAAAAGCACCGCGGCCCATTCATCATTCGGCAGGCGGCGACCGGCCTGTACTCGGCACGCAGCGGCAAGCAATCGATTATATCAACGAGTCGTGGAGTCTAACATCGCATGCCAAGAAACTTCCATTGGCCGATCCACGTAGCGTAACACACTCCGATCCGGCGTCAAGCGTGGCCGGGCAGCAAAAGACCGCTAAAATTCTCCGCAACCCGGTGTGCCCATGTCCCGTTTGGCTGGCATCCGCCGCATGCGGCCGAACCGCAAAGGGAAAGGTGACTCAACCATGATTCCGCGCCCCCGCAGAAGCGTTACAACGGTTGCTCTGGTATTGCTGGCCGGCTTTGTCGGAAGCCTGGTGGCAGCTGCACCGGACCCGGCCGAGCTCAAAAATCTCAAGTTTCGCTCTATCGGCCCGGCGGCCGGGGGACGCGTCTGCCGGGTTTGTGGCATTCCGGGCGATCCGCAGGTCTACTATGCGGCGACCGCCTCTGGCGGTGTTTGGAAATCGACCGATAGCGGCATCAACTGGAAGCCCGTCTTCGATGATCAGCCGGTCTCATCCGTCGGTTCCATCGCTGTAGCAGCTTCCAACCCGAACGTGATCTATGTGGGCACGGGGGAAGCGAATATCCGCGGGAATGTTGCGGCGGGCAATGGCATTTACAAATCGACCGATGCGGGCAAGACATGGCAGCAGGTATGGAAGCAGGAAGGGCAGATCGGCACGATGATTGTCCATCCCACCAACCCCGAGATTGCCTTCGCCGCCGTGTTGGGCCATGCCTTCGGTCCCAAC
>DATGIQ010000424.1:0-18491 GCA_035295665.1 Gemmataceae bacterium | reverse complement strand
GCTTGGCATGACTTGCCTCCTTGGCCACGACGCTGATCGCACCATGCGGCCAGCGCCAGTAGGGCCTCTGCGGCTATAGTAGGGGGCGAGTCCGGTGACGCACAAGGTGTCGCTTGAGCAGTAGTCTGACTGGCGATTCTCGCAATACCAGCAATAGCAGCCCGGCGCGCTCCCGGCAACCGTACGGTGCCGCAGGCTCGGTCTTCAAGATCGACCCGACACTCACTTGGCTGCGGACTCCGAAAAAACGACTCGCTTGGCGGGGAACGACTTCACGAAGCTCAGGAAGCCGCCTTCTTCCATAGCGCGTTGGAGTCTCGACACCATCTGGCGGAGTTGGATCACCCGGCTACGCGGCGAGCGGGGCAAGGAGGATGGGCCGAAGGAAGTCCTGACCTTGCCGACACAGTTCCCGGCAGCCTACAATGAGCAGCGTGCCAAGATCAGCACGGCGCACGATTGGGCGCACTAGTGACGAAAAAGAGCATGTGCAGAAAGAGACGCAAACGCTGAATCGATAAGTACTTGGAGAGGTGGCTGAGCGGCCGAAAGCGCCGGTTTGCTAAACCGGTGAGGGGGGTAAACCTCCTCCACGGGTTCGAATCCCGTCCTCTCCGTTAGTCGCGTTCAGTAAGGGGTTTAGGGCAAAGGATGCTCTAAACCCCTTTCGATTGGGGAGTCGATTGGTCGTTGATGTATGCGCCAGCGCTGGCGCGCGAGTCGCGGAGCGTCGGGAGGGTCTGGATAGGCTTGGGCTTACCGCCTCCGAATGCGGGGTCCCGGCCCTCACGCTGCGCCATCCTTTTGAAGATTGCCCTCGTGGAAACGAATAAGTATGCAGAGTTTGGTGCAGACTTGAATCGAGGCTGAGCATTCGCCCTCACGAGGGAGTCATGTTTACCGCTTCCACGATTGGCTACTTTTTCGCCGGCTTAATCCTTTTGGCGGTGATCGCATCCGGAATCCGCATTGCTCAGGAATACCAGCGCGCCGTCGTGTTCCGCCTTGGACGGTTCCAGTCGGTGCGCGGCCCGGGCCTCTATTACAACCTTCCGCTCTTGGAATGGCAGCGCAAAGTCGATATGCGGACGATTACCGTGAATGTCGAGCCGCAAGAAACGATCACCAAGGATTCCGTCACCATCAAGGTCAATGCGGTGCTCTGGTATCGCGTTACCGAACCGTTCAAGGCCATTCTGGAAGTTGCCGATTTCCGTGCCGCGGTGTACCAGGTCGCCCTCACCAGCCTGCGCAATATCATCGGACAGCATATGCTGGACGAAGTGCTCAAGGAGCGAGACCGGATCAACGCCCAACTCCGCGCTATTGTCGACCAGGCCACCGATCCTTGGGGCGTTCAAATTGAAATGGTGGAGATGAAGGACGTCGAGATCCCCCATGCCATGCAGCGGGCCATGGCTCGCGAGGCCGAGGCGATCCGCGAAAAACGGGCCCGGATCATCAAGGCCGAGGCTGAACAGGAGGCAGCGACCAAGCTGTCCGAGGCGGCTCGGCAAATCGCCGACAATCCCTTCGGTCTGGAGCTACGGCGGATGCAGATGATTTCGGAAGTCGGAGCCGAACAAAACTCCACGACCATCATCATGATGCCTTCGGAGTTCGTGACCGTAGCCAAGGGACTGAGCGCGTATCTGGGGAATGATCACGTACCCCTGCACCGGTAACGGATTCGACTCAATTTTGGGACGTTCTGGAGTGCGGTGGCTCCCTACGGCTTTGGATGACCATAGCCAGCAAAAATCAAAGCGATGTCGAGCCACCGCGCTTCAAAATCTCTCGGTTCGCTGGCTGAGTCGACGGGACTTTTTCTTGAACTTCACTTCTTTTTGGAATTCTTTTTCAGCGGCGCCGCCCATTGCCGGGGAACGTACGCGCTGCCCATTCGATCCGATTGGGAGGGTAGACGCAATCGCCATCCCAGCGTGCGCAGGATGCGCCAGACACTGCTTGGATGATATTGGATTCCGGTAATGCGTTCGATCACCGCGGCCACGCGCCAAAGGGTCCAGCGCATGCTGGCGAAGCCAAAGGAACGCGGTCCGCGCCGGAGAGCCGCGTCCACCGAAGCCAGCTGTTTGGCGTCCAGTTTGGATTTTCGACCTGAACCAAGACGGCGCCGACCCCGGATGGCTTCGCCATCGCTACCCCGCCACTCCCAGTACCAGTTGTGGGCGCATTGTCGGCTGACGCCCAGTGTGCGAGCCACGGCCGATTGCCCCTGCCCGCTCGCAAATAGGCGCACCGCTTTGCTGCGGCGAGCTTTCCAGGCCGGCGATCCTCTTCGGAGTGTCTTGGCGATCATGACGCATATGATATACTGCGGGCAAGATTTTATCACTAAAGTTTGCGTACAATTTTGGAACTTTTTCTGGCCTTCCATGCGACTTTGTTAAACTGTTTGCTGTACGCAATTTCAACGCCTGCCGTCGTCCTGCAAAGGATGGTTTCCATGTTCGAAACTGCCTGCCTTGGTCTCGCGCTCGCTCTGGGATTGGCGCATGCGAGCACCCCCTCGAGTTCCTCAGATGCCAAGTCTGCCGGGGAGAAGTTACCCATCTCCGGACTGATGCGGGCCAAGCTCGTGCCTGGCCTGTGTCTCGTCAAGTACCGCGTGAGTACGGCTTCGCCGGAATGCCAGGAGTTTTTCGACCAGGGATTGGGTTACTACTATTCCTATGTATGGATGGAGGCGGTCCGGTCCTTCGAAACGGCGACGCAGTATGACCCGGAGTGTGCCCTGGCCTGGTGGGGATTAAGCCGAGCGCTCGAACGATGGGGCAAAGGTAATCCGAAACAGGCTTTGCAAAAAGCGAACGACTTACGGACAGGAGCCAGCCACCGCGAACAGTTGCTCATTCGAGCCCGCGTCCAGGAAAAGGGGCTATCCTCAGACGGCGACAGCAAGGACAAAGATAAGCAAGCCGCCATTCGGACAATCGATGAATTGCTGACCCTCTACGATGATGATGAAGAGGGGTGGTACTACCGAGCCCAGCTAGCGGGCGGGTCGGGTCTGTTCGGCGGGCAGTTGTCGTCCGCTCCATTCTACAAGGCGCTATGGCGCATCAATCCGCTTCACCCGGGGGCCAACCACGAGCTGCTCCACTTTTACGAAAGCCAACGCCGGCCTGCCCTGGGATGGCTGTATGCTGAAAACTATATCCGTTCCTCGCCGGGTATTCCGCATGCGTTTCACATGCAGGCCCACCTCGCCACGCGCCTGGGCCGTTGGGACAAGACCAGCGACCGCTCCGCCCACGCCATCGAACTGGAACGGGCCTACCACAAGCAGATGAACGTTCAGCCGAAGGACGATGCCCAGTTCAGCCATCATTTGGAAATCTTGACCCTCTCGCTCATTCACGATGGCCGGTTCCATGAAGCGTCTGCCATCAAGGAGGAGGCCAAGCGAGCCGGCATCCACCATTGGCTGCCGTGGTTCCGGCTGGCTCTGGCCCAGCGCGATTGGGCGGAAGCGTTCAAGGTCGTGGACCATTTTCGTAAAAGCGACAAGCCAACGGCGAGTTATTTGGCCGCCCTGGTGTACCTGAAACAGGGGGATCTGGGCAAAGCTGCTCCCGAGGTCGAAGTCCTCCGCAACGCCTATGCCGAACACAAGGACAACAAGACGCTGGAAGAAAGGCTAATGGAGACCCAGGGAGTGTTGCTGTGTCGCCAGGGGGCTTGCGATACAGGACTGAGCCTGCTCGCCAAAATCGTGGACCGAACCAAAAACGATTACAGTCATCACGCCTGGGGAAATGGCTCCTATTTGATGGAGGTCTGGGGAATCGCTGCCCTGCACGCCCACAAGGTCCCGACGGCGGAAGAAGCATTTCTGGAAGCGTTGGCCCACGACCCGGGAAGCGTACGGGCCGCCCTGGGATTGCAGGTTCTATGTGAACGTCTGGGCCGGACCGAGGAAGCACGCCGCTATGCAGAGCTGGCCCAACGCAATTGGCGAAAGGCGGATGCCCCTTGCCTGACCGCCGAACTTCTGGCGCTGCGCGGCGAATCCTTCTCGCGGGCACCGCCGCCACCCGACGGGAACGGCGTCGGCAATGCGCAGGGATCTCTCCGGAAGAAGGGCAGGTGAAACGATGAATGGGCAGAAGCGTGGTCGGGCATGGTGGGTTGTTTTTCTGTGGTTCGCGCTGGTGGCAGAGCCCGGTTGGACGGCCGATCCTTGCCGATCGGGACTGGAGCCGGGCCAACGGCCCGGCCCCTATGCAGCGGTAATTTCCACAGGGCCTGAGCGCGGCAAATCGCACTGCTACATTTGTGAAACCGGGGATCGACCGGCCGTGGTCGTATTCGCCCGCAGCCTCAGCGATTCGCTCGCCAAACTCTGTCAGCAACTCGACCAAGCAGTTGCCGCGCACCAGAAGGTCGAGCTGCGCGCCTGGATGACATTGTTGAGCGACGACCAGATGGGCCTGGACCCGCGGGTAGTGCAATGGGCCAGCAAGCACGCCCTCCGGAATGTTCCCCTGGGCATATTTGAAGACGTGGGCGGGCCGCCGAGTTATCGCCTGGCCCGGGACGCAGATGTGACCGTGCTGCTCTTTGTCAAGCAAAAGGTCGTCGCAAATTTCGCGTTTCGAGAATGCGAGCTGAATGCGGCAAAAATCGCAGAGATCGTGAACGCGCTGCCGCGCATCGTTGGGGCCAAGCCAGAAAAGTCGGCACCGGCGAGAGGATCGTGATTCCTCGGCCTACGAATGCTTCCTGTCCACGATGGGCGACCGTTCGAGATTTGATAGCCAACAAGCGTGCTGCGCGAGCGAACGATCGCAACAACTTCGCTCACGCATCAGGCTTGTTGGCTGCACGCCGGTCAGGGCTTGGCGAACAAGCTATCGTCGAGGCGTTCAGCGGGTTTGAATTCGGTAATTTCTAGATCCAGGAAGTCGTTGCCATCCCGTTTGGTTTTCTGCTTGCGGGCGCGCATCATACCGTTTTCAGCTTTGTAGTCGCTGTAGAACGTTTCTTGGTCGACCTCTTGACCCGACATGGTATCCTTGGCGCGGCGCTGGAGTTTCAGCAACAGCCCGCTATCCTTGTCAAAATACAAATTCACATCCTTGTGATCCTTCTGCGAAACCTTTACGCCGACCGCGGGACGGTCGCCGACCTTGATCTCTCCGAGGGGAGCGAGCTTGAACGAGGGATCCTTGAGCGGCTCGAGCGTTGCAACCCACGTGGCGTGCATATCCTCACGTTCTGCCGCCAATTGGTCCGGGGAGAGCTCATCCGTGTTGCCCATCATGCTGATCCACCCCTTGTCGCCATTGAAGACGATGGTCCGCTCGAACTTGGTGCCGCCGACGTCCGCTTCGAAATGGCGGCGGGACTGCTTCGGTGGCTGTACGGCGGCGTCGAACGTGAATTCGATATCGTTTCCGCCAATGTGGATCGTGCCCTTCCCCTTGGATGTGGCCGCTTTGTATTTGGCAAGTTTCTCGTCGCCGCCCTCGGCCTTGATCGCCTTGTCGATGATTTTCTTGGCATCGGCCTGATCGTCCGCCTGCAAGCGGAGGCCGGCGGTCAGTAGCAGACCGAGTACGAAGGTTCCACAGACGATCGTTCGCATCACGCACCTCCTGAGGCTCGATAACCCATTCGTGGAGACGGTCGTTTCCAGGAACTGTTCCCCGTGTTCTATGGCGCCAGTGGAGAAGAGGCAAAGGGAAACCCGGGCGGTGAGCGCCACTGTTCATCGGAGAATCAAACTATTTCTTTTGCCAGACGCCAAGGACCGACTTACCCATCGAATGGGCGACGAGAGGATCCGCGATCCGCGACAGCCGAACCAGAACTTTGTCCCAGACCGCTATTTGCTTTGCATTGGGCATGGCACGCTTGAGCAACAGCCGGTTTCCCAACGACGCAAGCAGCCCCACGGAATCGAGATACTGTAGCCGTACCAGCTCCAGAGAGTCCGGCGTGAGTGCGGTCAGGCTGCGCTTCGTGTACCGACGGTAGTGGCCGATGGCTTGATCGAAGGGCGTATACAGCCAACCGTGGGCCGGTGCAAGCACCACGACATGTCCCCCGGGCCGCAAACAATCCGCCGCCCGCGCCACCTCCCCGCGGTCATTCTCGATATGCTCCAGCACATCGATGTAGAGGAGTGTGTCAAAGGCCGCCTGGCTCTCGATTCGCTCTAATGTGCCGACCATTACCGCACACGTCGCCGGCAGCGTCCCGTCCCGGACCGATTGTGCAAGGCGGTTAGCCAGGGCCTGATCGGGTTCGAGGCAAACCCAGCGGTGCTGACAGCTCGAACACAATAGCCGGGTAGTCCCGCCCAGGCCTGCTCCGACCTCCAAGACATCGTTGCCCAGGTACGGCTGGATATGGGAACGGAAATAGGCTTTCCAATTTGTGGCGGCGGCAAACAGGTCCAGCTCGCCGCCCACATAGGCATAGCCGGTCATCATTTCTGATACACCGTTTTCACACGGTCGACAAAATAGCGGTAATCCCGCAACGGCAAGAACGTCGATCCCTGCCGGTCGCCCAGGATGAGGAAGCTGAAAATGAGCGAGAACAAAATCGCCTGGAACAGGACCGCCAGGAGCGTGCCGGCCGTCAACGTTGCCCAGGCGGGAATGGCCAAGCCAGCCACCAGGCCCACGGCCACGACACCAACGAGCCCGGCCAGCGTCAAGCCAATCAAGAGCGTAGCGGCCACCAACAAGCGCACACCGATTGTGTCGCTGTACACCGAGATCGCGCTGAGGCCGTGGATCACCAAGTTGGTGAAGCCCATTTTCGATTTCCCATCCAGCCGCTGCGACCGCTGCGTGGGAACCAGCGCCAACGGCTGACGGGATTTATAAACGGCCGCGGCGTAATGATTCCACATTTCGGATACCACCGCCAGCGAAGCGAGTCGCACCGCGGGAATGACGCTGAAATTGCCCACCCGAACCTGACGGCTCGTCAAGATGAAGTGCAGAAGCTTGAACAGGGAGTAAAAGAGCTGAAACACGCAAGTTTCGGAGCGCTTGGTGCGCTCGGCGAAGATGATCTTCTGTTCGGCTTCGTCGCGATATTTCTGGAGCAGGCGCGGCACATCGCGGGGGTCGTCTTCGCCGTCGCTGTCCATCAAAATGACAGCCTCGCAGGGAATCCGGTCTTCCACATAGGCCAGACCGACCGCAATCGCCCGCTGGTGTCCGAGATTTCGTCGCAGACGCAGAATGTCAATGCACTCAAACGTGGGAAAACCCTGCCCGGTGAAACCCTCCTCAGCCATCATGGTCGAACCATCATCGACGATCAAAATCTGGAAGGAGAGGCCATGCTCCCTGGAAACCGCATCCAGGTTCACGAGCAACTTGCGCAGGGCTGTCCAATCGTTGAAGACCGGGAGCAAGACCACAAGAGGTCTATAGAGTACGGCATGCTCGGCTGCGGCTTCGGGCATGGTCGAGTCTTTCGCTGTGAGTCAAGAGGAGTCTACGTAATTGATCCCCCAGTAAACTGTAATTCCTGGGCCGGCACGTTGCGCGAAGAAACGCAAAGAACCCAGAAAAAGTTCCCTGTGGGGACCCGCTTCCCTGGGTGCTTTGCGCTTCGGCGTGCAATTTTCGTCGCTTGGTTTTAATTTCCCGGCGGTGCCGATGTTTTCTGAGCCGTATCCTGCAACTCCCGCTGGGCTTCGCGAAGCAGCTCTTCCTCGGTCTCGCCCTCTTTCAGGAACAGCGTGGGATGGGCCTGCGCCCGCAATTCGTTGAAGAGTTTCGGAATTTCCACCTGGCTAATTTTGCGGTTGATGATGTCCTTGGTCAATTCGGCGCGGAATTCGTCCAGCTTGTGGCCATCAGGTGGGAGGTGTTCGAGGCATTTGATGACCACAAGTCCCTGCGGTGTTTCGATGACCTGGCTAATCTCGCCGGGCTTGAGACGAAAGGCCGCGGTTTCCATCTCTTCATTACCGGTGGTGTGCCGACCGAATGGCTCAATCTGGCCCGCCGCGGCCGCCAGCTTCGGATCGGCCTGCTGCTTGGAAACGCGGTCGAATTCTTCCTCGCTGTCGCGGATCTTGGGGTAGATCTCGAAAACGTGCCCCTTTTCTGGACTGGGCCAGAGGATGATCCGGCATTTCAGCTTTTCACCGTGGTAGGCCTCGAAGGCTTTTTGCAAGTCCTCCTCCGTCACATGGACTCGATCGCGGCAAAGCTTGGTCAGCATGAGCCGCGGCTTGATCACGTCTTCCTTCCACTCGTAGAGCGTTTTGTTATATGGCTTGAGTACCTTACTCACGAAGTCGTTGCGATTGACAGCCAAGCCCTTGAGAGTCTCGGCCAAGTCGGCTTCGACCTCTGCCGGAGTCACTTCGATGCCCTTTTGCTGGCATACATGTTCGATGATGCGGCGGTTGACCAACTGGCCCAGCCGCTCCTTTCCCATCCGGGCAATGAGGTATTCCCCCAGGTCTTCGCGCGTGATGGGAATGGTGTCATAGATGTAGGCGACCACGCGGTGGGAGTAGTCCGAGGAGATTGGGGCTACCGCGGCCACGTTCGTGGGATCTTGCTGCGGCCCAGCTTGGCCGGCGACAGGGGGATTGGCCGTCGCCCTGGATAATGACCCGATTCGGCCCCAGAAGACGCTCATCGCTGCCAAACCGACGAATCCGACCATCAGCAGCAATCGATTTCGGCTTATGCGTACGCGCATCTTTCCCCTCCCTGTTCCCGTAGTCTGCCCTTGCCACCGTCATCCGGCCGGGAACGTATATCGTGAGAGGGCGTGCAGAGCAAGAGCAGATCGCGCAATCCCCCAGAATGCCCACTTGGCCTCGCCGTGGGGCGGATGTTTTGAGCCATCATCCCATCTTCGCGGCCGACCGCCGCATGCCGCAAAGCGTTTCGTAAATAGGCCGCAGCCAGGGAGGAATGCACTTGAGTACAGACAGATGCCGTGTCTCGCCGACGAAGATTTGATCCTGGGGGTGCAGGTAGATGTTCGTGCGGCAATCATGGTGGAGCAGAATGGCTTGCAAATCGACCTGGAAGACTTCGGGCGCTTTGCCCTCGGAGATATGGGAACGCACCACACGAACGGCGTCGGGAGCAGCGACTGGCGTAATCCCGCCGACGCGATGGAGCAGGTCCACCACGGTCTCCGGTCCTTGGTAGGGCACGACGTGCTGAAGGCCGGCCACCTGGCCGATCAGGTAAAGTTGCCGGCTCTTGTAGGCCGCAACCCGTGCGTGCACCGCCGTCGGGGATACGCCATAAATCTGGGACAGGAGCAAAGCGACCTCGGCGACGGTGCGGCCTTCGATGCGCAAGCGACCCTGGGGACCGACATCAATCCGGCCATCGGGACCAATCTCGCGCTGGCCGTTCTGCTCGGGATGGGAATCGACACTGATTTCGAGGACGTCGGGGCAACTGACGGCATAAATCCCGGCGGCATTCTCCGTCCGCGCCGCCAAGCCCGCGTCCGCGGGGATCGCACAATCAAGCGGGGTCCGGCACAGGGCGCAGCCGGTCAGCAGCCATAGCAACAGCCCCAGCCAGGCGCGTTTTAATGGCCACCACGCTGACCGGTCTTTGCCAGCCTCCATAGATTGCCCAGAAGAGAACCAGTACAAAGTCCGGCTGACCCGAGCTATCATCGGCTAACGACTTTGCGGACCTTGAGGGTTGGGCGTGCCGAACGGCATTGACCGCAGCCGAGCAATGGCTGAGCCGGCAGCGGAGGAAAACATGGCAAACGACACCGGGTTGATTGTAAGCGTTTCGGGAATCCGAGGAATCGTGGGCGAAGGCCTGATCCCTGAGACGGCAACGGCGTTCGCGGCTTCGCTGGCCACGCATACCGGTGGCGGGCGGATCGTGCTGAGTCGGGACGGTCGGCCGAGCGGACTCATGCTACGCCATGCGGCGCTGGCGGGGCTGTTGGCCGGCGGCTGCGAAGTCGTGGATCTGGGTGTGGCTCCAACGCCCACATGCGGCTTGGCCGTGCGCCGGCTGGCTGCAGCGGGGGGAATTCAGATCACAGCCAGTCACAATCCCGCCCCGTGGAACGGTCTGAAACTCTTTGGGCCGAGCGGCATGGTGTTGACGGCGACCGAGGGAGGCAAGATCCGGGACCTCTTCGAATCGCGGGGCTTTCGCCGCGCTTCCTGGCAGGACGTGGGCACAGCAACGGAGTGCCGCCAGGCCGCGGAATGGCATCGCGATCGAGTGCTGGAACTTGTGGAGAAGCAGACCATTCAGGCGCGGGGCCTCCGTACCTTCGTTGACGCCAACGGCGGAGCCGGCGGCCCCCTTGGTGAGAGCCTCCTGCGGGCTCTGGGATGTGTCTGCGTCTGCCATGCCTGCGACGCCGACGGCCGATTTCAACACGAGCCGGAGCCCGTGCTGGAGAACCTGCGCGAGATTGGTCCCCTGGTGGCCCAGCATCGCGCTGACATCGGCTTTGTGCTTGACCCCGATGCCGATCGTCTGGCGCTCATCGATGAAATGGGGCGTTACGTGGGGGAGGAGTTAACGCTGGCCCTGGCGGTGCAGTTCCGATTGCAGCAACAACGCGGACCGGTCGTTCTCAATATGTCCACTTCCCGGTTGAGCGAGGATCTGGCCAAGGAGCAGGGCTGTTCGTGCTACCGCGCGGCGGTCGGCGAAGCGAACGTGGTCGAGCAGATGCGTGAAGTCGGAGCAGTGATCGGCGGCGAAGGCAATGGCGGAGTTATCGACCCGCGTGTCGGCTGGGTGCGCGACCCATTCATCGGGATGGGATTGGTATTGAACCTGATGGCCGATACCGGCAAGAAACTCAGTCAACTCGTAGCGGAACTGCCCGGCTATTGCATCATCAAGGACAAATACACGGTGGCACGCGACCGGCTGCCGAACCTGTTCGCGGCCCTGGTGCAGCGTTGGCCGGATGCGGCAGTCAATCGAGTCGACGGGCTTCGCCTGGACTGGGCTGACCGCTGGGTGCACGTACGGCCGAGCAATACGGAGCCAATTGTGCGGGTCATCGCGGAGGCGCCGCGGGCGGATGAAGCAAAGACATTATGCCATCAGGTGGGCGAACTGCTGCGGACCTGACTGTCGGGATACGAGCTGTTCACAGTCAGCTCCAGTTCTTCGCGGGGGCCCTCGAGTCGGGCTATTAAGAGTGGAAGGAAACTCGCGAAACAAAGAAGTGGCCATTTCAGCGCGGCCGATGTGAACCCGACCCGCGCGCCGTTCGCGAAACTCCCGGCCATCAGCGATTCGTAATTTCAGTTGCTTCTACCTCACCGGTGCCCATAGCCAGCCAATGCCGGAGGCATAGCCAGCGGGCGCGCTCCCAAGGTCAACACCGATCCGCGCAGCCAGCGACTCGGCAAATACAGTGTCCTCGGCTGCCGAGAGTTCCTGCAAAAGGCGGCGGAATTCTCGTGCGGATCTCGTCCTCATCACTGGCCGTACGCCCACGCTGGGTTCATCACCCTTCGCCACTGACCATCTGAATCAGCGCCTGGATGTACCCAAACGCGAAGGCAAACGCCTGTGCACCTCCTGGATCCCCATCTATCCGCGGCACATGATCCGGCATGATCATGCCGTCGTAGCCGACTTCCTTGTAGACACGCATCGCCCGGATCATGTCCACGTCGCCGTCGTCCGGAAATGTTTCTTGAAAGTGGAGATACCCGCCCTTGATATTGCGGAAGTGGACATTGAAGATCTTGCCGCGTTGACCGAAGTAGCGGATCACGTCGTAAATCTCCTTGCCGGGTTCGCGCAGCATCTCGGCCACCGTCCCCTGGCAGAAGTTCAAACCGTGATATTTGCTCGGCCGAATGTCCACGAAGCGTTTGAGGCCATCCACCGTGCCAAGTACACGGTGCACGCCACGAAAGCCGGTCGGCGGCATCGCGGGGTCGTGTGGGTGACAGCAAAGCCGAACGTTGCAATCCTCCGCCACGGGAACAATCCGCTCCAAGAAGTACGTGATTCGCTCCCACATCGCCTCTTCACTCACGGGCCCACTCTCCGCCGGCGGTCCGTCCTGCTTGGCCTTGGCATGAACGAACGTGCTGTACCGGGCCCCGCCGCGGCCGGGCGTACTTTCGGTCCGTACCACGCCGAGGATCGTGAGGTTGTATTTGACGGCGGGAATGCCGGCCTTTGCGACGTTGCGGATCATCTGGCCAAGCTGGTCGATTTCACGATCGCGCTCCGGACTCTTGCCCAGCATGATATTCGGGTTCTCGGCCCGGCTGATGTAGGAGGAGCTGAGCGGCAAGGGGACCATGTCCAGGTGGACGCCAAAGCGCTCGACCCGTTCGCGGAGTCGGTTCAGCCCGTCCACCGACCAGCTGGCATCCAACGTCCGCGACGGAAGCGAGCTGCAAATGTGGTTGACACCCAGGGCTGCCAACACGCGCAGATCAGCGTCGGAAGAGTGATTTTGATGGCCGGCCTTCATCCGCGCCTGTTTCGTCGCTGTCCCGGACGGTGCCGAGCCCGGCTCCTGGCCGGACACCGATCCGAGCGTAGCGGCCCCGGCCACGGTACCTGCGAGAAACTGTCTACGGTCCAAGGTTGCTCCTTCGCCAATCCCGAGCCTACCGGGCAAGGCGATCATAGACACCGCCTGGCCCATAGATGCTGAGAAAAATGCTGAAGATCAGGAAAATGAGGGTCCCCGCCACGGCCAGCCAGATCATGCCACTGGCGGTATGCGTCAAGATGCTCAGCCGCCGCCGAGATTCCTCGGTGTAGTGCTCCATTTGATGTTCCATGACTTCCGGCACCCGGCCACCCTCCTCGGCATTGGCAAGGATGTCCAGGAAATCTTCTGGAAAGACGCGCGTCTCTCTCAAGGCCTGTGCGAGGTCTTCCCCCTCCTTCACGGCCACCATGGCCCGCTCCGCCCGAACGGCGAAGGCATCATTGCCGGTAGCGCGCATGCTCAACCGCAGCGCCTTGGTGATTGGCATGCCGGTATTCATGGTCAAGCGCAGTGCCAAACAAAACCGCGACAGTGCGATGGCACTCAGACACGGTCCGATGACCGGCAGCCGTAGGAGCAGAGCATGAACCGTCGGCCGCCTGTGGAGGATGTGGGTAATCACATAATAGCCGGCGACCAGGGCCGCGATTGTGCCAAAGAAATGAAGCAAAAACTTGGCCGCGCCCCAAACGCCCTTGTAGGCAGGGCCCAGCGGAGTCATTGGCGAATCGAAAATGGCCAATACGAACAGCATCAGCGCAATGACGAATGGAGCGGCAAAAAACTGCAATAGCGGCCAAGCGATCTGGGAGAAGAACTGTCGCCGGAGCTTTTGCTGCAAGACGAAATACTTTTCCAGCTCGGCGAACACATCCGGCATGCAGCCCGTCTGCTCACCGACCGTGGCCATCGCCACGAACATGTGTGGAAACGCGGCCTGCTCGCGCTTGAGCGCCACTTCCAGGCTCTCTCCCTGTTCGAGGTCCTGGGAGATGCGATCGGCAATGGGACGAACCGGTCGCGGTCCCCGTTCTGCCTGTTGGCGGAAGACATGGAGCAAGGTCAAGCCGGCGCCCAAGTTGTGACGCAAGACGCGGCAGAACTCGATCAAGCTCGACAGAGGAAGTTTGGTCGCGAAGAGCATGATGGTTTTCCCGCCCGATGAGCAACACCGGTGAATCAAGGCCGGCGCGATTCTGGAGAACGTCTGCCATTATAACCGCGTTCTCGCACATTCCAAGTCAGTCCTCGCCGACGGAATCGCAGCGCTTGGCATGGGGCTTGCTCCCTGGACTCCTCCAAACCAAACGGATGCATGTATGGTTACGGAGAACGAGGCAATCGTACCTGGTGCCCCAAGCCAATGGGAGGTGCCGTTCAATGAGGACCGCCAGCGATACTCCTTTGCTCTACGTCGACCAGCTGGAGAAAGCACTGGGCTCAGACATCCCCGGCCATGAGCGGAAATGGGCCGAAGATGTGGGCAGGGCTCTGGCCCGTGTTGAAATTGCCGTGCGGCAACACGCGGCAAGTGTGGAGGGGCCCGGTGGGATGTACGCCCAGGTAGACCTCACGCGGCCCACACTGGCACGACAGGTGAGCGAGCTTCGCCAGGAGCACAGGGACTTTCTCGAGCAGACGAACCTCCTGGGAAACGAAGTGTTGAAAGCGGCCGGCCTCTTCGCGTCACGGGCACAGCCGGGGGGGGAAGTCAGCAAATTACCCGAACCTGCCGGGGCCTATGCGATTCCGGATTTTGGGGCCATCCGCCAACGGGTGGAAAAGTTTATCCATGCGCTACAACATCACCTGGATGTCGAAAACGCGTTGATTGTGGAGAGCGTCACCGCCGAGATCGGCGTAGGAGACTGATGTGTAGCTCAGCTTGCTCACCCTTGGGAATGCCAGTGCGCAGAGGGCATCGTCCCTGTTGCTAGTCGAAGGAGCAATTTGCTCAAGCTCTTCCAGCCGTGACCGACGCTGTCGGTTTTTCCTTGAGCAGTTCGGCCGCGGCCAGCAGTTGTTCCAACGCCGCCGGATTGATGGGCTTGACCATGTGCTCATCAAATCCAGCTTCCCGTGAACGGCGGCGGTCCTCCTCCTGGCCATAGCCGGTCACGGCCGCGATCATCAGTCGGCTGTGCCCGGCTTGGTGCCTAAGTTGCCGCGCTACATCGTATCCGTTCATCCCCGGCAGTCCGATATCGAGCAGGACCACATCGGGTTGGAACGTTCGGGCAGCTACCAGAGCGGCAGGGCCATCATAGACGAAGCGAACGTCATGGCCCCATATTTTCAGCAACGTGACGAGCATTTCCGCCGCCGCCTCGGTATCTTCCACCACCAATACCCGAAGCTGTCGCGGGCTCGCTTGGGCTTGCTTGGCGGCATCGTCAAGCGGTTGGTCCGGAGCCTGGTCCACCACCGGCAGCCGCACCACGAATTCGCTCCCCTGTCCCGGCCCGTCGCTGTGGGCGGTGACGCTTCCACCTTGCATCTGCACCAAGCTCCGGACCAGCGTGAGCCCGATGCCGAGTCCTCCTTGGGACCGTGCCAGCCCCCGTTCGGACTGGGTGAACATATCGAAGACCCGCGGCAACAAATCGGGTGCGATCCCCATCCCATTGTCGCGGACCCGCACGGTGACAACATGGCCCTCGCGCTGACACGATAATTCGATGTGCCCGCCCTGCTCGGTGTACTTGACAGCGTTGGTGAGCAAGTTGGAAAAGACCTGTTCCAGCCGAGTTGGGTCCGCTTCCAGATGCACGGGTTCTTCGGGCAACGAGATCGTGAGCCGATGCCGGTGCGCATCCACGAGCGGCCGCACGGTCTCGACCGCATGGCACAGGACGGTGGCCAAGTCAATGATTTCCTTGCGGAGCTCAATTTTTCCGCGCGTGATTCGGGAAACATCGAGCAGGTCATCGACCAGGCGCGTCAAGTGGTGGACCTGCTGTTCCATCACGTGCATGATCCGATCGATGCTCGCACGAGTGGCATTGGGCATGCGCAGGACATGCAGGCCGGTGCGGATGGGAGCCAGCGGATTGCGGAGCTCGTGGGCTAGCATGGCCAGGAACTCGTCTTTGCTGCGATTCGCCTGCTGGAGAGCATCATTTGCTTCGCGCAGGGCCACGGTGCGTTCTTGCACCCGTTTCTCCATCTCGTCATAGGCTTGGCGTAACGCTTCCCGGTCCTGGTGGCGTTCGATGGCGTAGCGGATCGAACGCTCCAAGCCCGACGCATCGGTCCGGCCCTTGATCAGGTAGTCCGCCGCACCCGCCTTCATCGCCTCCAGGTCGACTTCCCGCTCTCCCTGCCCGGTCAGCAGAATGATCGGTCCACGGCAGCCGTGTTCCCGCGCCTCACGCAGGAGATCCAGGCCCGTACGCCTGTCGAGGCGGTAGTCTACCAGGTAGAGGACATGTTGGTTCTGGGCCATCGCCGCCAGGCCGGCCGCATAGCTTTTCACCCATTCCAGGTGGCAGGGAGTCCGCGGGATCTCCGCGAGCAGGTCCCGGGTCAGGATATAATCATCCTTATCGTCTTCAACCAGGAGAATTTGGATGCGCTGAGCTTCCATCCCAGCCTCCTTGTACTTCGCTCGGGAGTTCAACGATCTCCAGCCAGTACTTGCCCAGGGTCTTGATAATTTCGACCAGGGCGGTGAACGATGCCGGTTTGGTAATATAGGACGCGGCGCTCAGGGAATAGATGTGATCGATATCTTCGTCGGCCTTCGAGGTTGTCAAAACGATCACGCGAATATTCCTAAGTTTGGGATCCGCCTTGATCTCCTTGAGGGCCTCCCGGCCATCCTTCTTGGGCAAATTGAGATCGAGCAAGATGACCCCCGGGCGCGGCGAAACAGCCGGATCGCGATACTTGCCCCGGCGCTTCAGATAATTCATCAATTCCACACCATTCTCGACAAACCGAAGATCATTGGCCACGTGGCTTTCATCGAAAGCTTCCTTGGTCATTTGGCGATCATCCGGATCATCTTCGGCCATCAAAATGGTGATCGGTCTGGGATACTTTTTCATGGGGCATCTCCTCCGACTGGCGAACGGGCAAGGTGACGACAAAGGTCGCCCCTTGGCCCAAACTGCTCTGGGCCGTGATGCAACCACCGTGCCGCTCGACAATCTTTCGGCAGATCGCTAATCCCATGCCGGTCCCCTCGTATTCGCTGCGGCCATGCAGCCGCTGAAAAATTTCAAAAATCCGCTCCTTGTATATTTCTTCAAAGCCGATGCCGTTGTCCTGCACCGTGATTTGACAGAGCCGCGGGCTTTCCGATTCCAGCCGGCCCGCCAACTCGGCATCCGTGAAGATTTTTCCAAAGACCTTGACAACGGGCGGCTCCTCCGTGCGGTGAAACTTCAAGCTGTTGCCAATCAGATTTTGTAACAACCGGTGCATCTGTATAGGATCCGCGTTCACCGTGGGTAGATCTCCGACTTCCACACGACCGCCGGTCCGATGGATCCGCTCATCGAGATCGGCCAACACGTCCGCGGCGACCTGGGCGAGATCGACCCTCACAAAGGGCTGGGCCTTGGTCGTCAGTCTCGAAAAGGTTAGCAAGTCAGTGATGAGCGTCCGCATCCGGCTGGCCGCGTGTTGCATCCGCTCCAGGTAATCGCGTCCCTGTTCGCTCAGCTCCGGGCCACATTTGGCTTGCAACCGATCGCCGAGAGTTTGAATCTTCCGGAGCGGCTCCTGGAGGTCGTGGGAAGCGACCGAAGCAAACTGTTCGAGCTCCGCGTTGCTGCGCTGCAATCGATCGTGGGCCTGCTTGCGCTCGGTGATATCCTGCGTGACCTTGGCGAATCCCTTCAGCTCCCCCGCCTCATCGCGAAGGGCAGTGAGGACGGTGTTGGCCCAGAATCGCGTCCCGTTCTTGCGGACCCGCCAGCCCTCGCTTTCATACCGGCCGTAGGAAAGGGCCAGGCGCAGCGCACGGTCGGCCTCGCCGTCCCGCAAATCTTCCGGCGTATAGAATCGGGAGAAGTGTTGGCCGATGATCTCTTCGGCACGAAAGCCCTTGATGCGTTCCGCACCCGCATTCCAGCTGGCAATTCGGCCATCGGGATCGAGCATAAATATCGCAAAGTCCTTGACACCGTCCACGAGCAGCCGAAAACGCTCCTCACTCCGCTGCAACGCCGCTTCCGCCTGCTTGCGTTCGGCGATTTGCTGTTCCAGCTCGGTCGGACTTCTCAAGGCCAGGGCTTTGGGCACCAACGGAATCAAGGCGGCGGCCGTGGCCAGCGAGACACCGGCCGTCAGCAGCTTGATCAAGCCGGAGAAGCGGTAGACGGGGAGATAGTTGGTGATGACCTCCATCAGGTGGGTGGTTCCGCAACCGATAATAAACGCCCCGAACATCCAGAACATCCAGGGGAACGGCAGGTCTCGGCGGCGGCGCGTGAACGAGACCAGCACGAAGGGGATGGCGACGTAAGCCAGCCAGATGACGGTGTCGGAAACGTTGTGGAGCCAAACTAGCCCCGGGGTCCAGCCCCCTCAGTTCTGACGGGCCATGAAATCGGTGCTGTCCAAAAGTCGACTGAAGAAGTTCATCACCGTACTCCTTCCTGCGCGCAGCGGAGCACGCCCAACCGGCGTTTTCGACAAACCCCAGCATGTTGTATTGCTAGCGGCAACGCCGGCATACAACCGAACCGTCGTGGCTGGCCGGCCTCTGCGAATGGCCGCGGTTTGGGATGGTTACCGTCCAATGGAGGTTGAAGTTGTGAGGAGGGCATCCGTGGAAAACGGATCATGGATGAATGAAGCGGGGAACCGGGAGATCCCGGTTCCCCACCGTCAAACGCGCGGGGGCTTCCGGCGTCCCTGGCGGCGCGGTCCCATCCTAGGACTCCGAACGTATGTGCGGTCCACCGTATGCACCGAAAGGTACCGACCGTCGCGTACGGTTCAAGACTTGCCCAGTGCTTGCTTCAAATCGCGGAGCAGGGAATGCG
>DATGIQ010000423.1:0-9697 GCA_035295665.1 Gemmataceae bacterium | reverse complement strand
CCTCAGCGCCTGGTGTGCAACTCAGGAGGGCGAAAGCGACGACGAACGCGGCCGCGTGCGACCGTCTCCTTTCCATGCGGTGGTTCCTTTCGGCGGCTTGGCAACCTCGAGCAGAATTTTTGATTTCTGATGGGAAATCAGGAATCACGAATTCTCCCGAGGTCCATAGCTTTCCGTCCCCGTCTCACGACGGGTTTGGCTTTTCGTAGCCGCAGCGGGGGAGATGTCTGGCGCTACTGCTTACCAACAAATTAGCACGCAAACAGGGGACGTGTCGGGTGCGGAGGCAGGTGAAAAGCGATCAGCCAACGACTGCGTGATCTACAATCCGCGATCTGCTGCATCTCTGCACGCAACTCTTCTTGCTCGAGTTTCGCGCAGAGACGCAGAAGACACGGAGCGGACGAAATTGCGCTCTTAGCTGAAGCTGCCGACGCTCGACAGGAAAGCGTTATTCGTGCCCATGATCATCGTGCCGTCGGTGGACAAATCGCTCGACGATGTCATGCCGGCTACGTAAACCGCGCCGCTCCCTGGATCGTAGGCAATCCGCAAGCCGGTGTCGTTCCCGCTGCCGCCAATCGTCGCCGAATCTCCCGGTGTCAGGCTCGTATCCAGCTTTTGGACAAAGGCGTGCGTGTTATTGGAAGAGTCTGCCGTGGTCGTTGCAACGACATAGACTTTGCCGTTGGTCGTATCCAGGGCAAGCCCATTGCCCGTTTGCGTATTGGGGATGGCATATTGATTGACCAGGCTCTTGCCGTCCGCACTTACTTCGCCCACGAACCCATTTGTGCCGCTTGAACTGGCAAGCGTCCCCGCAATGTAGGCTTGGCCATTCTGGTCGACCGCAATGCCGGTGAGCGTATCATTCCCCGGATTGCTCATCGTAAAAAAGGGCTTGTGGCCTGTCGGGCTCAAGCCAGTCCCGTTGTCGATCTTGAGCACGAGGATGTCATTGTCGCCGCCGGCGACGTGCATCGAGCCGGCCAGGTAGGCGGTGCTGCCCGTGCTATCGAGGGCAATGGCGTTGCCCGCACTTCCATCCGCGCCCCCGAATTGGTAGTAATTCGCGAAGTAGATATCGGAGCCGTCCGCCAAGTATTTGGCCGCGAAGATGTCCGTTTCCGTGGCTGTCGGTTGATAGGTCCCGGTCATCGTGGCGTTGCCCTGGGAATCCACGGTGATGGCTTCTCCGCTGTCGCTAAACTGCCCGCCGATGCCGCCGCCGTAGCCGGCGACCGGCGCGAACTGCCCGGGGTTGTTCGGATCGAGTTGGAACTTCATGATGAACGCGTCCGTATCCCCGGCCACGATGTCGGTGGCCTTGCCGGTGACGTACACACCCCCGGAACCGTCCACGGCGATCCCGTGCCCTTCACTCTGGACGTAGGTGACGAAGGGATCTTGCACCTGGAAGCTGGTGAAGGCGAGCTGTTTACCGGTGTTGTCGTACTCGGCCACGAAGGCGGACCGGGTGGTACCGTCGTCCGTGTAGCCGGTGGTGTAGACGTTGCCTGAGCTGTCCACCGCCACTCCATTGCCGCTGTCGTTACCGCTTCCTGTCACATAGGTCGTCCAGTTCACGCTGGCATCGGGATGAACGTTTCCGGGGCCATTCGGGTTCCCAGGTGCGACGACCGAAGCCGTCATGTGATGCAAGGCCGCGGCAGGGACCGAGGCCGCCCGAGCCACCGGGCCGGCCGAACTCTGCTGCGGAGTGCGGACCGGGGCGGACGGAAGCGGGTTGCTGGCCGAAGGCGGGGCCATGACCGCCCCGGCTCCCGCTCCCATTGGGGCGGACATCGATCCGGAGGCGGATTGTCCGGCGAGAACGGGGCTGATGCTTGGCCGCGGGCTCGCTCCATTGAGCGCCAGCAGATTGGAAGTCAACGCGGGAGCCGAGGCCTGGCTGGGATCGGATTGATTCGAAGTTGCACTTGGATTGCTTCCTGCCGTGGCGCTGTTCCCGGCAGCGCTGCTGATCCACAACGTATCACTGGCGGGCAGTGATTCTTGCGAAGAGTTGGTCGGGAAGGATGCCTTCTGAACGGAGGAATCTTGCACCGCAAAAAGGCCCGCATCGAGGTCCGGCAAGCTGGATCCTAGGAGAGAAAAACCCAATCCAGGAAGTACCGAACCGGGTTGCAAGCGATTTTCCAAAAGCTCGATGTGAACCCTCGGGGAACGACCTGGATGAGGCATGTGCGGATGTGGCTTCGAGGTAGACATGGCGGAAAACTCCCAATCGTGAGCGAGGAATAGTGTCATTGAACGATGCGGTTTCCTGTGCAAGCCTTCCTTGGGCGGCACGGACTTCCTTTGTGAATTCCCTTAGATCACCGACGCGAGTTCCGGTTCGCGTCCCGGCAAAAGGGCACACTCTCGAGAGCAGGGGCTACAAGGTACGGGATCCAGCCGCATACCAGCCGGACGCACCAGCGAAGGACCAAGTTCCCCTCCGCTGGCGCGTCCGGCTAGTCCGGCACGTTCACGTAGGATCAAAATCCCCGATTTCTCTGTCCTAACTCTCCTGCCAAAAACGGTTCAAAAACCCGTCCGTATCGTCCACGCGATGGCGCCGGACCAGCGGATGCCAGAACTCGACGGCCGGCCGATCCTGCGCTGGTCCAGCCACGGTCACCGGCTTCGCATCGGCCCCTCCGAATGCCACGAACCAAGCATCAAGGTCGGAGGGGACAAGGCCGATGGCTGCGCTGTCTTGCAGAATTCCGGGCAGGTCGGCAGGGCCAGGGCTGGGTGGCGTCGGCACCGACTCCGTATTTTCAAGGACCGATACCATATTCGAAGCACTGTCGGCGGTGATGAGATCCAGCCGGCCATCGGTGTGGTGGAAGAAATCCGCCGCGGCAATCGAAATCGGGAAGCCCCCGGTCACGTAGGCCACGGCGTTCAAGAACGTTCCATCGCCATGCGTTGGATCATTCGGATTGGGATGGCCCAGGAGCAGACTCACCGAATCGCCGTTGATATTGGCGACAGCGATATCGGGTATTCCATCGCCGTTGATGTCGGCGATCGTGGCCGCGATGGGGTTCGTGCCGGCAAAATAAACAGCATTCGGCGTCTGCGGGAATGTGCCGTCGCCATTGTTGAGAAAGACGCTCACGCCGCCGGGGAAATTCTCGTTGGTCACGATGAGATCGACGTGCCCATCCCCGTTCAAATCGGCCGCCGCCACGGACGAAACATGGGTTCCCGCTTTGTAGCTGGCCAGCGATCCGAAACTGCCGTCGCCATTGCCGAAGAGGACTCCGAGCGAAAGCGCTTCCGGGAGAATCTGAAAGTTGTTGACGGCAATGTCGGTCTTCCCATCCCCATTAAAATCGGCGACGACGATCGAGGAGGGATTGGTGCCCACCGGCAACAGACTATCAGGCCCAAGCGAGAAGCTGCCTTTGCCGTCGCCCAGCAGGGTGGCGATCCCGAATTGGCCCGTGAGGCCGTTCACGAACAGCACGGCCAAGTCGAGCTTGCCGTCGCCGTTGAAATCGCCGGTCGCCATGTCCAACAAATAAACATCGGGCCTGGCAATCGTGACGGTAGCAAATTGGGGGAGGTTCGCGAACGGATCCGCCGTGTTACCGGTGTTCAGGAAGACGGTTACCGATCCCTGGGCAACGCCAAAATCGCCGAAGTCGGCCACGACAATGTCGGGAAGCCCATCGCCATTGAAGTCTCCCACCACCACCTTTCTTGGGTTGATGCCGATGGGATTCAGGGTGAAAGGAACCCCATTCAGATCGGAAAGGAGAGTGAAGTTGAGGCCCGGGGCAGCGGGATCGTTCAGCCAAACCGTCAGATCGTTTGAGACCAGGTCGGCGGCCACAAAATCGGGCAAGCCGTCGCCGTTGAAGTCGCCGACGGCTACCGAATCGGGCTGCAAATCCGTGGGGAAGCCGCCGGGGCTCGGAAAGATTTGGAATTCGCGATGGATGACGATGTCCCGGCTATTGTTGAGAAAGACGCTGACCGAGCCGCGATCCAGCGTGCTGCCGAAGTTGGCGACGACCAGGTCAACAACGCCGGGCATGTTGGGACGGAGCTGGGCGGCTGCCAAGGCGACGGGGTGCTGCCCCGTCTGGAAAAAGACCGGTGGATTGAGCAGATCGGTCAGGTCTGGCAGACTGTGCTGGCGATTAAACGTCAGCACGCTGACCGTATTCGTGCTGTCAGAACTATCCTGTCCGTTGGTGACGGCCAAGCCGGGACCCGCACCGTCAAAGTTGCCCACGACCACAGAAGTGGGCGTCAAGCCCGCCGGGAAATCGACCGGTAGAAACAGAGGCCCAACTCCAAAGGTGCCATCGCCATTCCCAAATTGGATGCTGATATCATCCCCGCCGTTGTTGGCCGTGATAATATCCAGCTTTCCGTCGCCGTTCATGTCGGCCACGGCAACTGAGACCGGGGCGGTATCGGTGGCGTAGGTTACTGCAGAATTAAAAGTCCCGTCCCCATTGCCCAGCACGACAGTCACGTTACTGCTGCCCGAATTCGCTGTCACGAAGTCGAGCTTACCATCGCCATTGAAGTCTCCGACGGCCACAGATTCGGGGTATATGCTGGCGTCGAAAAGCCCCAGCGATGCGGCTGAGGAGAACCCGCCGTTGCCATCGCCGAAGAGCACCGTGGCCGAGCCGGGGAGAAACGTCCTATCCGCCACCACCACATCAAGGTTGCCGTCGCCATTGAAGTCGCCGACCGCGAGAGCCGTGGGAACGTCGCCGGCAAGATATTGTTTCGGCGGTTGAAATGTTCCATCGCCGTTGCCAAGCAGGACGCTTAGATTGGCCCCAATGCCGTCCAGGCCACGGTTAGCCACGATGAGGTCGAGTGGAGCGCTGGAGCCGCGCAGCCGGGCAGCGACGATCCCATTCGGAGCGATGCCGCCGGCATCCAAGAGTCCGATCTGTTGTGGTGAAGTTGTCAGGTCCACAACCGGCTGCGTGTGCGAGAACGTGCCGTCGCCGCTGCCGTTGCCGAACAAAACGCTGATCTCGCCTTCGTCAATCGAGGTAGGATCCGAATTAAAATCGACGACGGCGATGTCCGGGACGCCGTCGCCGTTGAAATCGCCAATCGCAACCGAAGCCGGATGGCGGGCCTGGGTCCAGTTGTAGGTGCCCGGCGGCGCCTGCGGCAACAGCGGGTCGCCGGGGTTCATGCGGACCCACGGGTAGGTATCGAGATTCACGGCGGAGTTGAAATCGGAACTGAGAAGCGTTCGCTCCTCCAACAGCTCCAGGCGCGGCTTTGCGGCGGAGCGGCGCCGGTATTCCGTGGGTGTGGGGCGATTCCGTGATCCAGGCCGCCGGAAACGCAAAAACATGCCATTTCTCCTTGCCAACCGGCTGAGGTCGGGCTAACGCAGCCGGGGTGATGGCTTCCCTGTTTGGAATGCGGCGACGCGGCACCGCCTTGGATGATTGGGTCGTTCCATTCTCCGCCGGCGCTCAATCACGTCCACGCAACCAACGCGGTGTCGTGCCACCGCACCCCAAAAACTGAGCGCACCGAACCTGTCCGCCTGTTTAGCTGGAGATGGGACTACCTCAGACTTGCCACAAGCAGGGTGGGCTTGGCCCCCCATAGCGCGACCCAACCGGCGTGCCGAGCCCGCCTTATTCTCTGTCCCGAAGGCGGACTTCGCTAACTGTCTAGTTTCTCTTCTTGACCCCACTTTGTCAAACGAACTTTTCACTCCACCGATAACTTTTGTGACGTTTTTGCCATCGTTGTCACTCGATAATGCTCAGATAAGGCACGACTTCGTCGTAAATCGGATCGCGCGGATCAAACCTTGTCGTGGGTCCCGGATTGCCGGGCACGACATGGAGCGTCACCGTCTCCGTCGCTGCATGGGGCCGCGCAAAGTTGGCGGTGAGCACCCGGTTCTGCACATCGACTGCCGTCACGGCCACCATTTCTTGATTGGCGGTGCCTTCGCCGACGACGATGATGTCGTTTGGCTGGAGCGTCCAGACGATTTGCTGCGGGGCAGCGCGGCCCAGCGTAGGGTCGATGGGCCCTACCGGCGGAAGCGGGCCGACCGCGATGGAGTTGGTGACCTGGTCCATCTTCACGGAATGGAGCCCCGAGGATGGAACCGTCCCCACAAGGGAACCAATCGGCGATGGCACGGTCAGGGCAGTGCGATCCACGATCGAAAACATCCGGTGCCGGATCTGGCGATTTTCCGATTTGCCGATTTCTGCCCCCAGTTTAGCCGGTCGCGCCGTATCGTCGATGACTTCGAAGAAGCCGACCGTCATCCACACGGCAAACACATTGCTGCGCGTGGTGACGTTGTTAAAGAGCTTGGTCAGAAGCTGGTTGGCAATGAACGGGTGTTGCGGGCTATTGGAGGGGGCCTGGAAAGGAACTTGCAACAGCCGCTTCGACGTGTTGGTCCCGCCCAGCTGGGCCGCCCCCAGCAGCGTGTGGTTGACGCCGCTGACCCCATATTTATCCGCCGCGGGATAGAACGGAACCGTCATCTCACTGGAATAATGGCCCGCGGCCATCCCCAAGAACGGCCGGTCCGCTGCGGTGAGCGATCCCGTACCCTGATTTAGTCCCGGCGATCGCTGCAAGATCAGGTTGGCGAACATGGCCTGGATACCCCAGGAATCAGAGTTCGCGGAGGACGGGGGCGGGAAATTCGAGGTTGTTGGGTTGGCGAGCGCCTGAAACGTCGGCGGGTCCCAGATCGTGTTGATATTGATCTTCCCCGGCACGCGCTCGCCCATCGTGGTTAGCTCAACCGTTATGGCATTGCCGTGGGACTTGATCAATGGATTGAACAACTGGACGCGGATGTCCGTGGGCGTCACGGGAACAATCGCCTTGACGCGAACGTTTTCGTGAGGATCGAGCCCTTTATCAAGGACGAGAACATCTCCGACTTTGATCGCGGCCAAGCTGCCGCTGGCGGTGAGCCAGCTCAGTCGATTGACCCGAATCTGGTCGTTCGCGCCCTGAACGAGGCGGCCCTGGATCACCGGCGCTTCGAGCCCGGCGGCCCGGCTCCGTGTGGCCACGAATTCGAAGAAGCGATGGAGGCGATGCGAATCAACGCTTCCCGTGCTGGGCCGGTCTTCATCATACCAGGGTACGCGGTGATTGAACGGAACCATATGGCCGCCGGTTGTACCGCCGGGTGGATTGATGAACTCCTGCGTCAACAGGGCCGGCTTGACCGCGGCCACGTGCATGAGTTCCATCGGGCTGATCAGCTCTCGGTCCAGGTGAACCAGCCAATCAAAGTTTGACTGGATGTTGTCATTCTTTTGGAAGAATGAATGCTTGGGGCTTGCGCCCGAAGTTTGGAGGACTTTCTGCGTGCTGTTGCCTGCGAAGGGCTCTCTGCGGCCTTCCGAGGCTGCTTTTGGGTCAAGCGGCATCTTGTTGTCGTTGCGGATGTAGACCTGGTTCTGCTGAATCTGATTGGCTTCCTTGTTTACATCGCTGAAGTAGTCGATGGTGATGTACGGATTGATTGGCCGGTTTGGGTTATTCTGGCCGGCAAACTCCGGGTCGTTTGGCAGCGGATTGTGAGGAAGGTACGGGCAGGCCAAACGCTGCAAGACCACGGTAGGTGCAGCCGGCCGGAGACCGGAGTTCGTCCTTAGGATATACGGATCCCCATCGGGCAACGTGTAGGACATCTCTGGGCGCGTGTAAACCTGGGATCCCGCCGGCATCGCAGGCCCTTTCGCACCGGTCGGGCCGATGACAAAGTAACCCTGTGGACCCGGCCCCCCGCTGGATGTATTCACAAAGTGTGGGATGGGTCGGGGCTTATCGACAAAGTCTACAATCGCGGGCTGATTTGGGGCAGTCTGAAAGATGCCAAAGTCTTGTGGCTTCTGCGGATTGTAGGGGTTGCCGCGCGAGTTGGCTGGAAGACGTAGGTAATCATCCGTCGAAGTACCGGGAAGCACCGCGGTGGCGTTCGGTTTCGCCAGGATGAGCCGATAGCCTCGGTTCTGCCCGACGCCGCTGTTGAGGTACGCATTGCCACTGAAGGGGAGGCTGGGGTCGGGACTGAGCGGATTGTACAGCTCGACCCAAGTCTCAACCGTTATCGGATGTTTTGTGCCAGCTTTCGTGACGTTCTCATTTTGGATCGTGTACTGGGCGTATGCCTCATTAATCAGGACGTGGGGCATTTCGACGCCGAAAACCCACTGCGGTGTTTGACCTAGATTCTCCACGAACTGTTGAAAGTTCGGGTGGCCAATAGCGCCCCAGTGGAACGGCGTGCTGAAGTCATCCGAATCAATCAGGTCGACGATATTCACGGCTAGCTGGGCGAGCGCGCGCAAGGCGGAAATGTCTGCCGGATTCAGTTGATGCGTCGGCAACTTGGGGTCCAGGAAGGGATTAAAGACCCCCGTGACATTGATCAAGCGGATATAGATGTCTTCGGCAAGCTGTTGCCGTGCCAGCTCGGCGGCCTGGAATCGTCGCAGCGTGGTTGGATCGCCATCGTTGATAACCCCGTTTCCACCGGGCGTCGGATAGGGGGGCAGCGGACGGTTCAAATCGAGACGGCCTAACGCGGCCGTGGCAGCCCGCCAATCGGTGCCGATCTGGTTCGTGCCCGTGGCCGCCAGGCGGAAGTCATTGGGATCCTGCAAAAGTTGCTGTGGCGACTGCGGTGGCCCAGGCGGCAGAAAACTAAAGGCCGGTGCGAGGCCGTACGGCAACGAATAATTGCCCTGCGTCTGGATCTGGCCGTGGTACTGGGTCAGCCACGGCGTCACTCCCGGCCGTTCCACATCAAAGCTGCGCACCGTCACTAAGCGGCGGCGCTGGGCTGCCAACGGATCGCCGTAAAAATCCCCACTGAAATTGTGCGGGCACAACCGCAGCAACTCGGAGGTCAGGAACGGAGAGCCCGTATCGCCGAAACGAAGCAGTGCCTCCATGTCGGACACCGGGAACCGACGTTGCTGACCAGGAACGGGCTGGATGACATTGTAGCGCGACGGGTGATTGGTACGCTCGGCGGCGCTGAGGTTATCAAAGCCCGTCGGCGGGTAAAGCGGAAAGCAATTGGTGCCGTTTTGGAGAGAGATGGCGACGGTCCGCTGACCGGTGGGATCGCACTCATCGTAATCCACCGGGGCGTAAGCGTGCGGAGGCGGGAACACCGTGGTGTTGTCGTTCGCCACGATGGTGTTGAGTCCATATCGGCCTGGCTGTATGGGAGCGCCGACGACTCGGTTTTCGCTCGGGTCGATGGTAAGGCCGTAAAAGAGCTGCTTCCATTCCTCGGGCGGTGTCGTCTGCGTGGCCTGGTAATTGAGAATCTGACTCACGTCCACTGTCCACGGGCCCCAACCCTGGTTGGCCACGAAGAACCGATTCCCCTTAGTACCGCCCCGGATGTTGCCGTGGACGTTCAGGTTGATGCGGTTGTCCAGATCAAGAATGAGCGGGGCGAAGAGCGGTTTGTACTTTTGGCCGTTGGGCGCGGTCAGCACGGGATAACCGAGATCAATCCAGATGCTATCGTTGCCGCCCGGCGCGCCGACGAGGTTCTTGACATCGCCGAGGTCATCCTCCGGGTAGGGCAACAGCTGGCCCCTGGTCTGGAGTGCTTGAACGAGCGAACGCAGACTGAGCAATTGGACCGGAGACAGGGTTTCGGGCTTAATCGACTGCG